>JAHELU010000079.1:11426-19847 GCA_024644005.1 Acidimicrobiales bacterium | reverse complement strand
CGGGGCCTCGCTCGGCGCAGATCGAGGTCGGACCGGTTCCTACGCCCGGGTCGGCGAGTCGATCGGCGTTGGGTCGGCCCGGACGGTCATCCGGTGCACCTCCGGGCGCCGGATGGTCCAGAGGGCCAGCACCACCGAGCCGAGGACGGCGTTGAGGGTCAGGGCGGTGCCGACGCCGAGCCGCTCGGCCAGCTCACCCAGGGCGTACATCCCGACCGGCAGTGCCCCTATCGCCATCGACAACAGCCCCAGGGCCCGTCCCCGCAGTGCGGCCGGCGCCTCGGTCATGACCAGCGTGGTCTGGGTGGCGCCGAAGAACCCGCTGCCGAACCCGGAGCAGATGATGGCCGCCAGCACCAGGAGATAGGCGGTCCCGAGGGCGAAGGGCACGACGAAGGCGAACGCGATGAACAGGCCACCGACGTAGACCAGCCCCCGCCGTCGGGGCTTGAGCCGGGCGATGGTGGCCGACCCCGTCATCATGCCGATCCCGGTACCGGCCGACAGCAGTCCGACCAGGAACGGCGTTGCATCGAGCCGGTCGGCCACCACCGGCACGATCGGGAAGTAGGCGAACAAGAAGAAGTTGGCGATGACGGTGACACCGAGGATGCTGAACACGCCCCGCTGGGTCCGCAACGACCGGAACCCGTCAACGAGGTCCTTGATCGGTGACACCGGCTCCTGCGGTCTCGGCGCCGGTGGGCTCTCCACCCGCACCAGGAGGAGGAGGGCCACCGCCAGCAGGCCACCGATGGCGAAGTAGGCCGAGCCGACACCGACCGCACTGACCGCCGAGCCACCGACGAGCGCGCCAAGCACCATGCCGGACGACAGGCTGAGCGACTCCATCGCCATGGCATGATCGAGGCGGGCGTCGCCGACGAGGTCGAAGACGAGGGCCCGCCTGCTGGTCATGTCGGTCACCCAGCCGATACCGACCAGGAACATGTAGAGGTAGATCACCCACAGCGGCGCCCGGTCGGCTCCGACCAGGAGCCCGACCAGCACCGAGAGCGGGATCAGGACGGCGAGCTGGATCCTGACGGTCAGCAACCGGTCGAATCGATCGGACACGACACCACCGCCGACGCCGCCGACCAGCAACGGCGCGTAGAGCATCACGCCGGCCAGCTGGACCAGCCGGGGCGAACCGGTGAGCTCGTTGACGAGGTACGTGCCGAGGAATGCCACCCCCCACCTCGTCAGGTGCCAGATGAGGCCGCTCAGCCAGACCGCGGTGAAGTGTCGAGCCCCGAAGGCGGACGTAGCGGAGCGGGTGCGGGGCATGCCAGCTGCAACGTACCTCCCGATTCGCAGGCCGGGCAAAGCCTCTGACGACGGCCATGGTCGGAGCCCCTTCGGCTCAGCCGGCGACGGTGGGCCGCCTCCAGACCTCGGGATAGAGGTCGGTGCCGATCCGGTCGCCGGGCCGGAGCCCGGCCGCGGTCATGGCCGCCGAGTGGTCGGGGTCCATGCCCTCGGGCCGGAACACCACCCGGACGTCGTCGCCCAGCCACTGGGTGTTGAACACCCGCAGCTCCCGGTCGGGGGCCAGGTTGCCGGAGCCGCCGTGGATGATGCGGGCGTTGAACGCCGCGACGTCGCCCGGCTCCATGTCCCAGCTCACGATGTCGTAGCGACGACGCTGGCCCTCGATGTCCGGGAACGGCTCGGCGTCGAGGCCGAAGTCGACCTGATCCCGCTCGTCGCCGGTCATCGCGCCGAAGTTGGTCTGGCGGAACCTCGTTGTCCAGCGGTGGGAGCCCCGGACGAACTCCAGGGCGCTCTTGCGCTCGACGGGGACCAGCGGCATCCACGCCGAGCACGTGTCGAAGCCCTCCACCGACCAGTACGGCTCGTCCTGGTGGAACGGCGTCCGGAACCGGGAGCCGGCGCTGCGGACGAAGATGGCATCGAAGAAGAAGTTGACGGCGGTGGCTCCCAGCAACCGGCCGGCGATGGCCGCCATCGGCGACTCGAACACGAATCGGCGGTACTCGGGGATCTGCTGCCACACCTGGCTGTCGTACGAGGACGTCCGACCGTCGCCGTCCCGGTGCCAGAGCCGGCTCCGGTCGCTCGGCTGGGCCAGGTTCCGCTCGACGCCGATGCGGAGCTGCTCGATCCAGTGTCGATCGATGACCTGACGCAGGCAGACGACCCCGTCGGTGGCGAAGCGCACCGTGTCTTCGAAGGGCACTGTGTCTTCGAAGGACACGGTGTCTTCCGGCCACACGGTGTCTTCGTCGTCGGGGCCCGGCGACCGCATGCTCAGCCCTGCGGGGGGAGCCGGATGGGGAAGGCGTCGCGGATGGCGGTCACACGATCGGCCGGCACGTGTTGGGGGAAATGGGTGGCCAGGGTCTTCGTCACGTACTCGTTGGCCACCTCGTGGGCGCTCCTGGCTCCGGCCCGGACCCAGTCGTCGGGACTGAGCCGGTCGCCGACCTGGGGGTAGACGTACTCGCTCTGCATCATGGCCAGCGTCTGGCTGTGGCCCAGGAAGTGGCCGGGACCGTCGATGACCTCGGCGATCGTCGCCGTCGACAGGCTGTCCGGCGTGACCTCGATGCCCCGGATGGTCCGGTTGACCGAGCCGAGCAGATCGTTGTCGATCACCATCGTCTCCGGTGAGCAGGCCATCAGGCTGGCCAGCATGCCGGCCGACTCGTACACCAGGTTGGCCCCGGCGTTGGCCGCCAGGGTCACTGTCTGGCCCTTCTCGTGGCCGGCCTGGGCGTCCGGCAATTTGGCGTCCGCCATCCCGGCCGCCACCCCTGACGGGAGGCCGAGGTGGTTGACCACCTGAGCGGCGGCGGCGTTCAGTACCGCCTCTTCACCGCTGCCACCGGTCATGGCCCCGGTCCGCAGGTCGGACACGAACGGCCACAGCCCCATCACGCAGGGGTGGCCCGGAGCCAGCAGGTTGACACAGGTCAGGGCGGCCAGGCACTCGGCGAGGGCCTGGGCCAGCGAACCGGCCAGGGCGGCCGGCGACGTCGCCCCGGCCTGACCGGCGGACAGCAGGTTGATCGGCATCCCGACCCTGACCTGCTCGGCCATGCACAGCGCCGAGTCCTCGGCGAAGCGGAGGGGCGGCACGACGAAGGTGTTGTTCGCCTTGCAGAATGGCCGGCGCCTGAACTCGCCCTCACCGCCGAGGGCGAGATCGAACATCGCCACCACCTCGTGCACGTGCTCGGGGTGGAACATCGACGTGCCGATCGGCTTCGACGTCCCCATCATGGTGGCGAACGCCGTGTTGACATCGACCTCCCGGGCGGTGTCCATGTCCCGCGTGACCACGGTCCTCACGAACAGGTGGATGTTGTCCAGGGTGTCGGCCAGGCGGGCCAGATCGTAGAGGTCCTGAAGGGTGCTCTCCCGGAACCGCTGCGTCTCGTGGTCGAGGATCAGCACCGCCGCTCCCCCGGTGGCGAAGTGGACCCGATTCTGGCCGATCTCGATGCCGTCGTGATCGCCGAAGCCGTAGAGCGTGAACTCCTTGGCTGCGGTGTCGATGGCAGCCTTGACCAGGTCCCGGGGGAACCGGAGCCGCTGCCGCTCGTCCATCCAGCCACCGGCTGCGGTGACCAGGTCGATGAACTCCGCCGTGGCCTGCCCCATGCCGAGATCCTCGAGCAGCCCGAGGGCGGCCTCGACGACGTCGTCGAGCTGGCCGTCGCTCAGCGGTCGGTAGGCCCCGCCCCTCATCCCGGGCCGTACCGCCCTGGCGTCGTCGGCCAGCGGGGCCTGCCGGAGGGCTATCCTGGCCGCCCGACCGCCCGCTCTGCGTCCCATGTCACGCCCTCGGCTTCTCGTTGCCCGGGTCGTGTGCCGGTTCGGCCAGGACCGTCGCCGTCCGCCGCTGCCCGAGGAGCGAGACCTCGAACGTGGTACCGGGTCGTCGGTAGCCGGGTTGCACGTATGCGAAGGCCAGGCTCTTGCCGACGGTGTGACCCCAGGTGCCGGACGTGGTCAGCCCGACCAGCTCGTCGTCGTGGTAGATCGGCTCGTTGCCCCGGCACTCGTTGCCGGTGATCGGGTCCCGATCGGTGTCGACCTCGCAGTAGACGAGGATCATGTCGATGTCCTCTCCCTTGGCCAGTCTGGCCTCGACGGCGGCCCGGCCGATGAAGTCGGTCGAGTAATCGACGAACCGGCCGAGGTCGGCCTCCACCGGCGTGATCTCGGTGGTCAGCTCCGAGCCCATCGCCTTGTACCCCTTCTCGATCCGCATGACGTTCATGGCATAGCTGCCGTAGTGCACCATGCCGTGGGGCTCCCCGGCCGCCACCAGCGCGTCGTACAGCTCGGGCAGCCGCTCGATCGGGTGGTGGAGCTCCCAGCCCAGCTCGCCGACGTAGCTCACCCGTAGCGCAATGCACGGGACACCGGCCACCTCGATCTCCCGGCCGGTCAGCCAGCGGAAGCCGTCGTTCGACAGGTCGGCCCCGGTCACTGCGGTCAGGATGTCCCTGGCCCGGGGACCGGCCACCGCCAGGATCGCCAGCTCCTCGGTCCGGTCGGCGACGGTCACGTCCTCACCCGGCTCGATGTGGTGGTTCAGCCAGTCCCGGTCGTGGAACTGCATGGTGATTCCGGAGTTCAGGTAGAACCGGTCCGGGCCGAGGCGGGTGACGGTCATCTCGGCCTCGATGCCCCCGAGCGCGGTGAGCAGGTGGGTGAGCCGGATCCCACCGTCGCCGGCCGGCATGCGGTTGGCGGTGAGCCGGTCGAGGAAGGCTGCGGCGTCCGCGCCGGTCACCTCGAACTTCGAGAACGCGGTCAGGTCGGCCAGTCCGGCCCGCTCCCTGGTCCCCCGGCACTCCTCGGCCACCACCTCGAAGGCGTTCGATCGGCGGAACGAGTGCTGCTCGGGTGAGCCGTCCGGCGAGAAGTACTGGGGTCGCTCCCAGCCGAACACCTCCATCCACTGGGCCCCTCGCGCATCGAGCCGGTCGTAGATCGGATCGACCTTCTGGGGTCGGCCGGCGAACCGTTGCTCCCCCGGTCGCAGGGTCTGGTACATCTCGTGATACTCCTCGATCGCCCGCTCGATGGCGTACCGGCCCTTGGGCCCGGCGTGGTCGCCGAACCGCCTCGGGTCCATCTCGGCGACGTTGACCTCGGTCTGACCGTGCACCATCCACTGGGCCAGGAACTTGCCGGCCCCCGGTCCCTGGGTGACCCCGATCGAGGCACCGCAACAGAGCCAGTAGTTGTCGTGTCCCGGGGCCGGGCCCATCAGGTACCCGGAGTCCGGCGTGTGGGTGATGGGGCCGGAGATGACCTTCTTGATGCCGGCCTCCTGGAACGGCGGGATGCGATCGCCGGCGTCGACGAGGTGGGGCATGATCTGGTCGAGATCCGGGGGCGTCAGATAGAAGTGCTTGTCCCACTCGATGCCGTCGACACCGTAGATCTGGGCGTTCGCCGTCTCGTACGGCCCGACGAGCAGGCTGTCGATCTCCCGGCGGTAGTAGGACGACACCCGCGGGTCACGGATGATCGGCGGGTCGTAGTCGAGGGCCTTCATCTCCTCGAGCGGCTCGGTGATCAGGTACTGGTGGATCACCGACACGATCGGGACCTCCAGTCCGGCCATGGCCCCGACCTGGGGGGCATAGCAACCGGCGGCGTTGACCAGGTGGTCGCAGACGATCCGGCCCTTGTCGGTGATGACCTCCCACCGGCCGTCTGCCAGGCGGTTGGTCTCGGTGACCAGGGTGTTCTTGGCCAGCTCCGCCCCGAGCTGGCGGGCCCCCTTCACCATCGCTGCGGTGGCGCTGGAGGGGTCGGACCAGCCGTCGTTCGGGGTGTGGAACCCGACCTTCACGTCGGAGACGTCCATGAACGGCCAGTACTTGGTGATCTCGTCCGGTCCGATCAGGTGACCCTCGACACCGACGATCTCGAGCATGCCCTGGACGTAGCGGAACCAGTCGACCTGATCGTCGGTGATGGCCAGCCGGATGGCCCCGGTGCCGTGCCAGCCGCCGTGAAGGCCGGTCTCGTCCTCGATCGAGGCGTACAGCTCGGGAGCCACCGCATGGCACTTCGCCATGTTCAGGCTGCCGATGAAGTGCGGTATCAGACCGGCGGCGTGCCAGGTCGACCCGGAGGACAGCTCCCCCTTCTCCACCAGCACGGTGTCGGTCCACCCCTCATGGGCCAGGAAGTAGAGCAGCCCGGCGCCCATCGCTCCCCCGCCGATGATCACCGCCTGTGCTTCGTCACGCATCGTCGAGTCTCTCCTCGTGTGGTGGGTGTCGGATTCGGGAACTCACAGCCGGACCCGCTCGTTCCGGGGATCGTAGAACGAGCGGATCGATGGGGTGGCTGCGATCGGCTCGGTGGCCACCTCGATCTCGAAGTGCCCACCGTCGAGCCAGTCCCTGGTCACGCCGGCGTCCTGGTCCGGGTCGTCCGGGCCGGGGCTGACATACCCCATCGCCAGGGCTCGGCCCTCGGTGTAGCTCCACATCCCACCGGTGGTCCGCCCGACCAGCTCACCGTTGCGCAGGATGGGCTCGTCGTGATAGAGCAGCCGGTCGGGATCCTCGAGCCGGAACTGGATCAGCCGCTTGGTCCGGGGCCGGTCCCGCTGGGCCAGGAGCGCCTCACGGCCCCGGAACCCGCCAGCGCAGTCCCAGGCCACGGCGAAGCCCAGGCCCGCTTCGAGCGGGGTGTCCTCGTCGGTGATGTCGTGGCCCCAGTGGCGGTAGCCCGCCTCGAGCCGGAGGCTGTTCATGGCGTGGTAGCCGGCATGGCGGAGCCCGAGGTCGGAGCCGGCATCCACGAGGGCGTCGTGGAGGGTGACGGCGTCTTCGTACGACACGTACAGCTCCCAGCCGAGCTCGCCGACGTAGGTCATGCGGTTGGCGAACACCTCGACGCCGGCCACGGTGATGTCCCTGGCGGTGCCGAAGCCGAAGCCGTCGTTCGACAGGTCGGCGTCGGTCAGCCGGGTCAGCACCGCCCTCGCGTTCGGGCCCATCAGCCCGAGCATGGCGATCCGTTCCGTCACGTCGCTGACCGTCAGGTCCCGACCCCGGGCCGCTCGACGCAGCCAGGCCATGTCCCGGGTCCCGGCGGCGGCGGCGGTGACGACGAAGAACCGATCGTGGCCGCGGCGGGTGACGGTGAGGTCGGCCTCGATCCCGCCCCGGTCGTTGCACCACTGGGTGTAGACCGCTTTGCCGATGGCGACGTCGATCTCGTTTGCGCTGAGATGGTTGAGCACCGCCAGGGCATCCGGGCCGGTCACCTCCAGCTTCACGAACGACGTCTGGTCGAACAGCCCGACCGCGGTGCGAACCGCCTCGCACTCGACGCCGCTGGCCTCGAACCAGTTCTGCTTGCCCCAGGAGTACTCGTAGTCCCGCTTCTGCCCGTCGGCGGCGATCCAGTTCGGGCGCTCCCAGCCGGCGGTCTCCCCGAACACGGCGCCGGCGGTGTCGAACCGCTCGTGCAGCGGGGACCGGCGCACGTCCCTGGCGCTCTCGTACTGCCGGAAGGGCCAGTGCATCGCGTAGAGCAGGCCGAGGCTCTCCGATATGCGGGCGTCGAGATAGCCCGGGTCGCCCTGGAAGGCGAAGGCCCGGCGGATGTCGACCGCCGACAGATCCATGGGCGGGTGGCCGTCGATGATCCAGTCGGCGATTGCCCACCCGACCCCGCCGGCCGACTGGATGCCGACCGAGTTGAACCCGGCGGCCACGAAGCACCGGTCGACCTCGGGGGACTCGCCGAGGTAGTAGACGCCGTCCGGGGTGAACGACTCCGGTCCGTTGAAGAACAGCTGCAAGCCGATCTCGCCGAGTACCGGCATGCGGTGGATGGCCCGCTCGAAGATCGGGCCGACGTGGTCCCAGTCCTCCGGCAGCGTGCCGAAGGCGAAGTCCCGGGGGATGCCGTCGAGGTTCCAGATCTTGCCCCGTGGCTCGAAGAAGCCGGCCATGATCTTGCCGGTCTCCTCCTTGAAGTAGGTGTAGTTGGTCGGGTCCCGCACGGTCGGCATCCCGGGCGCAACGCCCTCGATCGGCTCGGTCACGATGTAGAAGTGCTCACAGGCCTGGAGGGGCACGTTGATGCCGGCGGTGGCCGCCAGTTGCCGGGTCCACATCCCGCTTGCCAACACCACGGTCTCGGCCTCGATGGGGCCGCGCTCGGTGGCCACACCGGTCACCCGCTCGGCGCTGATCTCGAGGCCGGTCACCGCCACCCCCTCGATCACGTCGACCGATGCAATTCGCGTCCTGAAGTTCGCCGTCGGCGAGGACATCACCTTGGTGTGTTCGTGATTCGTGCAGCCCGGCGGTTGCCTGTTGCACTTGATCCGCGCTAGGTTGCAATCGGCGTCGCACGAACTCGGCAGGAGCCTTAGGAATGACGAAGAATCAACGCAGTAGAACA
>JAHELU010000079.1:0-11416 GCA_024644005.1 Acidimicrobiales bacterium | reverse complement strand
GGCTCTTTGCTCCCTTGGCCAGGGCCATCGTGGTGTCGACCGGCGACGTCACCCCGTCCCGAGGCAGGTAGAGGGCGCCGACCAGATCGTCGATCCGCAGCAGCGGGCAGAGCTCGACGGCCCGGTCCAGCTCGATGCGCTCGATCTCGACCCCGACCGTCCTGGCCATCGACATCCCCCGGAGCAGTTCCTCCCACCGCTCTGCGTCGGAGGCGACCGAGATCGATCCCGGCGTCCGGTAGCCGGTGGCCTGGCCGGTCTCGGCCTCCAGGTCCTCGAACAGCCGGGCCGAGTAGGTGGCGAGACGGGTCAGGCTGTGGGACGACTTCAGCTGGCTGACCAGTCCGGCTGCGTGCCAGGTGGTGCCGGAGGTGAGCTGGCCCTGCTCGAGGATGACGACGTCGGTCAGGCCCCGGCGGGTGAGGTGGTACGCGATCGAGCAACCGACGATGCCGCCCCCGACGATCACCACCTGGGCACGGTCGGGCAGCTCACCAGCAGTGGCCATGGCCGTCAACGTACAACGCCGGGGTCACTATGTCGACGAATGCATGAATCGTATGTCAGGCATAGTCCAGCGACATGGAAGCGGGCTACGGTTCGCCCATGGACTGGACCGCCAGGCAGTTGCGAGCCATCGTGACCATCGCCGAGCGGGAGAACATCTCCCACGCCGCGGTGGAGCTGGAGCTCACCCAGCCGACCGTCAGCCGCATGCTCTCCAGGGTGGAGGCCGAGCTCGGCACGCCGTTGTTCCGTCGGGACGCCAGGGGGGCGACCCCGACCGAGGCCGGGGTTCGGTTCCTCGACCGGGCCGCCGAGGTGCTGCGCAGCCTCGACGAGGTCACCGACGAGCTCCGGTCGCTCGACGGTCGCCTGGTGGGCAAGATCTGCGTCGCCATGCCGGGCACGATCGGGGCCATGCTGTTCATCCCGCTCATCGATCGGTTCACCACCGACCACGCCGACGTGGACCTTCGGGTCATGGCCTCCCATCCCAACGGCGTTCCCCTCGCCCTGGTCGCCGGCGACGCCGACGTCGGCGTGATCTCGGGCGCCCACCGGACGGCCGGGGTGACCGCCCGACCGCTGGCCATCGAGGAGCTGCAGTTGGTCGGAGCGTCATCGGCCGCCCCCGAGTGGGGCTCGCAGGCCGGGCCGATCGGCATCGACGACGTGGCTCGGTACCCGCTGGTGCTCCCGGCCATCCAGCCCGGGCTGCGGACGATCATCGACGCGGCCTTCGCCCAGCGCCAGCGCCGACCCAATGTGGTGCTCCAGGTCGACGCAGATGATGCACTGGTCGAGCTGGTGAGCTCGGGCCGGGCCTTCTCGATCATGAGCCTGGCCGGGGTCCGGAGGCTGGTCGACCGGCGGGAGCTGGTGGCGCGGCCGATCGTCGACCCCCCGATCCCCCGGCTCCTGTCGACCGCGCTCCCCGCCAACCGGCCGACCACCCGGCTGATGTCGGTGGTGCAGGACTCGATCCACCGGCTGGCCACCGAGCTCGCCGGACGGGCCCAGTGGGAACCGTGCGAGCCGTGACCGCAGTGACCCGAAGCTGACCCCAAACGCGCCCCGGCCCTCACGACCGGGCACAATGGGGCGCCATGGATCCATCGACAGGAAACGAACGCGGCCACGCAGCATTGATGGAGGAGCTTCGGGCCGGCCGGACGATCCTCATGGACGGCGCAACGGGCACCGAGATCGAGCGGCGGGGGGTCGCCACCGTCCAGGACGCCTGGAGCAGCAGCGGCGCACTCACCGGGCCGGACGTGGTCCGCCAGGTCCACGAGGACTATCTCCGGGCCGGCGCCAGGATCATCATCTCGAACACCTTCGCCACGTCCCGTCACACGCTGGCCGACGGTGGACTGGAGCACGAGTTCGAGACGCTCAACCGGTTGGGGGTGGAGCTGGCCAGACAGGCCCGTGACGAGACCGGGAGCCCGGCGCTCGTGGCGGGCGGTATCACCCACTGGTCGTTCACCGGGTCGTGCCCCCCGTTGGACGTGCTCGGTCAGAACGCGGCCGAGCAGGCCAAGATCATGGCCGCGGCCGGGGCCGACCTGCTCGTCCTCGAGATGATGAGCGACGTCGATCGGACGCTCACGCTGCTGCATGCGTCCCAGCAGACCGGGGTGCCGGTGTGGGTGGGCTTCAGCTGTGAGATCGACGAGGCGGGCACGGCGCGGCTGCTCGACGGACCGACGCTGGCCGAGGGCGTGGCCGCCATCGAGGGCCGGGACGTCCCGGTGGTGAGCATCATGCACACCGAGGTCTCCGACATCGATCCGTGTCTCGACGTGCTGGACGAGGTGTGGAGCGGTCCCGTCGGCGTCTACGCCCATTCCGGCCACTTCGTCAACCCGAACTGGGTCTTCAACGACATCATCGCTCCTGCGGACTATGCCGCTGCGGCCAGAGGGTGGCTGGACCGGGGGGTGCAGGTCGTAGGCGGCTGCTGCGGCATCGGACCCGAGCACCTCGCACTGCTCCGCCCGCTGGTCGACGGCTGACCGGTTCTCAGCGCCGAGCGCCCATGGCGCGCAACAGCGCGGTCGTCATGGTCGGCAGGTCGTCGAGCCGCTCCGCCACTGCGGCGATGTACCGGTCCGGCCTGACCACCACCGCCCCGCCCTCGGGTACCTCCTCGCCGAAGGAGCCCTCCGGGACCGCCACGACCCTGCCACCGACCGAGGCCCAGGCGGCGACGACGTCATCGGTGACCGCCGACCGATCGTGGACCAGCACCGCGAAACCCGGTCCGAGCCGCTCGTCGAAGAACCTGCCGTCGACGATGGGCTGCAGGACCGGCTTGCCGAGACGACGATGGTCACCGACCCGGATGCCGTGGCGGAGGTGGGGAAACTCGCGACCACCGCCGTAGCCGGCTTGCAGCCTGACCTCGCTGTCGCCCCTGACCTCGCTGTCGCCGTCGACCGCCCGGTCGTCGACCGCCCCGTCGTCGACCGTACTGGCGGCCCGGCCGGACAGCTCGTCGATCAACCGTCCGGTGTCGACGGCGTGGGACACCATGTCGACGGCGTGGGGACGCCGCTCGGCGTCGTAGCTGTCGAGGATGGTGTCGGCGACGAGGCCCCGTTGCACCAGGTCCAGCTTCCAGGCCAGGTTGGCGGCATCGCGGATACCGGAGCACAGCCCCTGGCCGAGGAACGGTGGCATCTGATGGGCCGCATCGCCGGCCAGGAAGACCCGCCCGATCCGCATCCGCTCGGCAACGGTGGCATGGAAGCGGTAGACCACCGCTCGACGGAGCTCGCCCTCGTCAGGATCGAGCCAGCGGGAGATCAGCTGCCACACCCGGTCCGGTTCCGTCATCTCGTCTGCCGACTCCCCTGGCTGCAACTGCAGCTCCCACCGGCAGAAGTTGGCGTGTCCCGGTACGAACGTCGTCGGACGAGCCGGGTCGCAGATCTGCTGGGCCAGTCTCGGCAGGTGCCGGGCGGGGCCGTTGAGCGCCACGTCGAACACGAGCCAGTCCTGATCGAAACCCTGGTCGACGAAGGCGACGCCGAGACGCTTCCTGGTCGGGCTGGCTGCGCCATCGGCCGCCACCACCCACGTCGCCGCCACCGCCCCCGCATCCGTCAGCACCGTCACGCCGTCCTGGTCCTGGGCGAGGCCGGTGACCTCGCAGCCGAGCCGGAGCTCGACACCAGCCGCCGCCGCCTCCGCCCGCAGCATCGCCTCGAGCCATGGCTGGTGGTACATGACCATCGGAGGATGACCCTGGGGGCCGAGCATGTCGGGGGCGAAGTCGCCGCCGACGATGCGATTCCCGCCGGCGTCGACGAACTCGGCCCCGGCGATCGGTGTCGTGTTGGCCCGGATCCAGTCGTTCAGCCCGGCGTTCTGGAACACCCGCTGGATCTCGCCATCCATCCCGACCGCCCGAGGCAGATCGTAGATCGTCTCCGATCGCTCCAACAGGACTGTCGACAGCCCTCGCTGGGCCAGCAGGAGGGCTGCGGTGACGCCGACCGGTCCACCGCCGACCACCGCCACGTCGACAGCCGGGTGGCGGTCGGTCATACGCAGGTGTTGGACATGGTCCCGATGCCCTCGATCGTCGAGGTGATCACATCACCAGGGGCGAGGTACGTCTGGGAGGCGGCCCCGACACCGGCCGGCGTGCCGGTGAAGATCACGTCGCCGACGTCGAGCGTGACGATGCCCGACAGGTACTCGATCAGCTCGGCGACGGAGAAGATGAGGCTGGTGGTCCGGTCGGCCTGCTTCGGCTCGCCGTTGATCTGGCAGCTGATCGCCAGATCGGTCGGGTCGGCGAACGAGTCGGTCGACACGAGGACCGGGCCCATCGGGCCGTAGGTGTCGCGGGACTTGCCGAGGTCGAAGTGGGGCGGCTTGGCCGCGAACTGGAGCCGCCGATCGCTGATGTCCTGCCCGATGGTGAGCCCCAGCACGTGGTCCCAGGCCGAATCGGCGGGGATGTCCCGGCCGGCGGTGCCGATGGCCACGACCAGCTCGACCTCCCAGTCGGCGGTCTCGGACCGCAACTCGACGTCGTCGGTCGGACCGACGATGCAACTGCTGAACTTGCCGAAGACCAGCGGGCGCTCGGGGAGCTCCATGTTCGCCTCTTCGGCGTGGGGCCGGTAGTTCAGCCCGACGCCGAAGGCGTTGCGGGGCCGTGGTATCGGTGCACCGAGGCTCGCCTCGGCCAACTGGCCGTCCGGCTCGGACGAGGCCAGCTGCTCGTCGAGGCGATGGAGCGCTGCCGCCTCGGCGATGGCCGCCATGGGATCGGCCGGCACCGCTCCGCCAGACAGCTTGTCGAGGTCGTACCACCGACCGTCCCGGTCGACGAGGGCGGCTCGTCCGGACACGTTGGCGAAACGGAAGGCCATTGGGCTGTCTCCTGCAGTCTGGTCCCGGCCGGACCGGGATCGATGGAGCCAATCTTGGCCGACCACGTCTACTGCCACCAGCCGATGAACCCTCGTCGAAGCCAGGACAGTGGCTGGAGCTGGTGTCCCGGCCATGGCGATCGACGGCGAACAGCGTCGGGGACGCCGCTGCACCCGGCGGACCGCAGCCAGGAGCTGCTCGAGCTCGTCGGTGTCGGCTGACGATCGGGGTCATGGATCAGCGGAGCCCGCCAAGCCGTCGGCCGCCGTTGCCAGTTCCGCCACGATTCGATCGAACACCGACCGGGCCGACCCGATCCGGCTGACCGAGCCCGACTGCCCGGTCCACAGCGATTGGAACTCCGGCTCACCGAGATCCTTGGCCCGCTGCCGCAGTCCCGATGTGTAGCTGTTGAGGACCGGGTAGTCGGGCAGCTCGTCCTCGACCTCGGACAACCTGGCAACCAGCTCGTTGGCGACGCCTCGGGCCCCCCTGCCGGTGAGGGACCGGGTGATCACGGTCTCGGCGTCGACGCTGGCGATGACCGCCTTCTTCCACTCCGGCGTCGCCCCCGACTCGTCGGTGACGAGGAACGCCGTGCCGATCTGGACCGCAGCTGCACCGAGGGCGAGACAGGCTGCGACCCCGGCCCCCGAGCAGACCCCACCCGAGGCGATCACGTCGACCGGCAGCCGACCCCGCGCCTGCTCGAGGAGCGACACGAGGCCGACGTGGCGGTCACCCCGTTCGGACAGCCCACCCCGATGCGCCCCGGCCTCGAAGCCCTGGAGGATCACCGCATCGCAGCCGGCGGCGGCAACCTCCACTGCCTCACCGAACGTGTTGGCGGTGGCGGCCACGATGGTGCCCGCAGCCTGGAGTCGCTCGATCGTTGCGATCGGTGGGAGGCCGAACGTGAACGAGACCAGCACGGCGTCGCTCTCGGCGGCCACGGTCACCTGCCGGTCGAACGTCTCGGCATCGGGCACCGAAGCGGTCGGCTCCGGGGCGCCCAGCTCGGCCGAGATGCCGGACAGCACCTGCCGGGCCCGTTCTCCCAGCTCGTGATTCAGGGCTCGTCGGGGCGGGACGAAGATGTTGAGGGCCAGGGGGCCGGCCGTGAGCGCTCGGACCCGGTCGATGGCGGTGGCCAGCTCGTCGGCCGAGAGGTAGCCGGCGGCGATCGAGCCGAGCCCACCGGCCTCCGCGACGGCCGCCACCAGCTCCGGGGTCGACGGTCCACCGCCCATCGGGGCGAGGATGATGGGCTGGGCCATGCCGATCCGTCCACAGAACCGTTCCGACGTTGCGGTATGGGTCATCAGCTGCTCCCTTGCTGGCGCTCCCGGTACCCGACTCTAGGGCTCTCGGCCCACCTCGATGTCGGGACGTTGCAATTCGCCAACCGGCCTCCGAGCCTTGACCCATGACTCGCTCCTCGTCCCGAACCGTGTTCGCCAACGGCCTCGTCTTCGACGGCAGCGGAGCACCGCCGGCCCGGGCCGACGTGGTGGTCGAGGAGGGGCGGATCGTCGAGGTCGGCCTCGGGCTCGACGGCGACCGGACCCTCGATTGTGCCGGTCACCTGGTGACCCCCGGCCTGTTCGATTGTCACGTCCATTTCATGGTCGACGGCGACTTCAGCCCGATCACCCACGCCAACACCCCGTTCTCGCTCAATTTCTTCCAGGCGGCAGAGCGGATGGAGCGGACACTGGCCAGCGGCATCACCACCGTCCGGGACGCCGGCGGGGCCGACCTCGGGCTGAAGGAGGCCCGGGACAAGGGTCTGATCGCCGGCCCCCGCATGCAGCTCTCGATCGCCATCCTCTCCCAGACCGGCGGGCACAGCGATTCCTGGGAGGTCTGCGGCGCGCATCTGCCGGGGATGCTGGATCCCCACCCCGGACGTCCCGACGGCGTCGTCGACGGCCCGATCGAGATGCGACGCAAGGTCCGGGAGCTGGTGCGGGCGGGAGCCGACGTGATAAAGGTCTGCACCTCCGGCGGGGTGATCTCGCCCCGCTCCGATCCCCAGCACGCCCACTTCATGCCGGACGAGCTCGAGGTGCTGGTGGCCGAGGCGACCGCCGCCGGCCGGTTCGTCATGGCCCACGCCCAGGCCACCGACGGCATCAAGAACGCCGTTCGGGCCGGCATCCGCTCCATCGAGCACGGTGTCTACCTCGACGACGAGGCGATCCAGATGATGCTCGACGCCGGTACCTATCTCGTCCCCACCCTGATCGCACCGGCCGGGGTCCTCGAGGCCGCCGAGCGGGGCGTCGGGATATCGGAGGTGATCATGGACAAGGCCCGGGCCGTCGTCGACGTGCACCGTGAGTCGATCGGGCGGGCGATCGAGGCCGGGGTACGGATCGCCATGGGCACCGATTCGGGGGTCACGCCTCACGGTCGGAACCTCGAAGAGCTGAACCTGATGGCCGAGCTGGGCATGACCCCGCTCCAGGTGCTGGCGGCTTCGACCCGGTCGGCAGCCGAGCTGATGGGGGTCGGGGACGAGGTCGGCACCCTCGAGGAGGGGAAGCGGGCCGACCTCGTCGTGTTCAGCGGTCAGGGCAATGACGTCGAGATCGACGTCTCCGATCTCGGGCCCCGCGTGGCGGCGGTCGTCCAGGACGGACTGGTCAGGCACGGTGATCTGGGGGTGCAGTCGTGAGCGCCGGAGCTGCGGAGCAGCTCCTCACTGAGTTCCGCCTCCGGCGGAACATCTGTGGCTGGACCGTCGTCCCTGTGGATCGGAAGGTCGACCGATGAGCGCCGGACGTCCGGAGACCGTCCTCGCGGAGCTCCGTCCGACGGGATTCCGCCTGATGGCGCAACACCCCCGGCTGGAGCGCCACACCTGGGATCGGAGGGTCGACCAGTGAGCGGGATGGGTGACCGCCCCGGTGGGCACGGGGACTCGACGGAGCGTGGCCCGGACGCCGTCGGTACCACTGCGGGGGACCTGGCATTCCGCCGGCAGGGCCTCAAGGGGCGAGGCGACGAGAACACCTTCGCCGGGGCCACGTCCTTCCTCCGCCGCAACTACACGAGGGATCTGACCGGTGTCGATGCGGTGGTGACCGGTATCCCGTTCGACGCCGCCACCTCGAACCGTCCGGGAGCGAGGTTCGGGCCGAGGGGGATCAGGGAGGCTTCGGCCGGCTTGGCCGAACTGGCTGGCTACCCGGTCGGCTTCGATCCCCTGGACGAGCTGGCGATCGTGGACTACGGCGACTGCCACTTCGACTACGGCCACCCGGGCGAGATCGTCGAGCGCGTGGAGGCCCATGCCGAAGTGATCCTGCGCTCTGGCGCCACCATGATCTCGCTCGGGGGCGACCACTTCGTGACCTACCCACTGCTCCGGGCCCACGCCGCGACGTACGGCCCGCTGGCGCTGATCCACTTCGACGCCCACTGCGACACCTGGGCCGACGACGGCGAGCGTCTCGACCACGGATCGATGTTCCTGCGAGCCGCCAACGAAGGGCTGATCGATCCTGCCCGCTCGGTCCAGATCGGTATCCGGACACCCAACGCCACCGACCACGGCTTCACCATCCTCGGTGCCCCGTGGGTCCATCGGGAGGGCATTCCGGCCGTCCTGGAGGTGATACGGGAGACCGTCGGCGAGCGGCGGGCCTACCTGACATTCGACATCGACTGCCTCGACCCCGCCTTCGCCCCCGGCACCGGCACGCCGGTCGTCGGCGGCCTGTCGACCGCCCAGGCACTGGAGGCGATTCGGGGGCTCGGGGCGCTCGACATCGTCGGCATGGACGTGGTCGAGGTGGCCCCCCAGTACGACACCGCCCAGATCACGGCCCTGGCTGCGGCAACGCTCGTTCACGACTTCCTCTGCCTGCTGGCCGCCGCCCGGGGCGCCACGTCGACGCCGTACGGCCGCCAGTGACTCAGCAGGTGTGTGTGTAGGACGTCCCTGGCTGTGGGCTGGTCAGCGGGTGTAGCCATCCCGCGTCTGGGTTTGAACGCCGGGGGCGTTCAACCGGAGTTCGGCTTTGCCGAACATCCCTGGCTGTGGGCTGGTCAGCGGGTGTAGCCATCCCGTGTCTGGGTTTGAACGCCGGGGGCGTTCAACCGGAGTTCGGCTTCGCCGAACGTCCCTGGCTGTGGGCTGGTCAGCGGGTGTAGCCATCCCGTGTCTGGGGGAGCTTGCGGTCGAGGATGCGGGAGGCGACCACGGTGCGGAGGATCTGGGCGGTGCCGCCACCGATCGTGAACATGCGGACGTCCCGGTACATCCGCTCCAATGGATTTCGGCGGCTGTACCCGGCGGCGCCGAAGGTCTGGAGGGCGTGGTCGACCACCGAGATCGACGACTCGGCGGTGAAGATCTTGGCCTGGGCTGCCAACGCCGGATCGGGGAACGGGCTGGTGCCGGGGCCCTCCCGGCCGGGGCCCCGGGAGCAGGCGGCCCGATAGGTCAGGCTGCGAGCTGCTTCGAGCTTGACGCTCATGTCGGCCAGCATCCACTGCAGCCCCTGGAACTCGGCGATCGGCCGGTCGAACTGGTGCCGCTCCTTGGCGTACTCGACCGCCAGCTCGTAGGCCCCGGTGGCGATGCCGAGGGCCACCGTCCCGGCTCCGACCCGCTGCGAGTTGTAGGCGTTCATCAGGTCGGCAAACCCCCGCCGGAGCCCGGATGGCGGCATGACCACCATCTCGGGGCCGACCTCCATGTCCTCCAGGATGACCTCCATCTCGGGGATGCCCCGCAGGCCCATGGTCGGCTCACGACGGCCGAATCGCAGCCCCGGCGTCTCGTCCCTGATGGCCAGGAACCCGCCGATACCCTGCTCGTCGCCTCGCTCGTCGAAGACCCTGGCGAAGATCAGATGGAGCTTGGAGACCGTGCCGCCGGTGATCCAGTGCTTGGTGCCGTTGA
Organism: Acidimicrobiales bacterium; assembly: GCA_024644005.1. GTDB lineage: Bacteria > Actinomycetota > Acidimicrobiia > Acidimicrobiales > SZUA-35 > JAHELU01. The sequence continues at coordinate 1,605 of JAHELU010000079.1, read as the reverse complement.
GGACGTACCGGTCGCCCCTCCTGTCGGCCCTCGTGATCATCATCGACGCCGAGGACCCGGCGCCCGGCTCGGTGATGCAGATGGCCGGCTTGTCGCCGGACAGCACGAGATCGGCCGCCATGCGGCGCTGCTCGGCGGTGCCGTAGGCCAGGATGGCCGAAATGGCACCCATGTTGGCTTCCACCGCGATGCGGCCGGTGACGCCGCAGACCCGGGCCATCTGCTCGACAACCAGGACCGCATCGAGGAACGAGTGGCCGGGGCCGCCCAGGTCTGCCGGCACCGTCATACCGGTGAAGCCGTTCTCCTGCAGCGCCGCCACGTTGTGCCACGGGTACTGCTCCGTCTCGTCGACCTCGGCCGCCCGGGGGGCGATCACCTCCTCGGCCAGCGCCCGGGCCTTGGCTTGGAGGTCGAGCTGGTCCTTCGTCAGCTGCCAGGGGCTCGTCGTCGTCATCGTCTGCTGATCTCCCTCGCTCGGTTCCGGGCATCATGGGCCGCCCCGTCGCAGCCGGCTGCATCGAGGGCCTCTGCGTATCGCTGCCACGACGGGACCGACGTCGACCAGCGAGCGACCCGGCTCCGCAGCAGGAAGCAGGCCATCTCCAGATCGCCCGCCTCGACGGTCATGTCGATCAGCAGCAGGTCGAACAGGTCGCGCTGGGCGTGGCTACCCCCGATCGGGGCGATGTCGCTCCGGATGGCGCCCAGCGCAGTCGCCGCCTCCCGATGGTCCCCTGCGGCAGATGACGCCAGGCTCCGGCCGATGTCGATCGCCCGCTCGACCCCGAGCGATTCGAGACCTGACGGCACCGACGCCCGGTGCTTCTCCAGCGAGACCAGGTAGGCATCGAGGTCGTCCAGCCGACCGGTCCTGGCCAACGTCAGGGCGCAGTGGACATCGGTGAAGCTCAGCACGTGGTCGCCGGTCCTGGCCGCAGCATGGTCGCCGAGCTCTGCCCAGCGGTCGCCGACGTCGACGCCGAGCAGCTCCAGCCGGGTCAGCAACGACGACAGGTTCTGGATGTCGAGGAAGAAGTCGGTGCTGGCCGGTCGCAGCCGCTCGTCGTAGAGGGCCAGTACCCGGTCGTAGTCGCCGGCGTTCCACGGGAACAGAGCGGCATGCCACCAGACGTGGCCGACGAACGGGTTCTTGGACGACCACCTGTCGCCCCGGGTCGAGAGGAACTCGTCTCCCCGCCGATGCTCGCCCTGCATCTCCAGCGCATGGGCCACGGCGTGGATGGACCAGAGGTCCTCGGCGTTGCGGCTCACCGCCTCCCGACCGACCGCTTCCGCCCGCTCGTACCGTCCGGTCTCGTTCAAGCCGAAGGCGTGCATTCCGAGCACGTGGTCGTAACCGGGCGTCGACTCGGTCCAGGCATCGAGCACCCCCTCGACGGTGGACAGCAACACGTTGGCCCGCCCGGTCCAGAACGTCGTGTAGTGATGCATCTTCAGGGCCAGGAGGTCGAGCGGGTCGGCCGCCAGTAGCCGGTCCCAGACCTGGGCCGCAGCCAGGACATGGCCATCGGCCCAGTGCCCGAGCGCTCGGAGATGGAGCCGCTCCCGATCGTTGGCGTGGTCGGCCGTGGCCAGCGCCTC
>JAHELU010000078.1:15043-19884 GCA_024644005.1 Acidimicrobiales bacterium | reverse complement strand
CCAGGGCCGATGCCGGCTCGGCCCCACCGAAGGCCAGGAAGCCGATTCCGCCGCCCCCCGGCCCGCCCCGTGGTCGTGGCGGCAAGCCCATACCACCGCCCCCTGGCGGCGGGCGTCGCCCCTCCGGCGGTCCCGGTGCCGGCGGTGGTCGAGGCGATGGTCCCGCTCGATCGGGTGGGTTCCGTAGCACGGGCGGCCCGCCTCCCGGTGGTCGAAGCGGCCCCGGCGGTGGCGGACAGCCCGCAGGGCCCAGCCGTGGTGGTCCTCCCGGGCGCGGCGGCCCTCCAGGCCGCGGTGGCCCCAACCGGGGACGCCAGCGTCGCAAGAGCAGACGGCGTCGCAGCCGCGAAGAGCTCACGCCGATGGACGTCCCGACGTACTCGGCGGAGGATGCACCGATCCCCACCGGTGAAGTGGTGATCGAGCGGGCGTCCACCGCCCAGGATCTCGGGCCCCGGCTCAACCGGACCGCAGCCGACGTCGTCCGGTTCCTGTTGACCAACGGCGAGATGGTCACGGCCACGCAGTCGCTCACCGACGACATGATCGAGATGTTCGCAGCGGAGATCGGCGCCGAGATCAAGCTCGTCGACCCCGGTGAGGAGCAGGAGGTCGAGCTCCGCAAGCTGTTGGAGTTCGAGGACGAGGACGACGACGACATCGTCGACACCTGGCCGTCCCGACCCCCGGTCATCACCGTCATGGGGCACGTCGACCACGGCAAGACGCTCCTGCTCGACAAGATCCGCTCCGCCAACGTCGTCGACGGCGAGGCCGGCGGCATCACCCAGCACATCGGGGCCTACCAGATCGAGCGCAACGGCAGGACGATGACGTTCCTGGACACCCCCGGTCACGAGGCCTTCACCTCGATGCGGGCCAGGGGGGCCGACGTGACCGACATCGTGGTGCTGGTGGTCGCGGCCGACGACGGCGTCATGCCCCAGACCCTGGAAGCCCTCGATCACGCCAAGGCGGCCGAGGTGCCCATCATCGTCGCCATCAACAAGATGGACCGTGAGGGGGCCGATCCCCAGCGCGTGATGACCCAGCTGTCCGAACGCGAGCTGGTGCCCGAGGCCTGGGGCGGCGAGACCATCATGGTGCCGCTCTCGGCCATGACCGGCGAGGGCATCGACGACCTGATCGAGAACCTGTTCCTCCTCGCCGAGCTCGAAGACCTCCGGGCCACGCCAGAGGGTCGGGCCGCCGGCTCGGTCCTCGAGGCCCACCTCGACATCGGTCGTGGCCCGGTGGCCACCGTGCTGGTGGAGCGGGGCACGCTCAACGTGGGTGATCCCCTGGTCAGCGGCGCTGCCTGGGGCAGGGTCAGAGCGCTGGTCAACGACCAGGGCGAGCGGGTCGAGAGCGCCCTGCCGTCGACGCCGGTCCAGGTACTGGGGCTGAACGAGGTGGCCGAAGCCGGCGACTCGTTCGTCATCGCCCCGAACGAGAAGCTGGCCAGCAAGGTGGCGGACACGCGCGAGCACTGGCAGCGCCTGGCCAGCCTCGGGCGGGACGCATCGGCCACCAGCGGCGGCGCCAAGCTCGAAGACATCTTCAAGCAGATCCAGGCCGGCGAGGCCGCAACCCTCAACCTGATCGTCAAGGCCGACGTCAACGGTTCGCTCGAGGCGGTCTGCGACAGCCTGAAGAAGCGGGAGCGGGACGACGTGAAGCTGGCGTTCGTCCTGAGAGGCGTCGGCGGCATCACCGAGAACGACGTGCAGCTGGCCGCCGCGTCGAACGCCACCATCCTGGGGTTCAACGTCCGACCGGACCGCAAGGCCAGGGAGCTGGCCGAGCAGGAGAAGGTGGAGATCCGCAACTACGAGATCATCTACAAGCTCCTGGAAGACATCGAGAACGCCATGCTCGGCCTGCTCGAACCGGAGTACGAAGAGGTGGTCACCGGTGAGGCAGAGGTCCGGGAGATCTTCCGGGTGCCCCGGGTCGGCTCGATCGCCGGTTGCATGGTCACCAACGGCACGATCACCAGAGGATCCAAGGTCCGGTTCCTGCGGGACGGCACCATCATCTGGAAGGGCTCGATCCAGTCGCTCAAGCGGTTCAAGGAAGACGCCCAGGAGGTGTCGGCCGGGTTCGAGTGCGGCATCGGCCTCTCCGACTTCCAGGATCTCAAGGAAGGCGACATCATCGAGACCTACGAGGAGCGGGAGATACCCCGCGAATAGCCACCGGTTCACGGTATGCACGTACTCGTCGCCGAGATCGACATCCACCTCCCGTCGGCCGGCAGCCTGAAAGAGAAGCGGTCCGTGGTGACATCAATCGTCAGGAATCTCGATCAGCTCCACGGAGTCGCGGCATCGGAGGTCGACCACCTCGACGTGTGGCAGCGCTCCCTCATCGGGGCTGCGGTGGTCGGTTCCGAGGTCGGCCACGTACAGGCGGTGATGGACCGCGTCGAGCGCTACGTCTGGTCCCGACCCGAGATCGAGGTGCTCGAGATCTGGCGGAGCTGGTGGGAGAGCGACTGATGGCGAAGTCGCCGCGCGGTCGCCGCCGAGCTCGCTCTGGTCGGGCCGGTCGGCCGCAGACCAACCGGCAGTATCCTCGCACCGCGAGGCTCAACGCGCTGCTCCAGGAGATCGTGGCCGGCTACCTCGAGCGGGTCGACGACGATCGGCTCGGGCTGCTGACCGTGACGGGCGTTGCCGTCGACAACGACCTCAACCGGGCCGAGGTGTTCATCAGCGCGCTCGACGACGGCGGGACGCCCGACGCCGACGAGGCCTACCTGGAGGCGCTGGCGTCGTACCGAAAGCCCGTCCAGGCCGAGATCGCTCGGCAGGCCAGGCTGCGGAAGACCCCGGAGGTGGTGTTCACCTTCGACCCGGCGGTCAGGGCCGGCGCCAGGATCGAGGAGATCCTGAGCTCTCTGGACCTGCCGGATCCCTCGTCGACCGATCCCGATGCCGATCCTGCGCCCGGGACGGAGACCGAGTCCGGGTCCGAGGACTGACGGCAGGGAGATGAGCCGCCGATCCAGAACGAAGCGCCCCGACTCCGGGGTGTCCGGCTGCGTCGTGATCGACAAGCCGGCCGGTTGCACGAGCCACGACGTGGTCGATCGGGTCCGCGCCGCCCTGGGGACCCGGAAGGTCGGACACGCCGGGACGCTCGATCCGGACGCCACGGGCGTGCTCGTCATCGGCGTCGGGCGGGGCACCAAGCTGCTGCAGTTCGTCGCCGGTGCAGACAAGCGCTACGTCGGCCAGATCGTGTTCGGCACCGAGACGACGACCCTCGACGCCGCCGGCGAGGTGGTCGCCACCCACGAGATGTCGCTCGACCCCGAGGCCGTGGCCGCTGCCGCGGCGCGCTTCGTCGGTGACATCGAGCAGATCCCGCCGATGGTGTCCGCCGTCAAGATCGACGGGAAGCGACTCCACGAGCTGGCCCGAGCCGGCAAGGAGGTGGAGCGGGCCCCCCGCCCGGTCACCGTCACCCGCTTCGACGTCCACCCTGGCGAGGATCCGCTCGTCTACGACGCCGAGATCGACTGCTCGTCCGGTACCTACGTGCGGACCCTGGCCGCCGACCTCGGTCGGGCGCTCGGCGGCGGGGCCCACCTCCGCAACCTTCGGCGGACCGCGGTCGGGCCGTTCACGCTCGACGACGCAACCACGGTCGACGACATCGAGCTGGCGCCCGTCGCCGAGCTCCTGCGGGGGATGCCGGTGCTCCAGGTCGACGACGACGTGGCGCAGCGGGTGGCCAACGGCCAGTCCCTCGGCCCCGCCGGTGGTGCCGGTCACGTTGCGGTGACCGACGGTGCCGGCACGGTGCTGGCCGTCTACCAGGCCAGGGACGGCAACCTTTGTGCAGCAAAAGTTCTGACGGGCGCCTGAGGACCGATAACGTTCGCCTTCAGTGCAGGTACTACGGGAAATCGCGCAATGCCAGGATCTCGACGCCGGTCACGCCATCACCATCGGCACGTATGACGGGATCCACATCGGCCACCAGGCGGTGATCCGGGCCACCGCACGGGCCGCGGAGCGGCGGCAACTGAGGCTGGCGGTCGTCACGTTCGACCCCCACCCTGCGATGATCCTCCGGCCCGAGACCGCGCCGCTGCTGCTGACCGACACCGAGCAGAAGCTCGACCTGCTGGAGCAACTGGGGGTCGAGACCGTGCTGGTCATCCCGTTCGACGAGGCCATGGCCCAGCAGACCGCAGAGGAGTTCGTCCAGCTCATCGTGGTCGACTGCATGGCCGCCGAGGCGGTGGTCGTCGGCCACGACTTCCACTTCGGCAAGGGCCGGAAGGGCAACGTCGACCTGCTGATCGAGCTCGGCGCCAGGCACGGCTTCGAGGTCGAGGGGTTGCAGCTGTTGCCCCGACCGGACGGCAAGACCGAGTCGGTGTCGTCGACCGCCATCCGGCGGGCCCTGGCCGGGGGTGACGTCGGGACCGCAGCTCGATTGCTGGGCCGCAACCACGAGGTCAGGGGCACCGTCGTCGAGGGTGATCGGCGGGGCCGGACCATCGGCTTCCCGACCGCCAACATCGCAGTCGCCCGCGATCGGGCCCTGCCGGCCGACGCCGTCTATGCCGGATGGTACATCCGCCCCGACGATTCGGTCTGGCCGTGCGCCATCAACGTCGGCAAGCGACCGACCTTCTACCAGGCCGCCGAGCACTCACTGCTGGAGGCCCACCTCCTGGGCTTCGATGACGACCTCTACGGCCAACCGGCCCGGGTCCGGTTCGTCGAGCTGCTTCGATCCGAGCAGCGATTCGACGGGATCGATGCGCTCAAGGCCCAGCTGGCCACCGACATCACCCGAGCGCAAGAGATTCTCGACAGGAC
>JAHELU010000078.1:1348-15033 GCA_024644005.1 Acidimicrobiales bacterium | reverse complement strand
TGACCCGGGGGCCGCAGGGCGCGAGCGGCGCAAGGCGCAGCGGGGGAGCGCCTCGCGTCTGTCCTCATGGCATGCCGAGGGGCTGCTCGGCCATCTCGAGGTGCAGCGCCTCGCCACGGTACGGGTTGGCCCGTGCCACGTATTCGTCGAGCTCGACCCCGAGACCCGGAGCGGTGGGCGGGATGACCGAGCCGTCCTCCCAGTCGATCGGGCGCACCAGGATCTCGGCGTGGAACCCGCCCCAGTCCTCGATGCTCTCGAGGATGAGGAAGTTCGGACTGCAGGTGGCGAGAGCGATGTTGGCCGCCCCCTCGATCGGGCCGCAGTACAGGTGGGGGGCGAGGTGGGCGTAGTAGGCCTCGGCCATACCGGCGATCTTCTTGGCCTCCAGCAAGCCCCCGACCCGGCCGAGGGCCATCTGGAGGATCGATGCCGCCCCCTGTTCGAGCACCCGGCGGAACTCGTACTTCGTCGTCAACCGCTCGCCGGTGGCCACCGGGATCGTGGTGGCGGCCGCCACCTTCGCCATCTCCTCCGGCATCTCGGGAGGGGTCGGCTCCTCGAACCACAGCGGGTCGTACCGCTCGAGCCGGGCCGCCAGGCGGATGGCCCCGGCCGCGCTGAACTGGCCATGGGTCCCGAACAGGATGTCGGCCCTGCTGCCGACGGCACGGCGGATCGCCGCGACCATCGCCTCGGCCCGGTCCAGCGACGCCAGCCCGGGCTGGCGGGGATCGAAGACGGAGTAGCCACCCATCGGATCGAGCTTGAGCGCCGTGAATCCCTGGTCGAGGTAGTCGACGGCCCTTGCCGCAGCGAGGTCCGGATCGGCGTAGACGTCGGTCCCGGCGTAGATGTCGACCTGCTCGCCGTCGGCCCGCTCGGCCGGGTAGAGGTAGGTGTAGGTCCGCAGCCGGTCGTGGACCCGACCGCCGAGAAGCTCGTAGACCGGCTGCTGAGCCGCCTTGCCGACGATGTCCCAACAGGCCATCTCGATCCCGCTCAGCACCGAGACCAGCGACAGATCGGGGCGGGCGCTGTAGCCCCGCCCATAGACCACCCGCCACAGGCGCTCGACGTGATGGGGATCGGTGCCGACCACGTGGCGCTCGCACACGTCCTCGATCATCGCTGCGACCACGTTCGGCGAGAACGTGGCGGCGTAGACCTCGCCGTAGCCGACCGGTCCGTCGGCGGTCACGAGCTTGACGAAGATGAAGTACCGGCCCCCCTTATGGGGCGGGTGGGTGCCGACCGGTGGCAGGGCTAGCCTGAACACCGCTGTCGTGTGCGCATTGCGACACGTACGGCCGGGCCCCGGGTCCCACACGACTGTCAGCCGTTGCGGTCTCGACGACAACGGCAACGTTCACCAACAGGAGTTCCGATCATGAGCAAGCCAGCGGCCAACCTGCCCCCCAAGGCGCCGACCATCGCCAAGTTCCGAAAGTCCGAGGCCGACACCGGCTCGCCGGAGGTCCAGATCGCGCTCGCCACCGATCGGATCAACCACCTGACCGAGCACCTGAAGCTCCACAAGAAGGACTACCACAGCCAGCGTGGGCTGCTGGCCCTCGTCGGCCGCCGCCGCCGCATGCTCGACTACCTGGCCGCCATCGACGTAGAGCGGTACCGGGCGCTGATCGCCGAGCTCGGCCTCCGTCGTTAGACACCTCGACGGGCGGCAATCGGTTGACGACCTCGACGGTGGACTCGGGCGGCCAGTGGTCGGAGAGAGCATGAGGCGATGGTGAAGCTCTATCTCAAGCAAGCGCTGGTCGGCACCCCGGTCGAGCGCTTCGTTCGTGGTCTGCGGTGGGCCGCCCAGGCGCCCCAGCGACACCGCCACCCGGAGCTGTGGGACCTCTACCTGGAAGAGCGCCGGACCAAGGTGGCCCTGGCCGCCCTGTTGAAGCCGGGCTCGGACTGCGTCGACGTCGGGGCCCACATCGGCACGATGCTGGCCGAGATCTGCCGACTCGCTCCCGACGGGACCCATCGGGCGTTCGAACCGGTGCCGGCCAAGGCCCGGTGGCTGCGCAAGAAGTATCCCGGCGTCGAAGTGATCCAGGCGGCGACATCGGACAGGGCCGGTACCGCAAGGTTCTACGATGACCTGGACCGGCCCGGCTTCAGCGGGTTGCAGAAGCCGGTCGAAACCACCACCCTCCGCACCTACGACGTCGATGTCGTGGTCCTCGACGACCAACTGGCAGACGCCGAGCGCATCGATTTCCTCAAGATCGACGTCGAGGGGGCAGAGCTGCCGAGCCTGCAGGGCGCAGACCGATTGCTGAAGGCGCACAAGCCGACGATCCTGTTCGAGTGCGGGACCGACGTCCAGCTGCAGCGGTTCGGCTACAAGCGGTCCGACCTGTTCGCCTTCCTCGTCGAGCGGGGCTACGACGTGTACTCGATCGTCGACTTCGTCTTCGGTCGTGAGCCGATGACGACGGAGTCGTTCGACAAGGCGGGCACCTACCCGTACCCGGGGTTCAATTACCTGGCGCTCCCGGTCGGCACCGAGGTCAGACGGTTGCTCTGAGCGACGCTCATGGATCGGCGTCATCCGCCGATGGCGTAGGGCGGTCCCCCGCAGCGGTCGGGGCGAACCTCGCCGGGTCAGACCGAAGCCCGACTCACCCCGATAGCATGATCCGTGGTGCGCGGATTCCACCCGCACCACGAGGTAGGTCAGCTACCAGTTTCCGGCTCCTCGAGCCGTGGAGACATCCCGAGACGCCGATTCGAGTGGCCGAAATCTGGGATCTGGCCTGTCGAGGTGGGAGCGAAGGACGCTCTCGCCGATACAACAGAACCTAGAGGAGTACCCTTATGACGGAAGCCATTTCCGTTACCGGGTCCGTCACCGGCGGTGACGGACCAGACCTGTACCTGGAGACAGGCAAGCTGGCCGGATTGGCCAGCGGCTCGGTTGTCGCCCGCATGGGCGACACGAGCATCCTGGTGGCCGCCACCGGCGCCAAGCACCCTCGCGAGGGCATCGATTTCTTCCCGCTGACAGTCGACGTCGAGGAGCGGTCGTACGCAGCGGGCAAGATCCCCGGCTCGTTCTTCCGCCGTGAAGGCCGGGCCGCCGATACCGCCACCCTCACCTGCCGGCTGATCGATCGGCCGCTGCGGCCCTCGTTCCCCGAGGGCTATCGCAACGAGACCCATGTCGTGGTCACCGTGCTCTCGGCCGACATGATCAATCCCCACGACGTCCTCGCCATCAACGGCGCCTCGGCGGCCCTGATGGTCTCCGACGTCCCCTTCGACGGTCCCATCGGCGCCGTCCGCCTCGCCTACTCATCCGAGGGCGAGTGGCTGCCCCACCCGACCTATCAGGAGGGCGACGAGTCCTCCTTCGAGATCGTCGTCGCCGGCCGCGAGCTGGAGAACGGTGACGTGGCGGTGATGATGGTCGAGGCCGGCGGCACGGAGTCCTCGTGGACCAACTACGAGAACGGTGCTCCCAAGGTCGACGAGGACGCACTCGCCGAGGGACTCGAGGAGTCGAAGCGCTACATCAAGGAGGCCATCGCCCTCCAGCTCGAGCTGGTCGAGGCGTCCGGCGGGCGCCGTCCGGTCATGGACTTCCCCGTCCAGGTCGACTACACCGACGAGCAGTACGCCGCGGTGGCCGCCGCCGCCGAGTCCAGGATGGTCGAGATCATGGGCATCTCGGACAAGGCCGAGCGGGCCGAGGCCGAGCAGGCGCTCCGGGAGGAGACGCTGGCCGGGCTGCAGCCGCAGTTCGCTGGCGAGGACGACGTACTGGCCGCCAAGCAGCTGAAGGCGGCGTTCCGGTCGCTGTCCAAGAACGTGGTCCGGCGTCGGATCGTCGAGGACGGCTTCCGCATCGACGGTCGAGGGACCGCTGATCTGCGGCCGGTTTCCGCCGAGGTCGGCGTCCTCCCCCGGGTCCACGGGTCCGGGCTGTTCCAGCGGGGCGAGACCCAGGTGCTCAACATCACCACCCTCGGCATGAAGCGCATGGATCAGATGATCGATGGCATCGAGCCGGTCGACCGCAAGCGGTACATGCACCACTACAACTTCCCGCCGTTCTCCACCGGTGAGACCGGCTTCATGCGGGGCCCCAAGCGTCGCGAGATCGGTCACGGTCTGCTGGCCGAGCGGGCCCTGGTTCCGGTCATCCCCACGATGGAGGAGTGGCCGTACACGCTGCGGCTGGTCTCCGAGGTGCTGTCCTCCAACGGCTCAACCTCGATGGCCTCGGTCTGCGGCTCCAGCCTCTCGCTGATGGACGCCGGCGTGCCGATCAAGGCCCCGGTGGCCGGCATCGCCATGGGCCTCGTCTACGCCGAGGGCCGCTACACCACCCTCACCGACATCCTCGGTGCCGAGGACGCCTTCGGCGACATGGACTTCAAGGTGGCCGGCACGGCCGACTTCGTCACCGCCCTCCAGCTCGACACCAAGATCGACGGCATCCCCGCCGAGGTGCTCGGCGAGGCGCTGCAGCAGGCCAAGGACGCCAGGCTGAAGATCCTCGAGGTCATGGCCGAAGCCATCCCCGCTCCCCGCGACGACGTGCGGGAGGGTGCACCGAAGATCATCAGCTTCGAGATCCCGGTCGACAAGATCGGCGAGGTCATCGGGCCGAAGGGCAAGGTCATCAACGCCATCCAGACCGAGACCGGGGCCGACATCTCGGTCGACGACGACGGCGTCGTCGGTGTGGTTGCGATCGCCGCCACCGACAAGGAGGTCGTCGACGAGGCCGAGCGTCAGATCCGTCTGATCCTCGACCCCCCGACCGCGGATGTCGGCGAGACCTATCCGGGACGGGTGGTCAACATCACCAAGTTCGGTGCCTTCGTCAACATCCTTCCCGGCCGCGACGGGCTGCTCCACATCTCCAAGATCGGTCAGGGCAAGCGCATCGACCGTGTCGAGGACGTGCTCGAGCTCGGCCAGGAGGTCGAGGTGGTGGTCGAGGACATCGACCCGAACGGCAAGGTGTCGCTGAAGATCGCCGGTGACGACAACGACTACACCAGTGGTGGTGGCGGTCGATCGAACGGCGGTCGCGATCGCGACTCCGGTCGTGACTCCGGCCGCGGTCGCGGCCGAGGCGGAACCGCCACCGCAACCAGGGAGTCGCGCTCCAGGACGGACGACTCGCTGGCGATGTCGTTCGAGGACAGCTTCGACGCCGACGGGTTCGGGGATCTCGGCCCCGAGGGTGCGCCGGTGGTGGCCGACGACGATCGGGGCGGCGGCCGGCAACGCGGCCGCGGCCGCGGTCGAGGCCGGGGGAATCGCCGGGACTGACACCGGGCTCGACGCGATGGGGTGGGCCTCATGGGCCCGCCCCATCGGGTCACCGACAACAGGGGAACGGGGGAAGGGGTTTCATCCATGGCACTGAGAGTGGGAGTGTTCGGTGTCGGTGGCCGCATGGGCAGTGCGGTCGCGCACGCCATCTGCGACGCGTCCGATCTCGAGCTCGTGGCCGCCGTCGATCCGTCCTACGAGGGCATCGACGTCGGCGAGGTCACCGGGGTCGACGGTCACCACTTCCCCGTGTCCTCCGAAGCGGGGCCGATCGTCGACGCCGATGTGGAGGTCATGGTCGACTTCACCCATCACGACGCGGCGCGGGCCAATCTGGAGTTCTGCGCCGGCAACGGGATCCATGTCGTCATCGGGACCTCCGGCTTCACCGAGGCCGATCACGTCGAGATCGGCCAGCTGTTCACGAGCTCGAATTGCCTGATCGCCCCCAACTTCGCGATCGGGGCGGTGCTGATGATGCGCTTCGCCGAGCTGGCAGCCCCGTTCTTCCAGACCGGGGAGATCATCGAGCTGCACCACGACGGCAAGATCGACGCCCCGAGCGGCACCGCCATCTCCACCGCCGAGCGAATGGCCGCCGCCAGCCACGACTGGGCCCCCGATCCGGTCGTCTCCGAGACGATTCCCGGCGCTCGCGGGGCCAGCGGCCCGGCCGGCATATCGATCCACTCCGTGAGGATGCGAGGGATGACGGCGCACCAGGAGGTGATCCTCGGGGCTGCCGGCCAGACGTTGACGATCCGCCACGATTCGATCGACCGCTCGTCGTTCATGCCCGGTGTGGTCATGGCGGTACGGCGAATCGGCGAGCTGCCCGGACTCACCGTCGGGCTCGACAAGCTCCTCAACTGACCGGCTCCCGGCGGGCTCCCCGCCGGCCCCCGATCCACAGCCGGCCTCAGGCGTCCTCCGTCGACTCCCGGTCGATCGTCCGCTCGGCATCGATCGTCACTTCCGCCTCTCCGTCAGCGGTGGACTCCTGTGGCGCCGATGACCGGGTGGGCCCGCTGTCGTCGCCGTCGCCATCGTGACCCGAGTCGGTGGACCGTGAGCTCCCTTCCTCGTGGGTCAGCTCGGTCAGTGCCCGCAGCTCCGAGTCGTCGCCCCTGATCTCGCTCAGGATCGTCCACGCAACAGCGATGGCCGACACGATCAGCACGGGCGTCCGGTACCGGGTGATGAAATCCACGATGCTCTGCAGCGGTGACTGGAAGACCACACCGAGCTGACGGATGACGATCAGCCTCGTCACGGTCCCGCTGAGGTTGAGAGCGATGAACGTTCGCAACCGGACGCCGGTGGCGGCGGACAGGGCACACACGACGTTGTTCGGCGCAGCGAAGATCAGCGGGTAGGACGCCTTGCGGAAGAATCCCTCGCCGTCGCGTACGAGCGGCCCGTAGGTACGGCTCTTCCGCTCCACCCAGGACAGGGCTCGCTGGCCGTACCAGAAGCCGAGCAGGTAGTACAGCGGGTCCGACGCCACCAACCGGGTGAACCCGATCAGGTAGTAGGTCACGGCGTCGAGCTGAATGGTGGCCAGGGCCAGGTTCCGGTTGCGGGGGTTGAGGGCGATCAGCCATGCAGGGTGCTTGTCGACGAACTCCGCCAGGGCGAGATCGCCGGCCAGAGCGGAGACCTGGGACACGATCACCAGACCGACGATCACCCGGATGATCGCCGTCCTGGGCGGTCTGCCCCGTTCCAGTCTCACCCCTCGCAGTCTGGCAGGCTTCCGGCGGGAAACGATGGTCAGCGGCCAGAAACTCCGGTCGGCCGGCGCCGTCCGGTGACGAAGCCCTCCCGCCGATCCGATACCGTTCATCAACAGTGAGTGGTGACTGGCGATTCGCCCGCAGGCCGTTCTGGGTCTTCTCCCACGTCTTCGCGATATCGGTCGTCGCGCTGTTCGTCGCACTCGGCTTCTGGCAGCTCGATCGCCTGGACGTCAGGCAGGAGCGGAACGAGCTGATCGAGAGCCGTACCGCAGAGACGATCGTGCTGGCCGGCCGGCCCGAGGGCGGGCCCGACGGGGCCGAGCTGGACTACCAGGCCGTCGAGGCCACCGTTCGCTTCGTCGACGCCGACTTCGTCCGCGTCGGCAACCGCTCCCAGGGCGGGGCGGCCGGTGAGCATGTCGTCGCCGTAGTCGAGCTCGACGACGGCTCCGAGCTCGCCGTCAACCGGGGATTCGTCCCCAGCAACGCCGCGATCGAGCTGCAGCCCGTCCCCGACGGTCCGGTGCGGGTGCGGGGCTGGCTTCGGGCCACCGTCGAGCGGGGCTTCATCGGCGCCACGGACGACGGCCGCGGCACGGTTCTGCCCCGGCTCGACACCGAACGGGTGGCGGCCCGGCTGGGCCGCCCACTGCCGACCGTCTGGCTGCAGCTCGCCCCCGCGCCCGACGATGCCGCCGGTGAGGCGGGATCACCAGCCGGCCTCACCTCCTTCCCGGACCCGGTCCCGCTACCACCGCTCGACGAGGGACCCCACCGGGGCTATGCCGTCCAGTGGTTCATCTTCGCCACATTGGGGTCGGCGTTCTACGCCGCTCTGCTCTGGCGGCAGTCAACGGGTGATCGGGCGGTGGTGGCCGCGCCGACGATCGAGTCCCTGCCGGCCGGGGATCGTTGATCGGTCGACCCTGCTAGGCTCGGTGGCGCCATGGTGCCGTCAGACCACGACCTCTTGCTCCTTCACGGGCTGCGGCTGAAGGGATTCGCGGAGGCCGGCGGGCTGGCCCGCTACGTCGGTCTGCCGGTCGACGAGATCGAGCGCCTGCTCCGGTTGGCGGCCGAGAACGGCTTCGCCCGGCACCGGGACGGGGCCCGATCCGGCTGGTCGCTGACCCCCGAAGGGCGCAAGGAGGACGAGCGGCTGGTGGCCGTCGAGCTGGACGGGGCCGGCCGCCGATCGGCCGTGATGGCCAGCTACCGGGCATTCCTGGGGCTCAACCGCACCATGCTCGATGTCTGCACGGCGTGGCAGGTCATCGACACCGACGCCGAGGTCGTCAATGACCACCTCGATCCTGCCTACGATGCTGCGGTCGTGTCCCGCCTGGCCGAGATCGACACGTTGGTCCAGCCGATCTGTGCCGAGCTCGGCCGCCTGTTCGACCGGTTCGGCACCTACGGCTCACGATTCAGCCACGCCCTGGAGCGGGTGCGAGCCGGTGACCTGGAGTGGTTCACGAAACCGACGATCGAGTCCTATCACACCGTGTGGTTCGAGCTGCACGAGGATCTCCTGGTCACGCTCGGGATCGATCGAACATCCGAGCGGGCCGAGATGGCCGACTGACGCGAGAAAAGAGACGAGAGATGGCACGATTCGGGCCAGTGCTGACCGCCATGGTCACGCCCTTCACAGCCGACGGAGGGCTCGACCTCGACGGCGCCCGCAACCTGGCGACGTATCTGGTGGCCAACGGGAACGACGGCGTGGTGGTGGCCGGCACCACCGGTGAGTCGCCGACGATCAGCTACAGCGAGCAGCGGGAGCTGATCGCCGCCATCCGGGACGCCATCCCGGATGCGTCCCTGGTAGCCGGAGCCGGCAGCAACTCCACCAAGACGTCGATCAAGAACACGGAGATGGCCACCGAGGCCGGGGCCGACGGCATCCTGTCGGTCTCCCCTTACTACAACCGGCCGTCACAGGAGGGGCTGTACCAGCACTTCGCCGCCTCGGCCGCAGCCACCGACCTTCCGGTCATGGTCTACGACGTTCCCGGCCGGACCGGCCGAAAGATCGAAACGGCCACCCTGTTGCGGCTGGCCGAGATAGACAACATCGTCGCGTTGAAGGACGCCGCCGGAGATCCCGCCGAGACCGCCAACTTCCTGGCCGAGGTCGACCCCGGCTTCGAGGTCTACTCCGGTGACGACAGCTTGACGCTGCCACTGTTGTCGGTCGGTGCGGTCGGTGTCGTCGGTGTCGTCACCCACTACGTCGGACAGGTCATGGCCGACATGATCGCCGCCTACCGGGCCGGTCGGGTCGAGGAGGCCAGGGACCTCAATCGCAGGATGGTTCCCGCCTACGGCCACTTCGCCTACGACGACGCCCCGAGCCCGGTACCGACCAAGTCGATGATGAACCTGCTCGGCGTGCCGGTCGGTCAGTGCCGATTGCCGATGGGCCCGACCCCGGACGACATGGAGCTGCGCTCGAAATCGGTGCTGGCCGCGCTGGGAATGGTCGACGCCTGATGGCTGCACCGGTCCGACTCTCCTTCCTCGGCGGGCTCGGCGAGATAGGGCGGAACTGCGCAGCGGTCGAGGTCGACGGCAGGATCATGCTGATCGACTGCGGGCTGATGTTCCCCGACTCCGACACCGCAGGGGTCGATCTCGTCCTGCCGGACTTCACCTACCTCAGGGAGAACGCCCACCGGGTCGACGGCGTGGTGGCCACCCACGGCCACGAGGATCACATCGGTGCCCTCAGCTACCTGCTCGAGGAGATGCCGCTCACGATCATCGGCTCGCCGCTGACCATCGGGCTGGCCAAGAACCGGATCGGGGAGCGGGGCGTGATGGGCCAGGCGTCGTTCATCGAGGTCAGCGACAACGACCGCATCGACGTCGGCCCGTTCGACATGGAGTTCTTCCCCGTCACCCACTCGGTGCCCCACGGCTTCGCCACCGCCTTCCACACCCCCCAGGGCGTCATCCTCCACAGCGGTGACTTCAAGCTCGACATGACCCCCGTCGACTCCCGGTTGACCGACCTGGCCGGCCTCGGTCACCTGGCCAAGGACGACGGCGTCCGGCTGTTCCTGTGCGACTCGACCAATGCCGAGGAGGCCGGCTTCTCCGCATCGGAGACCTCGATCGGGCAGTCCATCCAGGACCTGTTCCGGGCCCGCGACGGGCGGCGTATCATCATCGCCTGCTTCGCCAGCCACATCCACCGGGTGCAGCAGATCGCCGACGCCGCCATCGCCACGGGTCGCACCATCGCCACCCTCGGCCGGTCGATGAACAACAACGTCGGCCTGGCCCGCCAGATGGGACTGCTCCGGATCCCGGACGCGAAGCTGCGCGACATCGAGGACGTCGAGGACGTCCCCGACGGCGAGCTGTGCGTGATCTCCACCGGCTCCCAGGGGGAGCCGCTCTCGGCCCTGGCCAGGATGGCGAGCGGCGACAGCAAGTGGCTGTCCATCAGGGAAGGGGACTGCGTCATCCTCTCCTCCCACCCGATCCCCGGCAACGAGATGGGGGTGACCCGGGTCATCGACGGCCTGGTACGGCGGGGCGCCGAGGTGGTCCACTCGGCCATCGCCCGGGTCCACGCCACCGGGCACGCCAAAGCCGAAGAGCTGCGGGTCATGCACTCCATCGTCCAACCGGAGTGGTTCATCCCGGTCCACGGCGAGTACCGGCACATGGCCGAGCACGCGCGACTGGCCACCCGTATGGGGTTGGCGGCCGACCGGGTCATGATCTGCTCCGACGGTGACTCGGTGCTGCTGACCGACGACGGCCTGAAGCGGACCGACGACATCCCCGCCGAGTACATCCACATCGCCGGCTCGGTCGGCGCGCTCGACGAGAACGTGCTGCTGGAGCGGCGAATCCTGGGCCAGGACGGCTTCGTCTCGGTCATCGTGCCGCTCTCGATCGTCGGTCCGACAGCCGAGTTGATCCGCGAGCCGGAAGTGATCAGCCGGGGCTGGGTCGACGGACCCGAGGGGGACGAGCTCCGCAAGGAAGCCACGCTGGCGGTCCGGGAGGCGGTCGAGGATGCCTTGGCGTCCGGCAAGCGCAGCCGGCTGGACTTCGAGCGGGCCGCCCGCCGGGCCCTCGGCCGCTTCATCAACAAGCGAACCAGGCTCCGCCCGATGGTGGTCCCGGTGGTCCTGGGGGCCCACGAGGGCCCGGACGAGGATTCCCGAAGCTGACCGTCCGATACCTCCGGGTCCCGTCCTGCTAGGCTCTTGCACACTGTGGCAACATCTACTCGGAACAGCGCAGGTTCCGGTCGAGGGGCTACGGGCGGACGCAAACCGGTACGCAAGAAGAGCGCAAAGCGTCGCGCCCAGGATCGTAGGGACATCCTGGCCCTGGCGCTGGTGGCCGCCGGGGTCATCCTCGGTCTCGGCCTCTACACCGGCACCACCGGCGTCGTCGGGCGCGGCATGGCCACGGCCAGCGGCGCCCTCTTCGGCCTGGCCCGTTTCATCGTCCCGCTCGGCTTGATCGCCGGCGGTTGGCTGGTCCTGCGCAGCAAGACGCGGACCCGGCGTCGGACCCGGCCGATCGGCGAGCGGGTGATGACCTATCTGCCCTGGGTGGCGCTGGTCGTCGCCGGGTTCTCGATCCTCGACCTGGTGGGTGGTCGGCCCTACTGGTCCTCGCCGGTCTCGGAGCTCAGCGGGGCCGGCGGTTGGGCGGGAGTGCTCCTCGGCGGCACGATCGAGCGCTATCTCGGCCTCGTCGGCGAGATAGCGGTCACGGTCGTCCTCATCATCGGCGCCGCAGTGCTGCTGACCTCCATGTCCCTCGGCTCGGCCGCCGATTCGGTGGCCGAGCGGACCAGCCTGGCGGTCCAACGGCTCCGCGGCGGTCTGTCCGGCCGCTCGCTGCGCGGCCGCAGGAGCGAGGAGCCGGCCAGTGGACCGCAGGCTCCGACCCCGGATCGCCCGAGCGGCCTGGCCTCGATGTTCGAGGAGGATCCCGCGCAGCGGACCGAGGATCTCTACATCGACCTCCGGCGTCCCCAACCACCGGTCGAGCCCGTCGACGACCAGGAGCTCGACGTTGCGCCCGACGCGGTCGATGCAGCGGCCGAGGGCATCGGCTGGCCGGCCGAACCGCCCCCCGAGCCGATCATCGAGGTCCCGCACACCTCCGTGGTCGAAGGCATGGCGTTGGCCGCTGCCCAACCGTCGGACGGGATCTGGCACCTGCCGACCCTCGACCTGCTCGATCGGACCGAGGCCCAGGACGTCGATCGGGTGTCGGTGGAGCAGACCGGTCGACAGCTCGAGCACGCGCTGGCCGAGCACGGGGTCGAGACCAGACTGATCGGCGTCGTCGTCGGGCCGACCGTCAGCCGGTTCGAGCTCGAGCTCGGCCCCGGGGTGAAGGTCGCCAGGGTGACGACGCTCCACAAGGACATCGCCTATGCCATGGCCACGCCGGACGTGCGGATCCTGGCTCCGATCCCCGGCAAGCAGGCCATCGGCGTCGAGGTCCCCAACGTCCGCCGCCAGATCATCACCGTCGGCGACCTGCTGGTGTCGGAGGAGGCATCCCAGGCCGTCCACCCGCTCGAGGTGACCCTGGGGCGGGACATCGCCGGTCGCACGATCATGGCCAATCTGGCCCGGATGCCCCACCTCCTGGTGGCCGGCCAGACCGGTTCCGGCAAGTCGAGCTGCATCAACTCGATGCTCACGTCGATCCTGATGCGCTCGACCCCGGATCAGGTGCGGCTGATCCTCGTCGACCCGAAGCGGGTGGAGCTGACCCAGTACGAGCGGCTGCCCCACCTGCTGACCGAGGTGGTGACCGATCCCAAGAAGGCGGCGAACGCGCTGGCCTGGGCGGTCCGGGAGATGGAGCGCCGCTACGACCTGCTGAGCGAGGTCGGGGTCCGCGATCTCAACGGCTACAACAAGGCGGTCGACGAGGGGCGGTTCGAGCCGCTGCCGGGGGTAGACGGCGAGACGCTCGAGTACCAGCGGCTCAGCTACATCGTGGTCGTCCTCGACGAGCTCGCCGATTTGATGATGGTGGCGGCCAGAGACGTCGAGGAGTCGATCTGCCGGATCGCTCAGAAGGCGCGAGCGGTCGGTATCCACCTGGTCATCGCGACCCAGCGGCCGTCGACCAACGTCATAACCGGTCTCATCAAGGCCAACGTGCCGGCCAGGCTGTCGTTCGCCGTCTCCAGCCTCACCGACAGCCGGGTCATTCTCGACCAGCCTGGAGCGGAACGGCTCGTCGGTCGGGGCGACGGCTTGCTCAACGACGGGACCACCAGCACGCCGACCAGGTTCCAGGGGGCGTGGGTCACCGAGGACGAGGTGGCAGCCATCGTGGCCCACTGGACCGAGCAGGCCCCCGAGGTCCACTACGACAGTCGGGTCCTCGGGGACGAGGGTGGCGCCGATCCGGCCACGCTGCTGCCCGGCGGCTCGACCGGCGACGATGGTGACGACGACTTGCTGCTCCAGGCGATGGAGCTGATCGTCCGCTCCCAGCTCGGCTCGACCTCGATGCTGCAGCGCAAGCTCCGGGTCGGCTTCGCCAAGGCGGGCCGGCTCATGGACCTGCTGGAGGAGCGGGGCGTCGTCGGCCCATCGGTCGGGTCGAAGGCTCGGGAGGTGCTGATGAGCCCGG
>JAHELU010000078.1:0-1338 GCA_024644005.1 Acidimicrobiales bacterium | reverse complement strand
GGACCTCGATGCCGGTCGCTGGCCGGGGTCCACACCACCGGCCCCGGTCCCGGCCCCGTCGCCCCCGAGTGCCCCCGTCGCCCCCCAGGACAGGGCGCTGTCCTCCCCTGCCCTGCCCACCAGGCAGGAGCGGCCCGCCCGCCCGACGACGCCGAAGCCGGCCGGCGATCACCGCACCGCCACCGCCGACCGGGCCCAGCCGAGCAGGCCGGCTGCCCCCGTCGCTCCCGACCTCGAGGGCTCGACGACCGCCAGTCGGGCGTCCACGGCTCGCCCTGCCGACGGGCAGCCGACTGTCCCGGAGCCGAGGCGTCGACGCAAGACGTTGGCCGACATCCCGAACCCCGAGCCGGTACGAGTCCCCGAGCGCCCGGAGCCGGGACGGATCCCCGAGGGGAGAGCCGGCCGGTCGAGGGTGCCCGGGGTGGATCCGGAGAAGCTCGACCCCGACCTCGGACCGGACCCGGATCTCGGCATCGAGAAGCCCCAGCCGGGCCCAGAGCGGCCAGGAGCTCAGCCGGCTCCGGAAGCCGGGCCGTCGAGCCAGGCACCGACGCTACGGGTGGTCGAGGATCTCGATCCCGATGCCTACGAGCCGGATCCGACCCCGTTCGACATCGACGCCGAGGACACCGACCACGGGATCCTCACCAAGGGCCGGGACGCCTCGGACGACCCGGTCGAAGACGACCCCGACGACGACCGTGACGCTCGTGGCGATGTCGACGATCTCGACGCCGGCGCCGATGTCGACGACGACGAGTACGAGGACGACGACGAGTTCGCCGGCGATTTCGACCCCGCACTGGCCCCGCCGCCGGGCTATCGCGCGCCCGAGTAGGCGAGCGGGTCGAGCTGGCCCGGGCGTCGGACCTGGGTCGACGATTGGCCGGTAACCTCCGACGGTGGAGTACCTGACCGAGCCGTCCCTGACGGTGGCGCTGATCGAGGTGGCGTTCGGCATCCTGCTCCTCGCCAGGGCGGCAGACGAGTTCGTCGAGGGTGCGGTGAACGTGGCCGGGGCCCTCAGGATCTCGCCCGTGGTCATCGGCGCGGTGATCATCGGCTTCGGTACCAGTGCGCCCGAGCTCCTGGTGTCGGGGATCGCCGCCTACAACGGCGACGTCGATCTCGGTGTCGGCAACGTGGTCGGCAGCAACGTGGCCAACCTCACCCTGGTGCTCGGTGCGGCGGCGCTGATCGTGCCGCTGTTCGTCACCCGCAGCGTGCTGGCCAGAGAGGCTCCGCTGTCACTGGCGGCCGTCCTGCTCTTCGCCTACTTCACGATCGACGGGCTCGCCGGATGGGAGGGCGCCGTCCTCCTGGCAACCCTGGTCG
>JAHELU010000077.1 GCA_024644005.1 Acidimicrobiales bacterium | reverse complement strand
CGCCTTTGCCGTCATCGCTGCGGCCTGCGGCGACGATGACGACGACGGCGACACCGCGACCGAAACCACGGCAGAGGACTCGTCGTCCGAGACGACGGAGGCCGACGCCGAGACCGAGACGACGGAGGCCGACGCCGGTGAGGAGCCGGCCGACGGCGGCGACGACGTCGTCAGACTCGGCATCCTCGCCGAGTGCGAGGGGGCGTTCGGCGGCTTCCACGAGGACGTCACGGCCGGTGCGGTCTTCGCCATGATCCGCCATGCCGGGGCCACCTCGAGCTCGCCGACGACGGCCCTCGACGGCTTCACCGGAGCCATGGCCGGCGGGATCCCCATCGAGCTGGTCGGCATCGGCTGCGGTGACGACACGGCCGACCGGGCCATCCAGGAGATCCGGACGCTGGTCGAGGAGCAGGGAGCCAATGTCGTCATCGGACCCCTCTCCGGCGACGAGGGCATCGCCATCGCCAACTATGCACTGGATCACCCCGAGGTCACGTTCATCAACGGCATCTCCGGCGCCCAGGACAGCACCCTGCACGTCAGGGCCCCGAACTTCTTCCGGTTCAACGGCGACGGCGCCCAGTGGAACGCCGGTATCGGCGACATCCTCTACAACGATGCCGGTTGGGAGACCGCAGCGGTGATCGCCGACGACTACGGCTTCGGGTGGACGTCGGCCGCGGGGTTCGTGGCCGACTTCTGCGCTGCCGGCGGTGAGATCGTCAGCCAGGTCTTCCCGCCGCTCGGCACCACCGACTACTCGTCGTTCGTCCAGCAGCTGCCGGATCCGGACGAGGTCGACGGCTACTTCTGGGTGGTCGGAGGAACCGGGACCAACGCATCGCTCGAGGCCTTCCTCAACGCGAAGGGCGACCTGACCGGCGATCAGCACGCCGGCAACCTGTTCTTCAGCCCAGCCCTCGCCGAGGCTCTCGGCACCGATATCGCCGGCGCCTACGTCGGCGGCTTCGCCTCCCTGCCCGGGGACATCTCGACCCCCGAGATCGAGGCCTACCTGGCCGACGCCGACGCGGCCTGGGAGTCGCTCGGGGGTGGCCTGACCGGCGGCGAGCCGGCCGATCCGTCCGTCACGCTCGGCTTCGGCTTCGCCTACGGCTACTACTCGGCAGGTCTGGCCCTGGTCCAGGCCCTCGAGGAGGTGGGCGGCGACCTGTCCGACAACCACGCTGCGCTGCGGGAGGCGCTGTCGAACATCACGCTGGATGCCCCCTACGGGCCGATCAGCCTCGACGAGAACCGCCAGGCCATCGTCGACACGTTCGTGGCCCAGCTGGTGCTCGACGAGGAGAGCGGTGAGGTGGTCCAGGAGACGGTGGCCATCGTGCCCGGGGTCGACCAGACCTTCGGCGGCACCTACTCCTCCGACACCGCACCACCCGAGCGGGACAACACACCCTGCGAGCCCCGCGACCTGCCGTGGCAGGGCAACGAGATCCCCGTTGTCGACGGCGTGCCCCAGAACTAGCGCTGGGGACGAGCGGAGCGCGTGACGTGACACCGGCCGCATCGGCAGTCGACCTCCAGCCGGAGCATCCCATACTCCGGTTGGAGGGCGTCGCCATGACCTTCGGTGGGCTCCGAGCGCTGTCCAGGGTCGATCTCGACGTGCAGCCAGGGGAGCGGCTGGCCGTGCTCGGCCCGAACGGGGCGGGCAAGACCACGCTGTTCAACGTGATCACCGGGGACCTGGCCCCGACCAGCGGCACGATCCAGGTGCTCGGCATCGACTGCACCCACCTGCCGTCCCGGCTCAGGCCTCGCCTCGGCGTGGCCAGGACATATCAGAAGACCCGGTTGTTCCCCGGCCTGACCGTCAGCGACAACCTGTACCTCGCCCAGACCGGCAAGCTGGGGCGGCACCTGTCACTCTGGCGGAGCGGAGCAGACGAGCGGTTGCGGACCCGGGCCGCCGAGATGGCGGCCCGGGTGTGGCTCGGCTCGGAGATCGACACGGTGGTCGGCGACCTGTCCCACGGTCAGCAGCGCCAGCTGGAGATCGGCGTCGCCCTGGTCACCGAGCCGCAGCTGGTCATGCTCGACGAGCCCGCATCGGGCCTGTCCCGAGGTGAGCGGGAGCGACTGGTCCAGCTGCTGGAGGGCCTCCCCCTCGAGACGACCGTGCTGCTGATCGAGCACGACATGGAGGTGGCGCTGAGGGTGGCCGACCGGGTCGTCGTGCTCTCCGAGGGCCGGCTGGTGGCAGAGGGCACCCCGGACGAGATCCGCAACGACCGGGTGGTCCACGACGTGTACCTCGGCGACCATCATGACCGGACCGGATCGGGGAACGGGCGGGAGGCCGATCTCGATGGCTGACGAGCTGCTGCGGGTCGACGGCCTCTGCGCCGGATACGGGGCATCCCGGGTGCTCGACGAGATGAGCTTCACCATGGGCACCGAGGCGGTGTGCATCGTCGGCAGGAACGGAATGGGCAAGACCACGTTCTGCAAGGCGATGCTGGGCCTCGTTCGCCCCACCGCCGGCGAGATCGTGTTCGCCGGCAAGCGGGTCGACGGCCTGCCGCCGGAGAAGATCGCCCGTCGGGGCATCGCCTATGTCCCGCAGGGCCGGCGCCTCTTCCCGTCGCTCACCGTCGACGAGCACCTGACCATGCTGGCCAAGGCGACGCGGGGCAAGCGCTGGACCCCGGCCGCGGTCTACGAGCTGTTCCCCCGGCTCGCCGAGCGGCGACGCAACGGCGGAGCCGAGCTGTCGGGCGGCGAGCAGCAGATGCTGGCCGTCGGCCGGGCCCTGTTGCTCAACGCACCGCTGATGATCATGGACGAGCCGTCCGAAGGGCTGGCACCGCTCATCGTCGACACGCTGATAGACGCCGTGCGTCGCCTCGTCGGAGAAGGCGTGGCGGTGCTCGTCGTCGAGCAGAACCTGCGGGCCGCCACGGAGATCGCGGAGCGGCAACTGGTGATGTCGGCCGGCCGGATAGAGACCGAGCTGACGGCGGCGGAGCTCAGCGGCTCCCGAGAGCTCCAGAACCAGTACCTCGGTGTGAGCGCATGACCGGGAACCGACCGACGGGTCGCCACGGTCCGATGCTTTGGCCAGCGCCTCGATCGGACCGGTACGCTCGTGCCCGTGACCCCAGCGGTCCCATCCGGTGAGACGCAACGACGGCGGAGGCACCACCACGGGCGCCCCGCCGGTCGAGCGAGCGATGCCTGAGGCGGGAGCGCTCTCCCTCTACGCTGCGCTCCTCCGGGGGGAGCTCGAGGGCGACGAGGCCCTCCAGGCCAGTCGTCACATCTTCGAGCTGGTCATGAACAACGTCGAGCAGGCGATCTGGTGGAAGGACGTCAACTCGGTGTACCTGGGCTGCAACCGCAAGCTGGCCCAGTACGCGGGGCTCGACGACGCCAGCGAGATGATCGGCAAGACCGACTCCGACTTCCCGTGGGGTCAGATCGAGCGGCCCCGGACCGGGACCGAGTGGTTCCAGGATCACGACCGGGCCGTCGTCGAGAGCGGCGAGCCGATCCTCGGGATGCGGGAGCAGGTCCGGGTGGTCGATGGCCGGGTGATGTGGGTCGAGACCAACAAGGTGCCCGTGAAGGACCGGGAGGGCAACGTCATCGGCACCCTCGGGACCTTCATCGACATCTCGGAGCGGATCGAGGCCGAGGACGAGCTGAAACGGACCCTCGAGGAGCTGGACGAGCGGGTCAAGGGCCGGACATACGAGCTCCGGACCGCAAACGACACGTTGCTCCGGGAGGTCGAGGAGCGGGTGCGCCTGGAGCAGCGGGAGCGGCGGCGACGGGCCCAGGCCGAGACGCTGCGGGACACCGCGGCTGCCATCGCCCGCTCGCTCCAGCTCGACGACGTGATCGAGCAGGCCCTCCGGGGCGTCGAGCAGCTCTTCGACCACAGGCGGAGCCGGGTCGCCCTGTACGACATCGACGGTGTGCTGGAGCTGGCCGGGCTGCGGGTGCCGGGGGGAACCGACGTCCACGAGTTCGAGCCCCATACCCCGGTCCCCGACCTGTCGACCGACGCCGGGAAGCCCCGCGCCCACGGGGAGCGGCCGTGCCCCCACCTCGGCGACGACGGAACGGTGATCCTGCCGCTCCAGGTCGCCGACCGGTTGCTCGGCTTCCTGGCCGTCGAGCCCAATCCCGGTGCGGGGTTCACGACGGACGAGATCGGGCTCCTCGCCACCATCGCCGACCAGGCCGCATCGGCCATCTCCAACAGTCGGGCCCTGGTCATGGCCCGGTCCCTGGCCGCCATCGAGGAACGGCAGCGACTGGCCAACGACCTGCACGACTCGGTGAGCCAGACGCTGTGGACCGCCTCGCTGGTGGCCGAGACCCTGGCTCGCAGCGCCAACCTCACCGACGACGAGGCGAAGCAGGTCGGTCGGCTGAGGCTGTTGACCACTGGTGCGCTCTCGGAGATGCGGACGCTGCTGCTCGAGCTGCGTCCGAACGTGATCGAGGAGACCCCGCTGGCCGACCTCGTCCGCCAGCTGGCGTCCGCGTTCGAGAGCAGGAAGAGCGCCAGCTGCACCGTCGACCTCGGTCCGCTGCCGGAGGTGCTGCCGGGCGTGAAGGTGGCTCTGTACCGGATCGTCCAGGAGTCGCTCAACAACGTGGCCCGCCATGCCGAGGCCACGAAGGTGCGGATCACCCTGAGCTGCTCGCAGGATCGGCTCCGCCTCGAGGTGACCGACGATGGGATCGGGTTCGACACCAACCGGCCACCGGAGCACCTCGGGCAGCGGATCATGGCGGAGCGGGCCAGGGCGATCGGGGCCGAGCTCTCGGTCTGCAGCTCGGTCGGTAGCGGCACGTCGGTGACGGTGACCGTGAGCGACGTCGTCGGGTTGCCGCTGTGATCCGGGTCATCGTGGTCGACGATCACGATCTCCTCCGAGAGGGCGTCACCGCCTGCCTCAACGGCTACGACGACATCGAGGTGGTCGGGACGGCCCACAACGGGGAGACCGCGATCGAGCGGGCCGTTGACCTCGAGCCGGACGTCGTGGTGATGGATCTGGTCATGCCGGGAGCGGGCGGGGTGGCGGCGATCGAGGAGCTGACCCGCGTCACGCCGTCGGTCCGGGTGCTGGCGCTCACCAGCTTCACCGACACCTCGCTGGTCCGAGCTGCGCTCGAGGCCGGCGCGGCCAGCCTCCAGCTCAAGAGCGTCTCGGGTGACGACCTGGCAGCGTCGATCCGCCTCACCGCCTCCGGCCAGTCGGCACTCGACCCGACGGTGACCCGCATGATCGCGACGGAGAAGGACCTGTTGCGGGACCTGACCGATCGGGAGCGGGAGGTGGCGGACCTGCTGGCCAGTGGGCTCTCGAATGCCGAGATCGCCGACGCGCTGTACCTCAGCATCTACACGGTCAAGAACCACGTGAGCAACATCCTCATGAAGTTCCAGGTTCACTCGCGAACGGAACTGGTGGCGCTCATCCTCAGCGACCGCTACAGCGGCCCGGCCGTGCGGCCCGGTCTCGGCCGCGGCGGTCGGCCGAGGCGGGACACTAGTTCTTAAGAGCCACCTCCATGGTGGTGCACGAGTTGCTCCACTCGTCCCTACCGCCGGCCGGTCATCGCGGCTTGACTGGTGCCGTCGAGCGGGATGGCTGCGACGGTCGAGGCGTGCATCCCGCCTCACGATCCTTGGGGGCACCATGACATCGACCAACTCGGTCCTCACTCCCTCGACGCCGGACGAGGTCGTCGCCGCGCTGGCCGCAGACCCCGACGTCGTCGTCATCGGCGGCGGCACGCTGGTGGTTCCCCAGGTGTCCCTGGGCACCCCGGTGGAGCGGGCGGTCTGGCTCGGTAGAGCAGCCCTCGACTCGGTCGACGAGAGCGGGGACGAGATCATCGTCGGGGCGACGGCGTCGCTGGCCGCCTGCAGCCGGCTGCCGGCACCGCTCGGTCCCTGCGCAGCCAACGTGGGTGATCCCGAGGTCCGGTCCCAGGCCACCATCGGTGGCAACATCTGCGCTCCGGTGCCGTACGGCGATCTGCGGGGTCCCCTGCTGGCCCTCGACGCCTCGATCCGGTGCGCCACCGCCGACGGAGAGCGTACGGTCGATGCCGCCACCTTCTTCGCCCTCTCCGGACCGCGTATCGCTCTCGACGTCCGGTTCGCCTCCCCGGCGGCCGGGTCGTTCGTCCCGCTCCAACGGCCCCACACCGTGTCCTTGACCGCCATAGGCATCAGCGCGGTCCGTGGGGCGAGCGGAGAGGTCAGGCTCGCCGCCACCGGCGTCGCCCCCGAAGCCCGGCGGCTGTATGCGGCGGAGGCCGCGCTGGCCGGGGGGTCCGATCCGGTGGCGGCGGCCGATGCGGCACGGGAGGACATCGAGCCCTACGACGACGTGCTGGCCTCTGCCGCCCACCGCGCCCGGGTGATTCCCACGCTCGTCCGCCGGGCCATCGACCAGCTGGGAGGCTGATATGGATCTGGTCGTCAACGCCGTGAGCCACGAGGTGGACTCGGCCCCGCTGACCTCGTTGCTCGAGGTCCTCCGCGAGGAGCTGGACATCACCGGCCCCAAGGCGGGATGCGAGACCGGGGGGTGCGGCGCCTGCACGGTGCTGATCGACGGGGAGCCCCGCCGGTCCTGCCTGACCGCCCTCTGCATGGCGGAGGGTCGGGAGGTCACGACGGTCGAGGGGCTCGGGACCCCCGAGGCGCTCAGTGCGGTCCAGCAGGCCTTCATCCACCACTACGCAGCCCAGTGCGGCTTCTGCACGAGCGGGATGATCGTCGCCTCATCGGCCTATGTGGACCGGGGCGGGTCGCCGGATACCGGCGCCATCCAGGAGGCCCTCGGTGGCCACTACTGCCGCTGCACCGGCTATGTCAAGATCCTGGATGCCGTGGCCGCCGTGGCCAGGGGCGACGACGCAGACACGATGTCGACCGCCGCCAGCCCGACCAGCAGCTACGTATCGATCGGTGGGACCGGCAACGGTGGGGGAGGTGCAGCATGAAGGTCGTCGGGGCCCGGCTGCCACGCTATGACGGCGTGGGCCACGTGACGGGCAGGACCACCTACGTCGATGACGTGCGGCTGCCGGGCATGCTGCACGCGGCTGCCCTCCGATCACCCCATCACAACGCCCGGATCATCGACGTCGACACCGGCCCGGCCGAGGCGATGGCCGGCGTGCGGGCCGTGATCACCCATGCCGACGTGCCGACCCTGGTCTACGGGCACCTCTCCGGGGCCGGGATCGACGGTGACGAGCCGCTGCTGGCCAAGGACTTCGTCCGCTACAAGGGCCAGCCCATCGCACTGGTGGCAGCCGACTCGGTCCAGATCGCCCGGGCCGCCTGCGACGCCATCGTCGTCGACTACGAGGAGCTGCCGACCCTGCTCGACGTCCGGCTGGCGTTCGAGGACGGCGCCCCGGTCGTCAACGACCGGTTCGGCAACTGGTACAAGGAGTTCGAGGGCGGCCTCGAGGCCCGCCAGATCCGCAAGGGCGACATCGACCGGGCCTTCGACGATGCAGACCTGATCGTCGAGGGGGTCTACCGGACCCAGGCCGTCGAGCAGGCGCCGCTCGAGACCCAGGTCTGCGTCGCCGTCCCAGAGCCGGACGGGCGGCTGACGATCCACACCTGCACCCAGGCGCTGTACTTCTCGCTCGGGGTGGTCTGCGCCCATCTCGAGCTGCCGATGAGCAAGGTCAAGATGGTGGGCGGTACGGTCGGTGGGGGTTTCGGGGGCAAGGTGGACACCGCCTCCGACACCCTCGCCGCACTGGCGGCCCGCAAGTCCGGCCTCCCGGTCAAGTGGCGGTGGACGCGGGAGGAGGAGATGCTGGCCTCCTCCACCCGGGGGCCGTGGCACATGGAGATCATCGATGCCGTGACGAGCGACGGCTGGATCCTGGGACGGAAGATGCTGACCCTCCACGACGCTGGGGCCTACGGGCGGTTCTCGGTCTACGGGCTGACCAAGCACAGCTTCCACCACACCGGGGCCTACACCATCCCCAACCTCCACTTCGACGGCTATGTGGTGTTCACCAACCGGATCCCGACCTCGGCCATGCGGGGCTACGGGGTGACCGGGCTGTCGACCGCCATCGAGGTCCACACCGAGCGGGTGGCCAACGAGCTGGGCATGGACCCGTACGAGTTCCGGCTCAAGAACGCCAACCGGGTCAACGACACCTCGCCGAACCGGATCGCCTATGAGGATCCGAGCACCGTCGAGGTGCTGCAGTCCATTGCAGCAGCCACCGGCACCGAGCTCGACGGCTCGCTCCGGGCCATGACCCGCGGCGAGCGAACCGATGACCTGCTGCCGGACCACCTGGTGGGTCAGATCGCACAGGGAGGGCACGGATGACGCTCCATCGTGGCAGGGGGATGTCGACGATCGAGTACCCGACGGGGATGAACCAGAACGGCGACCCGTCCCAGGCCTGGATCAAGGTCAAGCCGGACGGGCGGGTGGACGTGTTCTCGGGCACCGCCGACATCGGCAACGGCTCGAAGACGATCCAGTCCCAGATCGTGGCCGAGACGATCGGGGTGCCGTACGACTGGGTGACCTTCGACAACTCCAACACCGACTCGTCGCCGTTGTGCACCGGGACGTTCGCCTCCCGGGCCACCTTCGTGGCCGGCAACGCCGTCCTGAAGGCGGCCAGGGAGGTCCGGGGTCGGATCCTCGAGATCGCCGGTCGTGAGATGGAGATCGATCCCGGCGATCTCGAGCTCGAGGACGGCAGCGTCTCCGTCGTGGGGACCCCGGCCCGCTCGATGGGGGTCGACGAGGTCGCCGGGGCCGCCACCTTCGTCCACGGTGAGCTGCTCACCGGTGACGGGGCCCACCTCAACCCGGCCGCCGAGATCATCGACCCGGAGACCGGCGAGGTCGACAAGCCGCCCCACGCCGCCATCTCGTACGCCGCCTGCGTCGCCGAGGTGGAGGTCGACGACGAGACGGGCGTGGTCCGGGTCGTCAAGCTGACCCAGGCCTACGACATCGGACGAGCGATGAACCCGACCCTGCTCGAGGGTCAGATCGACGGCGGCGCGGTCATGGGGCTGGGGTTCGGGCTGCTGGAGGACAGCTATCCCTACTACCCGGCCAACGAGCATCGGGGCGAGTCGATGAACACCTATCACGTGCCGGGCATGGAAGGTCTGCCGGCGGTGGAGAACGTGTTGATCGAGAACCCGTCGACCGGCGGCCCCTACGGGGCCAAGGGCATCGGGGAGATGGCGAACAACGCCCAACCGGCGGCGATCGCCATCGCCATCCACGACGCCGTGGGGGTGTGGGTCACCGAGTTCCCGATCACCCCCGAGCGGCTGCTGGCGGCCCTCGATCGCGAGGCCGCGGGCGAGGACCAGCCCCGGAGAGAGGGGAAGCGGGTCATCTACGACGAGCACCTGTCGGTCAACACCGTCGCCACCGCCAAGTCCTGGAGGCCCTGACTGGTGATGGGCCAGGGCGCTGGTGCGGCGGGGCGTCGGGTGCTGGTGACCGGCGCGGGCTCCGGCATCGGCACGGCGTGCGTCGACCGGTTCCTCGAGGCCGGCCACGCAGTCACCGCCGTCGACCTCGTCCGGGGCCGGATGGCGGGTCGGGAGGGTGAGCTGGCTGCCGTCCACGAGCTCGACGTGAGTGACGGCGAAGCCGTGAGGGACCTGCCCGGCATCGACGAGGTCGACATCGTGGTGCAGGCAGCCGGCATCGTCGGCCCCAACATGGCACTGACCGAGGTGTCGTCGTCCGACTGGGAGCGGACCCTGGCGGTCAACCTGACCGGCGTGTTCAA
The DNA here is from genome assembly GCA_024644005.1 of Acidimicrobiales bacterium. Taxonomy (GTDB): domain Bacteria; phylum Actinomycetota; class Acidimicrobiia; order Acidimicrobiales; family SZUA-35; genus JAHELU01. The sequence goes on along the minus strand of JAHELU010000077.1, from coordinate 10,073 downwards.
TGTGCTCAAGGCCGCCCTGCCGGCCATGGTCGAGCGGGGCTGGGGCCGCGTGGTCAACATCGCCAGCATCGCCGGCAAGGAAGGCAACCCGAACCTCGGGGCGTACTCGGCGAGCAAGGGGGCGGTGATCGCCCTCACCAAGTCCGTCGCCAAGGAGCTGGCCACCACCGGGGTGCTCGTCCACTCGGTGGCCCCGGCCGTCATCGACACCCCGATGAACGCCGAGACCGCCCCGGAGGTCCTCGACTACATGGTGTCGAGGATCCCGATGGGCCGGGTCGGTCAGGCCTCCGAGGTGGCGGCCCTCGTTGCCTGGCTCTGCTCGGAGGAGTGCAGCTTCAGCACCGGCTCCTGTCACGACATCTCCGGCGGGCGGGCGGTGTACTGATGGGCCCGCTCCGGCTGCGAGGCTCGGCATGAGCCGAGTCATGGTCACCGGGGCAGACGGCTGCATCGGGGCCTGGGTGGTCCGCCAGCTGCTCGACCGCGGGGACGAGGTCGTCGTGTTCGACGTCGGGTCGAACGACCGGCGCCACGAGCTGGTGGCCGGCGGCCGACCGCTGGACTTCACCCGGATCACCGGTGACATCACGGACCTCGACTCGCTCGTGGAGGCCATGGCCGGCACCGACAGCGTGATCCACCTCGCCGCGCTCCAGGTCCCCTTCTGCCGGGACGATCCCGGCCTCGGCGCAGCGGTGAACGTCGTCGGCACGGTCAACGTGTTCGAGGCTGCGCTGGCTCATCGGCTGTCGCCGGTGGTCTACGCCTCGAGCATCGCGGTCTACGGCGGCCCGGACACCTACGACGACGAGATCCTGCCCACCGACGCTGCCAGAGCGCCGCAGACCCTCTACGGCGTCTACAAGGTGGCGAACGAGCAGACGGCAGCGATCTACGCCGCCGACCACGGCCTGGCCTCGGTCGGGCTCCGGCCCCACACCATCTACGGCCCCGGCCGGGACCAGGGCATGACCTCCCAGCCGACGGTGGCCATCGACCACGCCGTCCGGTCCGAGCCGTACGCCGTCGACTACGGCGGCGTCCTCGACTTCCAGTACGCCCCGGACGTCGCCCGGCTGTTCATCGCCGCCACCACCAGTTCCCCGGACGGGGCTCCGGTGCTCAACGTCGCCGGTCACGTGCTGCCGGTGGCCGACTTCCTGGCCAGGGTCATGGCCATCACCGGTTTCGACGCCCTGACGGCCGGTGTCGAGCCGTTGCCACTGCCGAGCGGCGCATCGCCGGCTGGACTGGGGGAGCTGCTGGGAGACGTCGCGCCGACCCCGCTCGACGAGGCCATCGCCGAGACGAGTGAGGTCTTCGCCAGGGCACTCGACGCCGCCGGTCGGAACCAGGGGTTATAGCGCCGCACAGCACGAACACACAGTCGAGCAAACAGGAGGAAGAAGATGGGAGCAGTGAGCGCCAACTCCGAGACCATGTGGGAGCTGGTCGATCAGTCAGCGGAGCTCGACAAGGTCGGCACCGGGTTCACGTTCACCGAAGGCCCGATCTGGCACCCGACCGAGCACTACCTGCTGTTCTCGGACATGCCGGGCGACGTCCGCCGACGCTACACGCCCGGCCAGGGCGTCGAGGAGGTGATGCGGCCGAGCAACAAGGGCAACGGGATGACCTACGACGCCGATCTCAACCTGATCGTGTGCGAGCACGTCACCTCGTCGCTGGTCCGGGAGCACCCCGACGGCAGGCGGGAGACCCTGGCCACCCACTTCGAGGGCCAGGAGCTGAACAGCCCGAACGACGTCATCGTGGCCCCGGACGGAGCCATCTACTTCTCCGACCCGTGGTACGGCCGCATGCCCGTGTTCGGCGAGGAGCGGGAGCGGGAGCTCGGCTGGCAGGGCGTGTTCCGGATCCCGCCGGGCGGCGGTGACCTCCAGCTCGTCGTCGAGCGCGACGAGTTCGAGATGCCGAACGGGCTGTGCTTCTCGCCGGACCGGAGCCTGATGTACATCAACGACACCCCGAACGCACTGATCAAGGTGTTCGACTACAACGCCGCGGACGGCTCGCTGAGCAACGGCCGGCTGTTCGCCGACGGCATCGGCTCCGGAGTCATCGAGGAGGGCATCCCCGACGGCATGAAGTGCGACGAGCGGGGCAACATCTGGGTGACCGGTCCTGGCGGGGTCTGGGTCTTCAACACCGCTGGACAGCACATCGGCACGGTCAACGTGCCGGAGAACGTCGGCAACCTGACCTGGGGCGGGGAGGACTGGCACACCCTGTTCATGCCGAGCTCGACATCGCTGTACACGCTGCGGACCACGGTCGGCCCGCAGCGCGAGCCCTACATGGGCTGACGGGTAGACAGAGAGAAGGAACACATGGCAGATCTGGAACTGAACACCGACATCACCCTGGACGCCGCTCGTTGCGCGCTCATCATCCAGGACATGCAGAACGACGTGATCATGGAAGGCGGGGCGTTCGCCGAGTCCGGGGCCCCGGCCCACGCCATCGACCAGGACGTGGTGGACAACTCGGTCCGGCTGGCCGCCGCCTGCCGGGAGCGGGGGATACCGGTCATCCACGTGTGGTACGTGGTCGACGAGGGAGCGCCCGGCCTCAAGGTCAACGCCCCGCTCTTCGAAGGGGTGGCGGGCGGCGCCCTGGTCCGAGGAACGTGGGGGGCGGCTGCGGCCGACGGACTGGAGCGCCAGGACGGCGACTTCGTGATCGAGAAGATGCGCATGAGCGCCTGGGAGGGAACCAACCTGGAGCAACTCCTGGCGGGCACCGGACGGGACACCGTGATCGTGACCGGGGCCTGGACCAACATGTCGATCGAGCACACCGCCAGGACCGGTGCGGACAAGGGTTACTTCATGGTGGTCCCCGAGGACGCATGCTCCACGATGAACCAGGACTGGCACGAGGCCTCGATCAACTACGCGCTCCAGAACGTGTCGACCGTGACCAACGTCGACGCGGTGCTGTCGGCCCTCGGCTGAGCGATCGCGGGGCGCCGGCCGGTCCGAGCCGGTACGGTCGCAGGGTGAGCCTCGACCAAGCCTCCCTGCCGGATCGGCTCGACGAGATCGATGCCGCGCTCCGCAACCACATTCGCCGGCTCGGCAACCAGCTCGGTGAAGCGCTGGTCCGCCAGCACGGCCCGGACCTCCTGGAACGGGTGGAGCAGGTTCGCAGCCACGCCCGCAGCCTCCGCCGGGACGATGCCGCCACCGGCGAGGGGTCGACCGGCGAGCTGGCCAGGATCCTCGACGACGTCGACGTCGTCGACGCGATCCGCCTGGTCAGGGCCTTCACGGTCTATTTCCACCTTGCCAACACCGCGGAGCAGGTGCACCGCGTGGAGGACCTCAGGGCCAACGCTCCTGCCAGCAACAACCGCTTCGCCGACACCGTGGCCAAGCTGCGATCGGCCGGCGTGGCGGACGAGGAGATCGTCGCCGCCGTCCGGGCCGCCGACCTCCGCCCGGTGTTCACCGCCCATCCGACCGAGGCGTCCCGCCGCTCGATCCTCGACAAGCTGGCCGAGATCTCGACCCTCGTCGAGGAGCGGGACGACTGCGCTGGGGACCGGGCCGGCGAAGCCAGGATCGATCGGCGGGTCGACGAGCTGATCGACGCCATCTGGCAGACGGACGAGCTGCGGCGGGAACGGCCGGACCCGGTCGACGAGGCCCGGTCGATCCTCTACTTCCTGACCGAGATCGTGGCCGATGGCCTGCCCCAGCTCTTCGACGACATCGACGCCACACTGCGGGCGATCGGCGGCTCGCTGGCCACGAGCCGGGTGCCGATCCGTTTCGGTAGCTGGGTCGGCGGCGATCGGGACGGCAACCCGAACGTCACCCCGGACACCACCAGCGCAGTGCTGGCCCACCAGCGCGCACGGGCGCTGCGCATCCTCATCGCCGAGGTCGAGGAGCTGTCGTCCGAGCTCTCGGTCGGCACCGCGGTGGCCCAGATCTCCGATGAGCTGTCGGCCCAGCTGGAGGACGACCGGCGACGGTTCCCTGCACTGACCAGTCGCTTCACCACCCTCAGCGCCGGCGAGCCGTACCGCCAGCGACTCGGCGTCGTCCACCACCGCCTGCAACAGGCGGCCGAGAGCCCGCCGGGGGCCGAGGCCTATCGGACACCGGCCGAGCTCGAGGCCGACCTGGCGGTGCTGGCCGATTCCCTCGAGGCCAACCGGGGGGCCCTGCTGGCCCGAGGCCGCCTGGCCCGGGTCCGCCGCACCCTTGCGGTCATCGGGTTCCGGCTGGCCACGCTCGACATCCGGGAGCACGCGGAGCGGCACCACGAGAGCCTCGCGGCCCTGTTCGCCTCGATAGGCGTCGACTACGCCGCCCTCGACCGGGCCGGTCGCACGGCGCTCCTCACCGACGAGCTCGCCAGTCGCCGACCGCTCGGGCCCCCGGCCAGCCCCGACCCGCCGCCGGCGCTGGCCCTGATGCGGACCCTCCGAGCCGAGCTGGACCGTGCGGGTGAGGAGATCGTCGAGAGCTACATCGTGTCGATGACCCGGGGGGTCGACGACATCCTGGCCCCGGCGGTGCTGGCCCGAGACGTCGGCCTGGTCGACATCCCGAGCGGCGTGGCTCGTCTCGGCTTCGTGCCGCTGTTCGAGACCATCGACGACCTGCGCCGCATCGGCCCCGTCCTCAGGGACCTGCTGGCCACACCGCCCTACCGCCGGCTGGTCGAGCTCCGGGGCGAGGTGCAGGAGGTGATGGTGGGCTACTCCGACTCGAACAAGGACGGCGGGATCACCACCTCCCAGTGGGAGATCCACAAGGCGCTGCGGGCGATCGCCGAGGTGTCGGCCGAGACCGGCATCCGCATCGTGGTCTTCCACGGCCGGGGCGGCTCGGTTGGCCGGGGTGGGGGACCGACCAATGCCGCCATCCTCAGCCAGCCACCGGGAGCCGTCACCGGTGGGGTGAAGATCACCGAGCAGGGTGAGGTGATCGCCGACAAGTACGGCCTCCCGGGCCTGGCCCAGCGCAACCTCGATCTCGCCCTGTCGGCCGTCGTCGAGGCAACGCTGCTGCATCGCAAGAGCCGCAACGATCCGGACACCGTCGAGCGGTGGAACGGGGTGATGGAGCTCATGTCGACGGCGGCCTACGACGCCTATCAGGCCTTCCTCTCCGCTCCCGGGCTGGTCGACTACTTCCGCACCTCGACGCCCGTCGAGGAGCTGGGGGCGATGAACATCGGGTCGCGTCCGGCCCGGCGATCGACGGCCGGCAGCGCCAGCCCGGCCGGGATCGACGACCTCCGGGCCATCCCGTGGGTCTTCGGCTGGACCCAGTCCCGCCAGATCATCCCGGGGTGGTTCGGGGTCGGCACCGCCCTGGAGGCGGCCCGCAACGCCGGGCACGGCGACGAGCTCGACATCATGCTGGCGAACTGGCCGTTCTTCGCAACTTTCATCTCGAACGTCGAGATGACGCTGGCCAAGACCGACCTGGCCATCGCCCGGCACTACGTCGTTCGCCTCGTCGACCCGTCGTTGCACCACCTCTTCGACCGGGTGACCGACGAGTACGACCGCACCAGGGCTGCGCTGGCCAGGCTCAAGGGCGGCGACCTGCTCGAGGACCTCCCCGTGCTGAAGCGCACGCTGGCGGTGCGGGACAGCTACCTCGACCCGATCAACGTGCTCCAAGTCGAGCTGCTGGCCCGCTCCAGGTCGGCCGGGGCCGACGGTGCCGATCTCGACGGCCGGCTGCAGCGGGCCCTGCTGCTGACCGTCAACGGCGTCGCAGCCGGGCTCCGCAACACGGGCTGAGCACAGCTGCGAACACGCGCCGACCCGGGCACGGGTGGTCGAGTTCGTGCCACACTGGCCTCATGATCAGCGTGCACATCTTGTATCCGAGGACCGACGACGACTCCACCTTCGACATCGACTACTACACCGAGACCCACATGCCGATGCTCGCCGAGGCTATCGGCGACGCCTGCCAGGGCTGGGGCGCCTCGGCGGTCGAGGCCGGTCCGTGGCAGGCAATCGGTTGGGCCACCGTCGACAGTCGAGAGGCGTTCGACGCGGCGATGGCCGAGCACGGCGCCAAGATCATGGGCGATGTGCCCAACTACACGAATGTCGCCCCGCAGCTGGTCATTGGCGAGGTGGCCCGCTGACACCGCATCGAGATCTGGTCCGCACACCAGGCCCCGGGCGTCTCAGGCCATGATCCAGCCGCCGTCGACGTTGAGGGTCTGGCCCGTGATGAACGAGGACTCCGGACCGGCGAGGAACGAGACGGCGGCGGCGACGTCGTCGAGCTCGCCCCGGCGCTTCAGGGCCTGCGAGTCGATGATCCGCTTCGAGTAGGCCTCGAGGTCGCCCTGCATCTCCTCGGCCCTGGTCGGAAAGGCCCCGGGAGCCACGCAGTTGACCCGGATCTCGAACGGACCGAGCTCGGTGGCCAAGGCCCGGGTGAGCGCCGCCGCCGCCCCCTTGGTGACGGCATAGGGGACGAGCTCCGACCAGCCGCCGTGCTGGGTGATCGAACCGATGTTGACGATGGCCCCGCCCCGCCCTGCGGTCCGCATCAGCCTGGCCGCGGCCTGGGCGGCGAAGAAGTAGGCCCGCTGGTTGACGGCGATGACGTCGTCGTAGTCACCGGCGGTCACGTCGAGGACGGGTCCGGCGGGGAAGATCGCTGCGTTGTTGACGAGGACCTGGACGGGCCCGAGGGCGGCGTCGGCATCCCGCATCGCCGTGTCGATGGCGCTGACGTCGCGCAGGTCGACCACATAGGCTCGGGCCGAGCCGCCCTCGTCGCCTATGCCGTCGCAGGTCGCCTGGGCTCCGGCGCCGTCGATGTCGAACACGGCCACCGCATGACCGTCCCGAGCCAGTCGACCGGCGATGGCCCTGCCGAGCCCTCCGCCGGCGCCGGTGACCACTGCGGTCGGCATCAGCACGCGTTCCCGGTGAGGTTCCGGGTGAGCTTCCGGGTGAGGGTGACGGTGAGGTTCACGGGACGAATGTAGCGGGACGTGCCGGCTGCTTGCCTGGCCGCCGACCGGTCGGCGACACTTGCTCGGGTGACTCGGAGCGATCGAATGGGCTTCCTCGACGTGATCGACCTGGCGGCCGGCTCGTCGGGCGACGACTACGTCGGCCCGCCGTCGCCCGAGCGGAGCGGCGTGACATACGGCGGCCAGCTGCTGGCCCAGGGGGTGATGGCCGCCGCCCGAACCGTCGACGGCGGCCGCCAGCTCCACTCGCTCCACGCCCTGTTCCTCCGCGCCGGTGACGTCGCTCGGCCGACCCTGTGGCGGGTGGAGCGGGTGCGGGACGGTCGCTCGTTCGCCGCCAGGAGCGTCTCCGGCCACCAGGAGGGCAAGGAGATCTTCCGGGTCATGGCGTCGTTCCACGTGCCGGAGGAGGGCTTCGCGTACCAGCCCGAGCTCGACATCGACATCGGCCGGCTGCCGCGTCCCGAGGCGACGACGACCACGTACGTCGAGTTCTGCCTCGCCCACCCCGACGTCGAGACGGCGGACTGGTACGGCCAGGACCGGCCGATGGACATCCGCTACATCGACCCACCGGATCCGGCCGGCGGACCGCCGCTCGATCGACCGCAGCTGATGTGGATGAGGCTCTCCGACGAGCTCCCCGAGGATCCGCCCGTCCATCACGCAGGCCTGGCCTACCTGGCCGACGCCTCCCTGATCGACCATGTCGTGCTGCCCCACGGCTACCGGTGGCACGACGCCCGCTTGACCGGGGCGAGCCTCGATCACGCCATGTGGTTCCGCCAGCCCGCCCGGGCCGACGAGTGGCTGCTCTACGACCAGCGGGTCGAGTCGACCGCCGGCGCCCGCGGTCTGGCCACCGGCCGGTTCTACGACCCTGAAGGGACCCTCGTCGCGACCTGCAGCCAGGAGGGGCTGATGCGCTGGTCCCCGGCCTGAGCGGTCCCGAGCATCGGTGAGGGCGCCCAGATCGTCACGGGATCGGGCCGCCGCTCCAGATGGCGGCCACGACGTCGGGATCGTGAACCGTCTCGCACGGTATGCCGTTCCCGTCGGCGTCCATGCGGTCCGGCCGGCCCTCGGCGAACCAGTACACGACCGACAGGAAGTAGCCGAACGACGCCGTGGTGGTGGTCGCCCCGAAGAACCCGGTCTCGGCCTGGAGCTCGGGGTCGACCAGATCGCGGCAGAACAAGCCGGATGGCGCCGTTTCGATCAGCCGGCCGAGCCCGCGATCGTCCGATGGGAGATCGGTGCCGGTGGCCCAGGCCGCCGTTCCGGCGTCGTCGAGGACGGCGAACAGCACACCGACGCCATCGAGCTCGAAGCCGGGCTCGGTTCTCGGCGTGCCGGCGCAGGCCAACAGGTCGCCGGCCCCTACCTCACCCGTGCGGTGGCATGCCAGCTCGATCGCACCGAGGACGCCGGGCGGTGGGTCGGGCTGGGCGGCCAAACCGGCATCGAGGAGCTTCTGGGCCGCCGCCGCCACCGATGCCACCGTCGCCGACCCGTCGTCCCCGTCGCCGCCGCCGGTCGGGGCGGCTGTCTCGGTCGTGGTCTGGGCAGCCGTCTCCGGCACGGTGTCGGTGGCGCTGTCGTCGCCGTCGCCGCAACCGGCCAGCCCCACCGCCACGAACCCGATCACCAGCAGGATCGTCGGATCGATGCCCTTCGGCATCCGCTCCCGCCCGGTCACCAGTGCGGCGACGACGGCGACGAACGAGAACACGAGCGCCGCTGCCAGCCCGAGGAGATCGCCGACGATGGTCGGGGCCCACGACTCCTCGGGTCCGTAGAGGAGCGCGAGCACGTGTCCGACGATTGGTGCTGCCGGGGCGACCAGGCCGACGATGCCGATGATCCGATGGCCCCGGGTCCAGCAGACGACGCCGGCCACGAAGCCGGCCGAGACCGTCGCCGCCAGCAGCACGATCCAGGCGAGAGCGTCGGTCTCGAAACCGCCGAGGGCCATCCACAACACCGTGGCGAGCAGCGCCGTCAGCGCCAGCCAGCCCGCCGTGACTGCGAGTCGACTCACTCGCTGGTGCTGTCCGACGGGGCCGGGTGTCGAGCGGGTGGCTCGCCGAGCTCCGACTCCGTTGCCCGAGGCGTCATCGAGGCGCGGGCCCGGCTCTCTTCTAGGGCGGCCCGCTGGGCCCTGCGGTGATAGCGTCGGACCCTCGCCGACAGGTAATCGACGACTGCGTGGAGGGCGATCGCCCCGAAGCCGTAGAGGGCGGCGGCGAACAGGAGCGACGCGTCGAAGACCGACCGGTCGTCGATCGTCTGAACGGGGAACATGCCTCGGAACGGTTGCATCGCCCGCTCGGTGTTGCGGTACACCCAATCGACGAACGCCGCCTCCGGGCTGGCCCCGACCAGGTGGAGGAAGAACCCGAGGGACAGCATGACGAACGTGATCATGACCACGACGTTGACCACGATGACCAGTCCCTTGGCTCCTCTGAGGAGGAGCTCTATCGTCTGGTCCGTGACGAGCTCGGGTAGGACGTCGTCATCGTCGGTGTCGGGGTTCGGTACCGTCGATCGATCGGCGGGGACCGAAGGCCGGTTCTCTCGATCGGTTGCTGCTGACATGTTCACCTTCAGTCGTGACGGGCGGGGGCGGATGTCGGTACATCGTCTCCGCTCAGTCTGAATCTCGGCACGGGTCACCCCTAGGGCACTTGGTCCCTGGTCCCCCATCGACACGGCGTCGCCGCCGATGTTTACCGGTGGGTCCCGGTGGGCACCTCCTGTGGTGGGGAACGACCGAGACCGGCCTGCCCCTCCGACGAAGGAGCTCCATGTCCGACACAGCCGAGACGCACGCCGACAACCCGATCGACCTCCTGGTGACGGAGGCGGGCCGGCCCCGCAACAGACTCGACCACTCATCCGACGAGCGATTCACCGACTACCCGGTGGTCGTCGGTCGTGGGATCCGCATCCCCCGGCTCGGCCTCGGCACCTGGCAGCTGGACGCCGAGCAGGCCGAGGAGTCGGTCGGGGCGGCACTGGAGATCGGCTATCGCCACATCGACACGGCCCAGATGTACGGAAACGAGTCCGGG
>JAHELU010000250.1:595-4931 GCA_024644005.1 Acidimicrobiales bacterium | reverse complement strand
CGCCGCCACCCGCATCGGTGGGATCGTCGCCGGCTTCGATCGCCCGGTGACCGAGCGGCTGACCGAGTTCGGTCGCCTCTACGGCATGGCCTTCCAGGTGATCGACGACATCCTCGACGTCATCGCAACCGACGAGCAGCTCGGGAAGCCCGCGGGCAAGGACATGCTGGAAGGGGTCTACTCCCTGCCGGTGATCCACACCCTCGCCTCGCCCGCCGGTGGCCCGCTCCGGGAGCTCCTGAAGGACGGGCTGACCGAGGCCGATCGCCACGCGGCGATCGAGTGCGTCAGGACCGGGCCCGGCATCGACTCGGCCTTCGCTGCGGCCGAGGGATTCGTCGCCAAGGCCCAGAGCCGTGTCCTCGCCGTTTCCCGGAACGAGGCTGCGAGGGCGATGGCCAACACCGCCCAGCACCTCCTCGACTCGGTGAGCGCAGCGAAGGCGGCCTGATGGCGAACGAGCCGCCCGTCGGCCCAGGTCAACCGCCGCCACCGAGCCCGACGGGTCCGAGCGCCTCCCCCGCGCCCCAGCCGGGCTCGAGGGTTGCCGGCAGCGCGTGGTACAACGGCCCGCTCCCGATCGCCGAGCTGGTCCCGAAGGAGACGATCGGCTCGGCCATCGGCCGGACCGCCGTCAAGGCGCTCACCGCGCTCGTCATCCTGGGCGGCGGCCTGCTCCTGATCCCGTTTCTCCTGATCGCCTTGATCGCCGGCATCGGCGGTGCGGCCGGTCTGGGCGCACCGCCGGCACCACGGACGTTCGTTGCCGGCGAGTCGGATGCAGACATCAACCTGGTGGCGGTCCCGGTCTCCGGGCTGATCCTCGGTGAGGACCGGGGCGCCGGCGGCGGCCTGTTCGCTCCGATCGACATCACCTACGGCTACACGATCCAGGAGAAGCTGGACGAGCTGGCCGACGACGACGCCGTCGACGGCATCGTGCTCGAGATCGACAGCCCGGGCGGCACCATCTTCGGGTCGAAGGCCATCGCCGACGGGGTTGCGGCCTACAAGAGCGAGACCGGTAAGCCGGTGGTGGCCTTCGTCTCCGGCCTCTCCGCCTCGGGCGGCGTGTACGCCATGGCCGGGGCGGACGAGATCTATGCCGACACGGGCACGCTGATCGGCAGCATCGGCGTGATCTTCGGCCCGTTCACCCGCTACAACGACGTCACCGCGATCGACGGGGGCCTGCTCAGCGGCGGGGTCACCACCGAGAACGGGATCGAGGTCGAGTACCTGACGGCCGGCCGGAGCAAGGACCTCGGAAACCCCTACCGCTCCCTCACCGACGAGGAGCGGGCAGTGCTCCAGGAACTTCTCGACGACGCCTACGCCGACTTCGTCAGCCACGTGAGCGAGGGCAGGGACATCCCCGAAGCGGAGATCGAGAAGGAGCTGGGGGCGCTGATCTTCGGCGAGCAGCAGGCGCTGGCGAACGGGTTGATCGACGGCATCTCGAGCCGTGACGAGAGCTACCGACGGGCGGCCGTCGCGGCCGGGCTCGACGGTGACCAGACCTGGCGGGTGGAACGAATCGAGACAGCCGGTCCCGGTCTGCTCGGCCTCTTCGCAGCGAGGCTGGCGGGCGACGGCGAGGACACCGACGTCAGGCGGGCGAGCGCAACCGAGCCGATCTGCCTCGGCAGCGGAACGATCCTGGCCTACCACGGGGACCCGGCGCTGCTGTGCGCGTCCGGCCCCTGAGTCCCGGTCCGAGCGGCCGTCCCCGTACGGCGCTCCCCCTCATCGGTCAGTTCCACAACGCCAGGCTCTCCCCGCCGACGCGACAGGGCCTGCTCAGGGGGCTGCTCGTCTATCGCTGGCTCACCTTCGGCTGGGTGGCCCTCGTCTACGGCTGGGAGGTGTATCAGCGCAACGTCCGCGACGTCGGCGAAGACACGGTGGCTCGACCGGCCGCCGGCTTCGTGCTCGTCGGTCTGGTCCTGGCCATGAACGTCGCATTGACCGTCCTCTACCGACGCGACCCCGACTCGTTGCTCACGCCCCCGCCGGTGCTGATCGAGCTGTTCCTGGCGGCCGGGCTGCTCCTGGCCGACGTCTGGGTCTACGGGTTCGCCGATCACGCCCAGGCCCTGCCGTCGGTGTGGGTCGTGGCCGGGGTGTTCGCCGCGGCCATCGCCGCCGGTCAGCGGCCGGCGGTGATCGCCGGTTGCGGTCTCGGCCTGGCCCGTTACGTCGGTTGGCTCCCCTTCGCGACCGAGAGCGACGGCTACTACTCGCTGGCGAGGGTGGCGAGCTGGGTCCTGCTCGGCGTCGCCGGTTGGACCGCCGGTTACGTGCTCAAGAAGCTCGAGGCCGCCGATCGGTCGATCTCCGCCTTCCGGGCCAGGGAGGAGGTGGCCAGGACGCTGCACGACGGCGTGCTGCAGACGCTGGCCATCATCCAGCGCCGCAGTGACGACCAGGAGCTCGTCGAGTTGGCCAGGAACCAGGAGCTCGAGCTGCGTGAGTACCTCTTCGGCGCATCGCCGCCGGCCACCGACCTCGCCTCGGGACTGCGAGCAGCGGCGAGGCGGGCGGAGCAGCGGCATGGCCTGCGGGTCGACGTGGTCACGGCGCCCGATCTGCCGACCGGCGACGACCGGACCATCCACGCCATCTGCGGCGCCGTCGGCGAGGCGCTGACCAACGCGTCGAAGCACGGCGGCGCCGACAAGGCAACCGTCTACGCCGAGCCGGCCGACGACGTGGGCCCCGGAGCCCGGCTGCGAGAGACCCTGACCGGTGGCAGCGAGCCGTCCCCCACCGTCTTCGTCTCGGTCAAGGACGACGGGTCGGGATTCGACGACACTCAGTTCGACCACGCAGTGCTCGACCATGCGGGATCCGACGGCGCGGGGTCGGACGGCGGCCAGGGGCTGAGCCGGTCGATCCGGGGCCGTGTCGTCGAGCTCGGCGGCAGGGTCGAGATCGATGGCAGACCCGGTCGGGGTGCCGAAATTAGGATGTGGGTGTGACCACCGAGGGCCGTGACGGCACCGGAGCAGACAGCGAGGACGGCGGAGCAGCCGAAGCCGGGGGCCGACCTCCCGGCGACAGCGGCTGGAAGAGCCACGTGACCGTGGTCCTGGCCGACGACCATCCGATCTGGCGGTCGGGGGTCCGAGCCGACCTCGGGGGGAACTTCCGGGTGGTCGGTGAGGCCGGCAATGCGACCGAGGCCATCGAGGTCATCACCCGGACCAGCCCCGATCTGGTGGTGTGCGACCTCAACATGCCCGATGGTGGCGGCTTGAAGGTGGCCAAGGAGTGCGGCGAGCGAACCAACATCGTGATGCTGACCGTGTCGGAGGCCGAGCGCGACCTCCTCGACGCCGTGGCGGCGGGGGCGTCCGGCTATCTGGTCAAGTCGACGCCGCCGGCCGAGCTCCGGGACGCACTGTGGAAGGCGGCCCACGGCGAGCCGGTGTTCTCACCCCAGCTGGCCAGCCTGGTGCTCGGCGAGTTCCGCCGGATGAGCAAGGAGGCCGGTGGGGTCCAGCCGCTGTCGGAGCGGGAGCGGGAGGTGCTGCAGTACGTGGCGAGGGGCCACACCTACAAAGAGATCGGCGAGGAGCTGTTCATCTCACCGAAGACGGTGGAGAACCACGTCCGCAACATCCTGGGCAAGCTGCACCTCAACCGCAAGCAGGAGCTGGTTCGCTACGCCCTGGAGCACGGGATCGAATGAGTCCCCGGTACACGGGATCGAATAGAGGATCGACTGGATCCCCCGGTACACAGGATCGACTGGATCCACGGTAGACGGCGGGATCGACTGGATCCCCTGCGGTCACGGCGACGGCTCGGGGAACGGCAGGGCGGCGGGGTCCACCTCGAGCTGCTGCGGTGGTGATCCCAGGGACCGGATCCGGTCGACGAAGCGGTTGGGCACCACGAACCCGTGACGCTCGACGAGGTGGGCCAGGTCCTCGGGCCACAGCCACTCGCCGTCCCACCTGTAGGCGCTCTTGTGGACCATCTCGTCGCACCAGTCGCACGGCTTGGCCGGTTCCTGGGCTGCCACGGCCGACGGCGCGGCCAGGAGGTACGACGTGACGGCGCTACGCAGCTCGGCCGGTGCGGTGTCGTCCCGGAACGCCTCGACCGCCGACCGCTCCACCGGCATGCTCAGTCGCTGGAGTGCGAAGCCCCACATGCCCCACCAGTTCTCCGGCCAGCGATCGGCCACCTCGTTCTCGAAGTACGGGCCGTCACCGGCCCGCCGATGGACCGGTAGCGACGCCAGTCCCCCGCCCACTCGATCGGCCGGCGCCGGACGCCAGTCGACGACCGTGCCCAGCTGCGGCAGGACCTCGTCGCGCAGCGTCCT
>JAHELU010000250.1:0-585 GCA_024644005.1 Acidimicrobiales bacterium | reverse complement strand
AACCGGTCCTGCCAGCCCGTGCCACCGTCGCCATCGGCGGTGGCCGAGCGCAGCGACAGCTCCACCGAGACCTGCCCGATCACGTCGTCGTCGAGCCAGAACCGCACCGAACCGCCGAGCTCGGCGAGCCCGGTCACGGTCACCGCACCCTGGGCCTCGCTCTCCCCCCGCCGCCACCGCAGCGCCGGCAGGGCAGCGCGAACGAGCTCGTAGATCTCGTCCCGCTCGAGGGTGGTGTCGACCGTTGCCGTGTAGTAGTCGCTACTCATCGCTCCCCCACCAGGATGTACTCGGTGACGTCCCGTCCGGTCGGCTCAGGGTAGCCAACGAAGTTCACGTCCCTGCCGAGGATCCTCGTCCACCGCTCCCGGAACTCGTCGAGGGCGGGGAACGTCCCGTTGATGTGCCTGGTCCGGAACACGCCGTAGGTCGGATGGGGCTCCAGACCGAGCTCCGTCAGCGTCCCGACCATGCGCTCGCTGGTGATGTTAAGGTCGTAGTCGCCGGGGTTGGCGGGGTCGGCGTCCCAGTGGTGACCGAGCGGCTTGCCCGGGTTCTCCGAGTAGAAGGTGGTGGCGGTGCCCT
>JAHELU010000076.1 GCA_024644005.1 Acidimicrobiales bacterium | reverse complement strand
AGGCCAAGGCAGGAGCGAGCGTGCGGGCGTCGGTGGTGAACACCTCCTCGACCTCGGGCCTGCACTCGAACCCTGGCCAGGGAAACTACGGCCCGGCCAAGTCGGCGATCGCCACGCTGTCGATCATCGGAGCCAGGGAGCTCGGCCGGTACGGGGTCCGGGTCAACGCCATCGCACCGTCGGCCAGGACGCGCATGACGCTGTCGACGCCGGGCCTCGGGGAGCGCATCGCAGAGCCGGAGGACGGCGCCTTCGATCGTTGGGACCCGGCCAACGTCTCACCGCTCGTGGCGTGGCTGTGCACCGAGGACTGCCCGGCCACCGCCCAGGTGTACTGGATCGGCGGGAACCGGGTGGCCCGCTACCTCGAGTGGACGCCGGCCGACGTGGCCAGGACCGACGGGCGCTGGGAGATCGACGATCTGGCTGCGGTTGTCGGCGGCTGGGAGACCGGCCACGTCAACACCCGATCCCTCGTCGTCAGCGCGGTCGATGAGCAACCGGGAACGGCGTGACATCGATGATCGTCAGGCTCCCATCGCACCGACCGTGAGCGGCAACTGTCGCTACCGGTGCGCCATGGCCTAGATTCTTGAGCATGGCTCGACAACCGGTAACCGATTGGGCCACCGACTTCGACATAGGTGACCCTGCGTACGAGGCCAACCCCTACGAGATCTGGGACGATCTGCGGCAACGCTGCCCGATCGCCCACACCGAGCGACGGGGCGGGGCCTTCCTCCCGACCCGGTACGACGACGTGGCCGCCATCGCCTACGACACCGACCACTTCTCGTCCCGGGACACGTCCGTGCTGCCGAGCCCCGAGGGGGCGACCACGCTGGTCGCCCCGCCGATCACCTCGGACCCGCCGTTCCACACCGCCGCCCGCCGGCTCCTGCTGCCCTTCTTCAGCCCGAAGGAGGTGGCCAAGCTCGAGAAGAAGACCCGTTCGATCTGCGAGGAGCTGCTCGACGCGATCGAGGCCCGAGCCGCCGGGGATCCGCTCGCGGTGGCCGATGCCGCCGGCGACTACGCCCAGCACATACCGGTGAGGGTCATCGCCCACATGCTCGGGATCCCCGAGGAGGAGGAAGCCCGCTTCACCGACTGGGCGGTGAGGATATTCCAGGAGGGGGCGGCGGACCCGGAGATCACCCGGACGGCCATCCGTGAGATCCTGGCCTACTTCGGCGAGGAGGTCGCCCGCCGCAGGACAGAGCGATCGGACGACCTGATCAGCTTCCTGCTCGACGCCGAGCTCGACGGCGGCCCGCTCACCGAGAAGCACATCCTGGGCACCTGCTTCCTGCTCCTGATGGCCGGTATCGACACCACCTGGTCGAGCATCGGCGCCGCCCTGTGGCACCTGGCGGTCACGCCAGGCGACCGCGACCGGCTGGTGGCCGAGCCGGACCTGATGGCGGGCGCGGTCGAGGAGTTCCTCCGGGCCTACGCCCCGGTGACGATGGCCAGGGAGGTCGTGGCCGATACCGAGGTCAACGGCTGCCCGATGCACGTCGGGGACCGGGTGCTGCTGAACTTCCCGGCCGGCAACCGCGACCCGGAGAAGTTCGACCGTCCGGACGAGGTGCTCCTCGACCGGGAGCAGAACCGCCACTTCGCCTTCGGGATCGGCATCCACCGGTGCCTGGGATCGAACGTGGCCAGGATGGAGATGCGGGTCGCCCTGGAATCGTGGCTCGACCGCTTCCCCCGGTTCTCGCTGGCCCCGGGCAGCGAGGTCCGATGGGGTGGGGCTCAGGTCAGGGGACCCCGCGACGTCCCGGTCGTTCTGACCTGACCGACGGATCAGCCGGCGATCGATGGGTGCGCACGACGAACCGAGCCGGGCCCGGCTCGACGCCGCGGCCGCGATCCGGAGGCTGGTCAACGGGCTCGTCGGGTACGGCGGCAGCGAGGCGACGCTGGCCGAGGTGGCCGCGGTCGCCGGTGGGCTGGCCGACCGACTCGAGTGCGGTGAGCGGCGGGTCCGTCCACCCGCCCAGATCCTGCGCTACACCGAGCCGGTGGCCGAGGGAGGCGAGCTGAGCTGCTGGCCGGACTGCATGGTGGCCGGCACCGCCCACCCCACCGGCACCGGAATCCGCAGCCACCGCCACGGCGACGCCGCGGTGGCCAGCGTGGTGCTGGGACCGGCCCACGAGGGCCTGCCGGGGCGAGCCCACGGGGGGATCGTGGCCTCACTGTTCGACGAGGTCATGGGGTTCGCGCTGTGGATGGACGTCATCCCGGCCTACACCGCCTGGCTCAGGGTCGACTACCGGGCCCCGGTCCCGCTGGGCCAGCCACTCGACCTACGAGCCACCGTGACCGGTCGTGACGGGCGCAAGTTGTTCCTGACTGGAACGGCCAGCACCGACGGCACGACGGTGGCCGATGCCGAGGCGCTGTTCGTCGTGCCCCGCGAGCACGACAGCTGAGGAGGTGCGCCGAAGACCTCGAGCTCAGTCGGCCAGCGTGGACCCGTGTCGTCGGACGGTGTGGGCGGCGGCGGTGACGAGCTCGGTGAAGTCGGCCCGCCAGTGGTCGCTCCCGCCGTCGCCGAGTCCTGCCTCGATCGCCGGTAGCAGCTCCTCGTCGACACAGCGGATCGCCCGCTCGAGCACGCCACCCTTCGTGGCAGCCCCGACGGCCAGGTCGGTCAGCACCTCCCGCGGCTCGGCGGCCGTGGTGTGGAGGGTCAGGTCGAAACCGCGATCGACCAGGATCCTGGCCGCCGCCGGATCGATGTCGGTCTCGCCGTAGTACCGGCTCACGCCGTCGTGCCACCCCCGGATCATGGCGGCCAGGAGATCGGCTCGGGGCGGCTCACCGCCGGGTCCCTCGTCGCCGGAGCCTCGGTCCGGGCTCAGTCGCGACCGGAGGAAGCTGCCGACCCGGTTGTGGTCCGCCCCAACGAGATCGGCGACGGCGGGGACCGCGTACCACAGCGACGAGACCGTGCACGCCCCTCCCAGCATCGGCACGATCTGGTCGGCCTCGAGCTCCACGTACGATCCCTGCCCGGCGAACAGCTCCTGGAGGGCGGCCACCCGATCGGCCGGCCAAGGAGCGGCGAAGCTGCAGACGTAGAAGCCCTCGTCGTCGACCGGCTGCCCGGCGATCGACGTCACGTTGTTGGGGATCATGTTGACCACTGCCACATCGGCCCCGAGGGCGTCCAGGTAGACCGAGCCGGTCGGGACCGGGGGGAACGCGATCAGCTCGGGGAGCGGCCCGCCCTCGGCCCGGCGCTCCTCGTAGTACGGCACGAGAGCAGAGTGGATCAGGCCGGGGGCCACCGGGGGAGGAGGCGAGAACATGATGATGTCCGGGTGGTTGCGCCGGAGGGCGTCGAGGTTGTCGTCGAGCACCATCTCGAAGCCGAAGTGCGCCCGCTTGCGGTCGATGTCGGCCTCGTCTGCGGTCACGCCGATCAGTCGGGAAGCGACGTCCTCGCCACCGACGACCCGGCTGATGACCGGCCAGATCACCTCCATCAGGTTGCCGACCCCGATCATGGTCATCCTGGGCGCCGACATGACGGACAACGTACCGGCCCGACGAGCCGGCGTCCACGACGAGCGAGACGCAGGGACGCTCAGGACCTGGCCGGCCAGGTGTCGGTGACCCGATAGCCGAGCGGCCACGGGTCGGTCGGATCGACCAGGTACGAGAAGTGGCCGGTCCGCCACGCCCGGCCCGAGATCAGCGGCACGATGGCCGGAATGCCAGCGACCGTGGTGTCGTCCTCGATGGTGCCGACGAACTCACTACCGATCACCGACCGCATGATCAGCCGGTCCCCGACCGCCATGTCGCCCCGGGCACGGAGCACGGCCATGCGAGCCGACAGCCCCGTCCCCGTCGGCGATCGATCCAGCTTGCCCGGCTCGATGACGACGGTGTTGGTCATCGTCAGGTCGCCGTCCGGGGAGCGTTCCAGCGGGCCGGCGATCTGACAGAACGAGATGTGGTCCCAGTCGGCGCCGGGGTGGGAGAAGCGCAGCTGCTCGTTGGCCGCCCTGGTGAGCTGCCCCCCGAGCCCGGCCAGCTCCCGGCCCCGCTCCGGTCGGATGACGGCGTCGAGATCGGCGGCATCGACCATCACGAAGCTGTCGCCACCGAAAGCGGTGTCGACCCGTATCCGGCCGACGCCCGGCAGGTCGATGCTGGCATCGAGCTCCGAGACGAAGGCCGGCACGTTGCGAATCGTCACCTCGACCACCTTGCCTTCGTGGCAACGGGCGGTGGCCTCCACCACCCCGGCCGGCGCCTCGAGCCTGATCGTGGTGACCGGATCGGTCATCGCCACGATGCCCGTCTCGAGCACCACTGTGGCCACGCAGATCGCGTTGGAACCGGACATCGGTGGCGTGTCCTCCGGCTCCATGATGATGAAGCCGATGTCGGCCGTCGGGTCGACTGGCGGCACCAGCAGATTGACGTGGCGGAACAGGCCGCCCCGCGGCTCGTTCAGCATCAGCTGGCGGAGCCGTCGGTCGGCGGCGATCCAGCGGGACTGCTGCCAGATCGTCTCACCAGGCGGCGGGTCGACACCGGACACGATGACGTCGCCGACCTCGCCCGCAGCATGGCAACCGACGACCTCGATCGGGCCGGTGAGGAGGTCCCCTGGATCGGGCTGCACCGCAGCAACCTAGCACGAGCCGATCGGACCCGATCTCCGGACCTCGGGCCGTCGTCGGACCCTTGACACGTTTTCGACGAGCCGGTCTACTGGCTCATGTAGGCGATCCAAAGGGGGGAACATGGCCTGGTCGGTCGAGGGCATGTACTACGAGAACTGCTCGTGCGACGCGGTTTGCCCGTGCACGTGGTCGAACCTGACCAGAGCAGCCACCAACGACGACTGCCGGGTGGCGTTGCTCTTCGAGGTGGAGCGGGGCGACGTCGACGGGGTCGACGTGGCCGGCACCACGTGCGTCGTGGTGATGCAGACGCCCCGCCAGATGCTGGAGGGCAACTTCAAGGCGGGGTTGATCATCGGATCGGACGCATCCGACGAGCAGGCCGAGGGCCTGACCCAGGTGTTCTCCGGTGCGGCTGGGGGACCGATGGGCGGCTTCGCCCCACTCATCAGCGACTTCGTCGGTGTCGAGCGGCTCCCGGTCAGCGTGGAGCACGAGGGGTCGAACCATCACATCGTCGTCGGCGATGCGCTCGACTTCACGCTGGCCAAGGAGACGACGCCGGACGGCGACCCGATCGAGCTGACGAACATCGTCAGCCATCCGGCCGGCCCCACCCTGGAGGTGGCGGTGGCCGATCAGGTCGAGAACTCGGTCTTCGGCATCGACTGGTCCGGGGACGGTCTCTCCGGTTTCGCCAACCGGTTCTCCTGGGCCGCCTGATGGCGGGGTCGACGGTTGCCGCCCGGCAACCGTTCACCCACACGACGCTCGTCCTGCTCGTCGCGTCGGTGGCAGCCTGGATCGGGACGGTGGCCTGGGCACGATCGGCCGACATGGGCGCCGTGCCGGGGACGATGGGGATGAGCGCTCTGGCCTTCACCACGATGTGGTCCCTGATGATGACGGCGATGATGCTGCCGTCGGTCGGGCCATTCATCGGTGTCTACCAGCGGACGGTGATCGACCACCGCCCGCTCCGGCTCTCGGCCCTGGCGGCCGGCTACCTCGGCGTCTGGGCTGCGGTCGGGCTGGCGGCGTTCCTGCTGGCCGACTGGTTCGGGACCGTGGCCGGCCGCAACGAGACCGCGGCCCGGGTGGTGGCGGTGGCTACGTTCGCCACGGTCGGCGCCTACCAGCTCAGCCCCCTGAAGTACCGCTGCCTGAGTCACTGCCGGACACCGATCGGTCACCTCGTCCACTACCTGGGGTTCCGTGGCCCGCTGCGCGATCTGCGGGCGGGCGCCAGCCACGGCTGGTTCTGCTTGGGCTGCTGCTGGGCCCTGATGGTCCTCATGGTGGCGTTCGGCGTGATGAACCTGGCCGCCATGGTCGGCCTGGCGGTCATCATCGCCGTCGAGAAGGTATGGCGGCACGGCGAGCAGTTCGCCCGGGCGGTCGGCGTCGCGGCCATCGGCTGTGCGATCGCCGTCGTCTTCGTCCCCGAGCTGGCGCCTGGTCTCGACCCGAATGCAGTCATGCCCATGGACGGGATGGGCATGTAGCAACAGTCGGGCGGAGGCTCAGCCCAGGGTCGGCTCGTGGACCTCCCAGGCGTCGAGGCTGGCCTGCGCCATCTGCCTGTGCTCTCTGGCCACCGCTGCGGTCTCCTTCGACGGCAACCGCATGCCGATGGCGGTCGCGCCGGACCTGGTGCCCCGGAAGTAGGGGCCGAAGTCCGATGGTCGGAAGAACCCCCGCAGCTCCGACGGCACGTCGATCCGGGGATCCCAGGGCGATGGGTCGATGGCCTCCAGCCCCAACCCGTCGAGTGCCTTGTAGACGTCGTCGTCGGTGGTGCGGTCTGCGAAGTCGCGACCCTCGTACCGGTAGACCTCGTTGCCGTCAGGGTCGATCACGAGGATCGCCGGCAGTGCGATGCCGTCCCGCTCCTCGGGGTCGAACAGGCCGAGCGGACCGAGGAACCGCTCACCGCCGGGGTCGCTGACGAGGCGGGCGAACGACAGTCCCCACCGATCCCGCATCCCGGCCTGCCGGACCTCGTCGTCGACGGAGATCGCGATCACCTCGGCCCCGGCGCCGTGTATCCGGTCCCGGTTCGTTGCCAGCCGCACGAGCTGGGCGCAGCAGAACGGTCACCAGTCGCCCCGGTAGGTCATCAGGATGATGGCCCCGCCGCTTCGGCGGAGCGCGAGCACGTCGTCGATCTGTGGACTCACGGTCCCGAGGGGATCACAGTTCCGGCCCGTCCCGCAAGCCGGGGGGCTCAGTCGGCTCGGGCGTCACCCTCGGCGAACCGGTGCCGGGCCGCCACCGCGTCGCCGAAGGTCCTCGTCAGCGCGCTCTGGTCGGCGTCGGCGAACGAGGTCGCCCGGTGCAGCGCATTGGCTGTCGCGTTGACCGCCTCCTTGACCATGCGGGTCGTGGCCGCTGGCATCGCCGCAGCGGACCGGGCCAGCTCGCCGGCCACGGCGGCCGCCTGCCCGGGTTCCGCTATCTCGTCGATCAGTCCCCAGTCGAGCGCCTGGTCAGGGCCCATCTTCTCGCACAGCAGGACGATGCGCTTCGCCCTGGCCGGGCCGACGAGGGTCACGAGCCGGGGCAGCGCCCCCCACTGGAGGTTGAGACCGATCTTGACCTCCGGTACGTAGAGGTAGGCGTCGGCGGCCAGGACCCGCCAGTCGCAGGCCAGGGCGATCGCGCAGCCGGCGCCGACCGCCAGGCCCTCCATGGCGGCGACGGTGATCTGGGGCATGTCCTCCCAGGCCTGGCACAGTCGGACGCCGCGGTAGAACCTCGACCGGAGGGCGACGTCGTCGTCGAGCTCCTCCCAGGTCGCCCCGTCCTTCAGATCGATCCCGGCCGAGAACGCGTTAGGGGCCCCGGTCAGCACGACCGCCCTCGTCGACAGGTCGTCCTGGAACCTGCGGGCGACGTCGGTGAGCTCCAGGATCGTCGTCTGATCGAACGCGTTCAGGCGGCCTCGTCGATCGAACGTGACGACCGCGATGTCGCCGTCGTGGCTGATCGTGACGTTCTGGTAGGAGCTCGGCTCGGTGGACACGGCGCCAGCCTATGACCGATCGCCGACCGAGCTCCAATGGACGGCGTCGATCCACCGGTGGGGATCGGGGGCCGCGATCACTCCAGTGCCTCGGCGATGGCCAGCTCGGCGATTCGGTCTGCGTCGTAGCCGAGCAGGTCGCCCAGCACCTCGGAGAGGTGCTCACCGTAGGTCGGTCCCGCCCACTCGAATCCGTTGTGGGCCGCCGACAACCGGTAGGGCACGCCGTCCACCACGGCCCGGCGGACGAGCCGGTGGGGCAGCCACTGGAAGTGGTTGCGGTGCGCCAGCTGCGGGTCGTCGATGCAGCCACCGGAGTTCTGCACGTGGTGGGCGGCGACACCGTGGGCCTGGAGCCGATAGGTCAGGCCGGGGCCGTTCTGGCCGGAGGTCCACCGGCCGACGATGTCGTCCAGCTCCGAGCGGCGGGCCCTGCGGCTGTCGAGATCGAGATCGCCCAGGTCGGCCCGCCGCATCTCGACGGCCAGCGACCGCCACTGCTCGTCGTCCTCGACGGCGATGGCGATCCACTGGTCGTCGCCGAAGGTGGGGTAGACCCCGTGGGGTACCAGGTGGTCGTCCTCGTTGCCCCGGCGCGTCCGCTTGCGACCGGTCTCCTGCAGCTCGAGCAGGGCCGGGGCCAGCAGGTGGACCGCGCTCTCCATCTGCGACAGGTCGAGGTACTGGCCTTCACCCGTCCGCCGATGGTGGTCGACCGCCGCCAGCAGTGCGCACACCGTGAACCGGGGGGCGCAGTAGTCGGTGTATGCCAGGTACGGCCCGGCCGGACCCCGGTCCGGCCAGCCGGTGATGTCGAAGAACCCGGCGACCGAGGCCGCCATGTTGCCGAACCCGGCGAAGTCCCGGTAGGGACCGGTCTGGCCCATCACGCAGCTCGACAGCATGATCAGGTCGGGGTTGACCACCCGAAGGTCGTCGTAGCCGAGGCCCCACGCCGCCATCGTGCCGGGGGTGAACGACTCGGTCACCACGTCGGCCCAGGCGGCGAGATCTCGCACCACGTCCCGGGCCTCCTGCTTGGCCAGATCGAGCGCCACCGTGTACTTGTTGGCGTTCGTCGAGTGCCAGGCGATGGCGTTCTCCTGCTCGGGGACGTCGTCCCGGTGGCCGAGCGCCCCCCGGAGCAGGCAGGGCCGGTTCTGGCTCTCGACCCGGATCACGGTGGCCCCCCAGTGGGCCAGGATCTTGGTGGCCAGCGGGGCCGCCGCCACCCAGGACAGGTCGACGACGTGCAGTCCGGCCAGTGGCCTGTCCGACCGAGACCCCTCCGGGACCGTCATCTGCGCCGCCCGAAGTGCCTCGACGCTCGGATCGGGGGCCAGGTCCCCCGCATGCTGGTCGACGTCCGGCGCGGCGGCCAGCACTGTGAGCGGCGTGGCCGAGGCCACGACGAAGCGACCGGGATACCTCGCACCGTCCAGCTCGTCCCAGAAGCGCCGATCGGCGAGCTGGGGGCTGTCGAGCACGTCCTGGAGGTCGTTCACCGGGCACACCAGCAGGCTGTCCCGCAGCCCTCGCTCCTGGATCTCGGCCTTGGTCTTGGTCTTGGCGAACTCGGCGATGCAGTCCATCACCCGCTCGATCTCCTCCACCGTCTCCTCGCCGGTCTGGAGCTGCAGGGCGAAGTCGACCCAGTTCTTTTCGAGGGTGGCCCGATCGCAGAACCCCTCCTCGTGGACCCAGGCCATGAACCGACGGAACATCGGGCCGATCATCGGGCCGAAGGAGACGGTGATGACGACGTGTCCGTCCTTGCAGGGATAGATCGTCCGCAGCAGCAGCGAGCCGACGCGGACACCGCCTGCCTCCCGTGCCACCTCCTCCAGGCCGGCCGGTGCGTAGAGGATCGCCGACAGGGCGGTCTCGCACACGGCCTGCTGGGTCGAGAGGTCGACGTGCTGGCCGGCGCCGGTCCTGGCCCGGTGCTCGAGCGCCACGAGGGCCGCCACCGCCGCCTGGCATGCGGCGTGGAGCCAGGCCTGGGGCACGCTGATGCGAACCGGTGGGCGGTCGCTGTCGCCGGTGACCGACAGCTGGCCGGACGAGGCGAACAACGTCAGGTCCGTGGCCCGCCAGTCCGCCTTCGGACCGGTCTCACCCCATGGGGTGACGTGGACGGTGATCAGCCCTTCGTTCGCCGAGCGCAGCCCGTCGAGATCCACCTCGAACGGGAGGCCGTCGTTGTGCAGCACGATGTCGGCATCGGCGCCGAGGGCGGCAAGAGCCTCCTCGTCCGCCACGACGACGGATCGCTTCCCCCGGTTGTAGGCCCGGTGGCGATGACCCCGGGGGCGGCCCCCCGGCGGCTCGACCAGCACGACATCCGCTCCGAGCTGGGCCAGCAGGAAACCGGCCAGCCAGCCCCGCTCGTCTGTCAGATCGAGAACCCGATACGGACCAAGCATCCAACCTCCAGTGTCGATACCCATTTCTGCGCCGGACCCCCGCCGGTCGTTCGGTTCAAGCTAACAGGGACCACCGTCGGCGTGATCGACCAGCGGCAGGCTGGCGGCCGACGCCGGCTCGCAACCGCCGACAACAGCGAGAAGCCGACAGCATCCGGTAGGTGCGGTGCTCGAGGGCGGCGAAGGTACCGCTCAACCAGGTCATGGCCGCAGCGTAGGACCATCCACCGGTCGGCTACGAGTTCGCTCGACCCCTGGCGCAGGGCCGCAGGCAGGGGCGTCAATGACCACCCAAACGTCGCAAAGGTTCCCTGATGCGGCGCTAGCGTGGGTCGATGACGGTGGTCGACCACCCGGGCGGTGTCCGCACGAGGCCCGCTGCTCCCGGCGACGAAGGGCGCTGCCTCGAACTGATCGAGTCCCTGATCGGGTCGGCGGCGACGGAGCAGTGGCCGGTCGTGTTCGCCTCGCTCCTCGAAGAGCGACGGGGCGCCATCGTGGTGGCGGAGCGGGGCGACCAGATCGTCGGATGCGCCACGGTGTCCTACAACCTCGCCATCCGCTACAGCGGTGAGTACTGCCAGCTCGAGGAGCTCATCGTCGACGGTACTGCCAGAGGACTCAACCTCGGACGGATCCTGGTCCAGCGGACGATCGACGACGCAAGGGCCCGCGGCTGCGCCGAGATGGGCCTCTACCTGGTGGCCAGCACCGAGGGCAACCGGGGGTTCTACGAGAAGCTGGGCTTCGCAGTCGTTGGCACCGAGATGCGGCTGTCGCTCTGACGACGGCCGGTCCCCGCTGGTCAGCCCCAGCCGAGCTGGTGGAGGCGCTCGTCATCGATGCCGAAGTGGTGGGCGACCTCGTGGACCACGGTGACCAGGACCTCCTCCTGCAGGATCTCCCGGTCCTCGCTGTCACGGCACAGCGGTAGCCGGTAGAGCGTGATCCGGTCAGGCAGGGTCAGATCGCCGTAGTCGTCTCGCTCGGTCAGTGGAATGCCCTCGTACAGCCCGTACAGCTCCTCGTCGTCGTGCTCGTCCTCGACGACGATGACCACGTTGTCCAGCAGCCGGCCCAGCTCCTCTGGCAACTCGTCCAGGGCATCGGCCACCAACTCCTCGAACTCGGACCGATCCAGCGCCTCCACGACCCCGAGCGTACGCCGGCGCGCCCCGACTGCGGCGGTGCCCCCGACCGGACGGCGACTCAGTCGCCGTCCCGGGCCCACAGCCGATGGGCCAGGACGCCGTTCCGCTCCTCTATGGCGGCGAGTGCATCGCAGATGACGTCCTCCCGGTAGCGCCGCCCCACCAGCTGGACGGCCGCCGGTCGCTCGTCGACGAGGTCCATCCCGATGACGCCGGCCGGTAGGCCGAGGTAGTTGATCCCGGTGCTGTAGATCGCCGAGGCGAACAGGTCCCTGACCTCGGCGAGGCCCCTGGCGTCGTAGTCGTGGTCGTACATCGGGCGCATCATGAACGGTGTCAGTACCAGCGGGTACCGGTCGAGGAACAGGCTCCAGTCCCGCATGAGGCGGGTCCGGTCTGCGAAGCCTGCGATGTAGCCGTCCCGGTCGAGCAGTTCGGAGAGCTCGAAGTAGTGGTCGAAGATCTGGTTGATGGTCGGCGTTCCGTGCTGACGGATCGGCGCCAGCAGGGTGGCCTCCATCTCGGTCGTACCGGTGCTGAACCAGCCCCGGGCGGCATCGATGACCGGTGGGGGGTCGGCGTCGACGACCCGGTACCCGGCCTCTGTCAACTGGGCTGCCGCCCGCTCGATCAGCTCGACGATGCCCGGATGGATGTCGTACCCGGCCGCCTCGGTGGTCTTGGCAACCGTTATCGGCCGATCCAGCACCGGCCCGTCGAAGGGGACCGGTGGGCTGATGGGGTCCCGGGGGTCGGGCTGGATCATGACCGACGTGGCGAGCCGCACGTCGTCGGCGTGGCGGGCGATCACGCCCTGCACCGACATGACCTGGGCCAGCGGGCCGCGTTCGGCGGCGGCGGAGCTGTTGTAGACCGGTATGCGGTTGCTGGTCGGCTTGACCGTGGTCACGCCGTTGGCCATCGCCGGGAACCGGAGTGAGCCGCCGATGTCGTTGCCGTGGTGGAGGGGGCCCATGCCTGCCGCGCACGCGGCACCCGCGCCGCCGGACGAGCCACCGGGCGAGATGTCCTCGCCCCAGGGGTTCCTGGTCCGGCCCCGCAGCGGGTTGTCGGTGGTGCCCCGCATCGAGAACTCCGGCACGTTGGTCCTGCCGATGACGATGGCGCCGGCCCGCCGCAGGTTGCGGACCAGCGGTGCGTCCTCGGCGGCGAGCAGGTCTGCGAAGGCCGGGATGCCGTTCGGGTTCGGCAGTCCGGCCTGGTCGATGTTCTCCTTTATCGTCACCGGCACACCGTGCAGGGGACCGAGCTCGAGACCGGCCGACACCACGTCGTCGGCCAGCTGCGCATCCTCTCTGGCCTGGTCGGCCAGGTCATAGGTGATGGCGTTGAGCTCACCGTTGCGGCTGGTGACCCGATCGAGCACGGCATCGACCACCTCGCTCGGCTTGTAGGTGCGCTGTCGGATGCCGGCCGCCAGCTCGGCCGCTCCGAGCTTCCACAGATCGGTCATGGGTCACCCTCCCGGGTCTCGACTGTCGTCTCGGTCGTTTCCATCAGAACACGGGGAAGACCGCGGCGCTGGAGCGCTCTGCCCTGGTGAGGCCGTACAGCACCTCCCAGTCGCCCCGGAGGTTGCGAGCGATGCCGAGCACGATGTCGATCACGATGGCCGGCCCGGCGGGGTCCGTGTCGGGTCG
Organism: Acidimicrobiales bacterium; assembly: GCA_024644005.1. Lineage (GTDB taxonomy): Bacteria > Actinomycetota > Acidimicrobiia > Acidimicrobiales > SZUA-35 > JAHELU01. Next base: position 7,112 of record JAHELU010000076.1, on the reverse strand, counting down.
CGGCTCGTCGACGCTGACTGCGATGTCGTCGAGATGGAGCAGCACCTCGATCAACCGGGTCCGGCAGAAGTCGTCGAGGGTCAGCATCCGATCGCCGAGCGCAGCCACCAGACGATCTTCGGGCTCGGCGGCGAGGCGTGTGGCGAGGTCGTCGGCCAGCCCTCGGCACCTGGCCGAGGTCTCGGCGGGCCCGATAGCGGCCTCGTCGGCCGAGACCTCCTTGATCCGCTCGTGGATCGGGGAGTCGACTGCAGCGTGGAAGTAGGTGATGGCCGTGAGCAGCTCACCGCTCGGTCGAGCCTGCGGGTCGGTCCGGTCGAGGTAGGCGAGGGTGGCGCCGGCGCCCCTGACCAGATGGGCGCAGAGCGCGCCGACGGTCATCCCCTCCAGGGCCGACGGCTCGGCCCACCGTCGGGCCACGGCCGGCCGGGCGAGCAGCTCGGCAGCGGCTTCCACCGCTTCGACCACCAGTGCCCGCACCCGAGCCGAGTCGCCGCCGAGCGTTGCGGTGGATGTGCTGTCGACGGCCATCAGCGGGCGAGGCCATCGAAATGGCCGCGCTCGATGATCCGCTGCATGAACTCCGGCTCGTAGGCATGCCAGGGATCCGACCGCACCAGCTCGTCGATGTCGTCCGCGTCGTCGCCGACCAGGATCCGCCACTGCCCGCTCAGCACTCCGTCGAGGATGATCCCCGCCGCCTGAGCGGCGGTGGTCGGCGCATCGTCCCGGAACGCCTCGGCCCGCTCGATGACGAGCGCCTCGACCTGGTCGTCGGTCAGCTGATCGACCGGCAGGCCCCGCTCGGCCAGCTGCTTGCGGACCGCCACCACGTCGACCCCACCGTGGGCCGCCGTGCTGTTGAGGGCGATCGAGGTGCCGATGTGGCCGGGCATCACCACATGGGCCGAGAGATGGGGGGCGTTGACCCGGAAATCGGCGATCAGTGCCTCGGTGAAGCCCTTGACCGCGAACTTGGCCGCGCAGTAGGCGGTATGGGGGAGATCGGGCCCGATCGAGGCCCAGAAGCCGTTGACGCTGGAGGTGTTGACGATGGCGCCCTCGTCGCTGTTCACGAGTAGGGGCATGAAGGCCCTGGCGCAGTTGTAGACCCCACCCCAGCAGATGTCGAAGGTCCGGTCCCAGGCCGTCCGGTCTCCGCTGACGAAGCTGCCACCGCCGCCGATCCCGGCGTTGTTGAACAGCAGCTCGATGTGATCGGTGGCATGGGTGGCCTCGACCGCGGCCCGGAACGCGTCGACCTGGGTGGCGTCGGCCACGTCGCACCGGTGACTCGACAGCGCCACGGCGGAGCCGTCGTCGGCCACGAGCCGGGCGGTTGCGGCCATGTTGTCCTCGTCTATGTCGCACATGGCCACGTTGCAGCCGGCGGCCGCCAGCTGGCGCACGAGCTCGCGGCCCATGCCCGTGCCGCCCCCGGTGACCACCGCCAACCGCCCTGAGAACGTCTCCATCCAGTCGGCCCTCCCGACGGTCGATCGGCTGCGTCACCGACAGTAGTTCAACCGCTCGTCGGGCACCGGCCCGGGCGTCGTGCCAGACTTTCGGTCGAATCGGCGAAACAGGAGGGTGCGCCACATGGACATCACAGGCAGGAAGGCGGTCGTGCTCGGGGGCACCTCCGGAATCGGCCTCGCCACGACCCACAGGCTGGCGGCGGCCGGGGCGACGGTGGTGGCCGTCAGCCGGAGCCCGGAAAAGGCCGGCGAACTCCCGGCCGGTGTGACGACGGCGGCCTGTGACGTGCTCGACCGCGATGCGATGGCCCAGCTGTTCGCGTCGCTGGCTCCGTTCGACATCCTGGTCAGCGCCGCCACGGGCGGCGAGCGGGCCGTCGGACCGTTCCTGGAGATGGACATGGACGGCTTCAAGGGCTCGTTCGACAAGCTCTGGGGGTACGCCAATGCGGTCCGCTTCGGGACCGGGCACCTGAGCGAGGACGGCACGATCGTGCTGGTCAGCGGGTCGCCGGCCCGCAAGATCAAGCCCGGTCAGGCGGCCATCGGGGCCACCGGGGCGGCTGTCGAGTCCCTGGTCCGATCGGTTGCGCCGGAGATCGCCCCGAGGCGCCTGAACGTCGTGTCGCCCGGCGTGATCGACACGCCGATGAACCCGCTGACCGGAGCCGAGCGCGAGGCGTCGTTCGAAGCGGCGACCGCCGACCACGTGATACCGCGGGCCGGCACGGCGGACGAGGTTGCGATGGCCGTCGTGTTCCTGATCGAGAACGAGTTCGTGACCGGCACGACCGTGGACGTCGACGGGGGCTGGCTGCTGTCGTGAATCCGGCCGCGCAGGGCCCGCCCACCGGCCAGGGCGGTGGATCCGGCCCGTGCTAGCGTCGGCGTCCATGGCTGAGCTCGACCACCTCATCTTCGCTTCCCGAGACGTCGACGAGGGTGTCCGCATCATCGAGGACCTGACAGGAGCTCGGGCGGTCGCCGGCGGTCCCCATATGGGCCTCGGCACCCACAACGCGCTGCTCACGTTCGACGATCGCACCTACTTCGAGGTGATCGGGATCGACCCCAGCCAACCAGAGCCGGACGGTCCTCGACCGTTCGGACTCGACGACCGGCCATCGCCAGGGCTCGCCGGGTACGCCATCCACCCCACCGGTGACGAGACACTGGAGGACCTGGCGGCGGCGATGTCGGCGGCCGGGTTCGATCCCGGCGCCGTCGCCGACATGAGTCGCCGGCGGCCCGATGGTGAGCTGATCAGGTGGCGGCTCACGATCGGAGGCGATACGGGCGTGGCGAGCCAGGGCGCGCTGCCGTTCGCCATCGACTGGGGCGCCGGTCCGAGCCCGGCGGCCTCGCTCCCGTCCATGGGCCGGCTGCTCTCGCTGACCGTCAGGCACCCGGACGACGCCATCCGTGACAGCGTGCGGGCGCTCGGGCTCGGCGTGGCCGTCGAGGCGGGTGAGGCGGCCCTGATCGCAGCGGTGGAGACGCCGAACGGGACGATCGAGATCAGCTGAGCCCGCAGTGCCTCCCGTAGGGCCCGGTTTGGCGGCACCGGTCCTGCGCAGTACGTTTCGGCCATGACCACGACGAAGGACGCCGCCCGAGCTGAGGTCGAGGGGGCGGCCGACGCGCTGGTCGAGCTGTCCCACAGGATCTGGGATCACCCCGAACTGGCCTTCGAGGAGGACCGGGCGTCGACCTGGAGCGCCGAGGTGTTGGCGGATGCGGGCTTCACCGTCACCACCGGCGTCGCCGATCTGCCCACCGCGTTCACCGCCGAGGCCGGATCGGGGCCGCTCGTCGTCGGGATCTGCGCCGAGCTCGATGCGCTGCCCGGCATCGGCCACGCCTGCGGGCACAACATGATCGCCGCCGCAGGGGTCGGAGCCGGGCTGGCGCTGGCCCGGATCGCCGACGAGCTGGGCGTGACCGTACGGGTGCTCGGGACCCCGGCCGAGGAGCTGGGCGGGGGCAAGATCCTGATGGTCGAGCGGGGAGCCTTCGACGGGGTCCATGTGGCGATGATGGTGCATCCGACGCCGGTCGAGGGCGACGCGTTCCCCACGCTGGCGATCAGCCAGTGCGACTACCACTTCCATGGCAAGACGGCCCATGCGTCGCTGGCCCCGAACCTCGGCGTCAACGCCGCCGACGGCGTCACCGTGGCGCAGGTGGGCCTAGGTCTGCTGCGACAGCACCTCGAGCCCGGTGATCAGGTCCACGGCATCGTCACCAGGGGCGGCGAGGCGGCGAACATCGTGCCCGGGGCCGCCACGGCCCGCTACTTCCTGCGAGCGCCGTCACTCGATGCCCTCAGCCGACTGCAGCCCAGGGTCGACCGCTGTTTCGAGGCGGGGGCGCTGGCCACCGGCGCCACGATGGAGACCGAACCGCTCGGACCCCCGTACTCGGAGTTCGTCCACGACGACGAGGTCGCCAGCCTCTACCGGGCCAACGCCGTTGCGCTCGGCCGCACGATCGGTCCCCGCCCGACGAGGCCTGCCGGGTCGACCGACATGGCGAACGTGAGCCTCGTCATGCCGACGATCCATCCGACCCTCGGACTCGACTGCCGCCCGGTCGTCAACCATCAGCCCGAGTTCGCCGAGTACTGCAAGACACCGATGGCCGACCGGGCGCTGCTCGACGGGGCGATCGCGATGGCCTGGACCGCCGCCGATGCAGCGACGTCGGCCGGCGTCCGGGACCGGCTGCTCGATGCCGACACCGACTACGGGGAGCGCGACAGCTACCCGTGGCGGTTCTGACCGCGCCGATCCGAGCTCGTTTCGACCCCGCTGCCGACGGGCGCCCGGTCGCCGAGCCGGCCGTTGCCGGTCTGGTGCGCTGAGTGGCCCTGCAGTCGATACCTTGACCCGATGACCCCCGACGAGCTCCAGGCGTTGGTCGAAGCGGACGAGATCGACACCGTTGTCATGGCATTCACCGACCACTTCGGCCGGATGATGGGCAAGCGGTTCGATGCGGGGTTCTTCGTCGACGAGGCGATCCACGAGGGCACCCATGGCTGCACCTACCTCTTCACGGTCGACATGGAGATGGAGCCGGTGCCCGGCTACGAGTACGCCAACTGGCGTCGGGGCTACGGCGACTTCCATCTCGTGCCCGACCTGGCAACGCTGCGCCGGGCCGGTTGGACCGAACGGACCGCGTTCGTGCTCTGCGACGTGCACGACGGGGCCGATCACGAGCCCGTGGCCGTGGCTCCCCGGTCGATCCTGCGGCGACAAGTGGAACGGGCCTTTTCGATGGGGCTCGGCGTGAAGGCGGCTTCCGAGCTCGAGTTCTTCCTCTACGACGATTCCTACCGCGAGGCCAACGAGCGGGGCTACACCGACCTCCGATCCTCCGGCTGGTACAACGAGGACTACCACCTCCTGCAGGGATCCAGGGTCGAACCGTTCGTCGGCGCCGCCCGGCGGGCCCTGCGACGCTCGGAGATCCCGGTCGAGAGCTCGAAGGGGGAGGCGGCCCTTGGTCAACACGAGCTGAACGTGCGCTACACCGACGTGCTGACCATGGCCGACCGGCACGTCATCATGAAGCAGGCCATGAAGGAGCTGGCCGACGCCCAAGGCATCAGCGCGACCTTCATGGCGAAGCCGGACGACTCGGAGTCCGGCAACAGCTGCCATCTCCACCTGAGCCTGTGGGACATCGGATCCGACACGAACCTGTTCTCGGACGGCTCCGGTGGGCTCTCCGAGACGTTCCGGTGGTTCCTCGGGGGCTGGATGGGCCACCTGCAGGAGCTGATGGTGTTCTATGCGCCGACCGTGAACTCCTACAAGCGCTACATCGAGGCCTCCTGGGCACCGACCAGGATCGCCTGGTCGATCGACAACCGGACGGCGGGATTCCGGGTGGTCGGCGCCGGCCAGAGCCTCCGCATCGAGTGCAGGATCCCTGGCGGCGACACGAACCCGTACCTCGCCTATGCGGCGGCACTGGCCAGCGGGCTCGACGGCATCGAGAACCGGATCGAGCCGCCCCCACGATTCGATGGCGACGTGTACTCGGCCGCCGATCAGCCCCGGGTCATGGCCACGCTGGCCGACTCGGTGGAGCAGTTCGCCGACAGCGAGTTCGCCCAGCAGGCGTTCGGCGCGGAAGTCGCCGCCCACTACAGCCACTTCTTCCGGTCCGAGGTGGCGGCCTTCAACGCTGCGGTGACCGACTGGGAGCGGGCCCGGTACTTCGAGCGCATCTGATGGAGACTGCCGGGCGGTGCCAAAGAACGGACTTTGGACCCTGGCCACGGGTACCCTCGTCCCTCATCATGCCAGTCGAGCGCACCAGGGAGGATCATGACCACCGAGGATGACGGACCGGACTACCCGGGAGTCGGCGACGGGACGATGGACCACACGGTCGGCATGCTCATGGGAGACGAGATCGTCAGCGCACCCGCAACGACGACCTTCCGGGAAGCGGCCAAGATGCTGCACGACGCGGAGGTCGGCCTACTGGTCATCGGCGAGCCCACCAGCGTCGAGGGCGTGGTCTCCGAGCGGGACATCGTGCGGGCCGTTGCCCGCGGCGTCGACCTCGACGCCGCCACGGTCGCCGACTCGTTGAGCACGAATCTCAAGTGGGCGACGCCGGACACGTCGGTCGGCAACGTCATCGAGGAGATGATGGAGGGGTACCTCCGTCACGTCCTCGTCGGCGGTGACGGCGGTGAGCTCGTCGGCATCGTGTCGATGCGGGATCTGTTGGCCGCATTCCCGGGGCCGGACTGAGGCATATGACCGGCTTCCCACCCACCGTCTACCCTGGGAGCGAGGTGGGAGTAGATGACTGACGTGGCTGGCGTTGACCAGGACGAGAAGACCGAGCCAACGGAGACAACCGAGACCGATGGCGACGGCGACACCGACCACGACGAGCTGTCCGTCCTGCCACGAGCCGATCTGGAGCAACTGGTCCGTAGCCTTCGTGACGAGGTTCGAGCCGAGCGGAAGCGGGCCAACCAGCGCGCCAGGCGCGAATCGCAGGAGGAGCAGCTCAAGCCGTTCCAGGTCGAGCTGCTGAAGCTGCAGCGGCACCTGGAGGCCCACTCGAAGCGAATGATCGTCGTCTTCGAGGGGCGGGACGCAGCCGGCAAGGGCGGCACGATCCGCCGGGTGACCCGCTACATGAACGAGAAGCACTACCGGGTGGTCGCCCTCGGCAAGCCGACCGAGGACCAGCGGAGCCAGTGGTATCTGCAGCGCTATGTCGCCGAGTTCCCCCGCGGTGGCGAGATGGTCCTGTTCGACCGCAGTTGGTACAACCGGGCCATGGTGGAGCCGGTCTTCGGCTTCTGCACCGAGGACGAGTACAACAACTTCCTGAGAGGCGTGGTCGGCTTCGAGAAGGACCTCGTGCGTCAGGGGACCATCCTGATCAAGCTCTACTTCTCGGTCACGAAGAAGGAGCAGCAGCGGCGGTTCGCCCGCAGACGCGACGATCCGCTCCGGCAGTGGAAGCTGAGCGAGATCGACCTCCAGGCGCAGGACTACTGGGACGAGTTCACCGAGCGCAAGTACGAGATGCTGCGCCGGACCCATACCCCGGCGACGCCCTGGACCATCATCCGGTCCGGCGTGAAGCAGGAGG
>JAHELU010000249.1 GCA_024644005.1 Acidimicrobiales bacterium | reverse complement strand
ACCCCGGCACGTCGAGCGATCCACCGAAGACGAAGTTGAACAGGGACACGAACATGATCGGCGTTATCAACGCGAACACCAGCACCTGGGGCTGGCGGTAGAGGTAGAGCAGGTTCCGCCTAGTCATCGTCAGCGTGTCGTGCACGAACTGCGACAGCAGCGATCGATCGATGGGCCCGCTTCGAGCACCGGCCCCGTCCGACCCGTGACCCGGTGCCCGCTTCGGCGTCGGGTCCGAACCGGTTCGTGTCCCCATGTCGGTCATCGTCTCGACCGCCTCCCGGATCGCCTGCCGGCCCCGTCGCCGTCCTCGTCGTCGCTCGCCTCGGTCGCCGCGTGACCGGTGAGGGTCAGGAACACCTGGTCGAGCGATGGTCGGGAGACGGCGAGGTCACGCAACGGCACCCGACGCTGCTCGAAGATCTGCCCGGCCTGGAGCAGGGCGCCGATCCGGTCGGTCACCGCCACCGAGGCCTGCTGGCGGCGGTGGTCGACCCAGGGATCGGTCCCGTCCAGCCGGCCGAGGACCTCGACCACGGCGTCGAGATCGGCCGGGTTGGCCGGTGCGGCCATCAGCACATCGCCGCCGACCTGCTCCTTGAGCTCGTCGGGCGTCCCCTCGGCGATCACCTTGCCGTGGTCGAGCACCGCCAGCCGGTCGGCCAGCTCGTCGGCCTCCTCCAGGTACTGGGTGGTGAGCAGCACGGTCGTGCCGCCGCCGACCAGCTGCTGGATGAAGTCCCACAACTCGATGCGGGTTCTCGGGTCGAGCCCGGTGGTCGGCTCGTCGAGGATCAGGATCTCGGGCTGACCGACCAGGCTGGCCCCGAGGTCGATCCGGCGCCGCATGCCCCCCGAGTACGTCTTGACCTGGCGATCGGCGGCGTCGGTGAGCGACAACCGCTCCAGCAGCTCGGCTGCCCGCCTCCTGGCCTCGGCTCTCGACAGCTGGTAGAGCCGGCCAACGATCTCGAGGTTCTCCCGACCGGTCAGCATGTCGTCGACCGCGGCGTTCTGCCCGGCCAGCCCGATGAGGGCCCGGACCGCCATCGGATCCTTCGTGACGTCGATCCCGCCGATCGAGCACCGACCGGACGTGGGCTGGAGAAGGGTGGCCAGCATCCGCACGAGGGTGGTCTTGCCCGCCCCGTTCGGTCCCAGCAGCCCGAAGACCTCGCCCCGACGAACGGCGATGCTCACCCCGTCGATCGCCTTGACGGCACCGAAGTGGCGGACCACGTTCTCGGCCTCGATCACCGTCTCCCGATCGTCGTCCATGGTGATCTCCCGATCCGGCCACCGCCGTGAACGAGCGCTCACGTCGGGCTCTCAGCGTAGTGACCGGTGGCCACAACCAACCGGATCAGGACACCGTGACCGTGTGGCTGTCTCCTCGTGGGTCGCCCTGGTTGTCGAGTCCCCGTGCCCAGACCTCGATCCGGTACCGACCCGGCAGGAGCTTCTCGTCCGGGACGATGGTGGCGAAGGCGGCGTCGGTCATGTCGTCGCCCGTCACGTCCAGTCGGAACCGGCGGGCCGGCCCCTGGAACTCGTTGGCCTCGGGATTCCAGTGGGTGTCGTTCTCGATGTTCTCGATCATCATCTCGACGTTGCTGAGCCCGCCGCTGAAGACGGCATTGCCGGAGATGACAAGGTCACCGTCGACGGTGGCCCCGTCCTCCGGGGTGACGAGCTCGGCTCGAGGCGAGCCCTCGAACGCAGCCGCGATGTCGCTGGAGCCGACGATCAGCGGGTCGGCGGGTACGGACGTGGCCGATGACGACGGATCCGATTCGGCCACCGATCCCGGCAGCTCCCCGCTGCCGTCACCCTCGAGCGACGACCCGATTCCGGTAGCGGTGTCGGTTTCGCCCTGGCGGATGATGACGTAGCTGAGGGTGCCGCTGACGAGCACGGCGGTGGCGCCGATCGCCACGCGGGTGCTGAGCGGGAGCTCGGCAACCGGCACCGTGACGCGCCCGACGCGCTCACGGATCTTGGCCAGCCGTCCCGAACCGGGCTCGGTCTCGGCGGCTCCCATCGCCTCGCAGAACGCAGCGTGCCAGTCGGCCATCGTGTCGAAGCGATCGTCCGGTTCGGCTGCCAGCCCCACATCGAAGAACGGCTCGAGGTCGATTGCGAACTCACCGTCGTGGGCCGCCCACTCGATGATGGCGGTGGCGCTGAAGATGTCGGCTCGCCGGTCGACCACGGTGATGTCGTCCAGCTGCTCCGGCGAGGCGAAGCCCCTGGTGCCGCCGCCGGCGGTGAACCCCGAGGCTTGGACGAGGTCCTTTGCGTGGCCGAGGTCGGCGAGCAGGAACCGCTCGCCCGGCTCCAGCAGCGTGATCTCGCCGTTTCGGGACGCACCCCGCCGGCTGGTGGCTTGCCTGGTGCGGATGAGGATGTTGTTCGGCGACACGTCCCGGTGGACGATGTCGGCCTCGTGGAGCGTGTTCAGTGCGTCGTAGAGGTGATGGGCCAGCATGGTGAGATCGGCCCGGTTCAAGACCTGACGGCTGCTTCGGATCTCCTCCAACCGCCGTCTCAGGTCGCCTCGATCGGCCAGCTCCAGCACCATGTAGGGCTGGCCGGTCTCGGTCTCGCCCACCTTGTAGATCTTGGCGATCGAGGGGCTGTCGATCGCGGCCAGCAGATTGACCTCGTCGACGAACCGCCGGCGGGTGGCCGCCACGAGGCTGTGGTTCTCGGCCAGCACCTTGATGGCCACTTCCGTCTCGGTCGACTCGTCCAGCGCCCGGTACACCGTGGCGAAGCCACCGGCGCCAATCGGTGCTATGACTCGATACCCGCCGATCCGGTGCTTGGTGCGGACCATGGCGGTCAGCCGGGGGCTTGCTCGGGCAGGCGGTTCGCCAGCAGGGCCCGTCCCCTCGACAATCGAGAGCGGACCGTGTTGATGGCAAGACCCTGCCGCTCGGCGATCTCGCTGTAGCTGAGCCGTTCCACGTCACGGAGCAGAACGGTCTCCCGGAACACCGGGGGGAGCGAGAAGACCGCCTCCCGGACCATGTCCCGTTCGGCCACCAGCGAGCTGACCCGCCGCTGGCTCCAGTCATCGACGTCGCCATCGTCGATGGTGGAGGTCGGCTTGTGGCGGCGGAGCTCCGAGATAGCGGTGTTGCGGGCCAGCGCGTAGAGCCAGGTGGTGAACTTCGCGTCGCCTCGGTACCGGTGGATCGATCGGGCGACCGCGATGAGCACTTCCTGCTCCACCTCCTCGGCCACGGCCTGGTTCTTGATGTGCCGACCGATGGCCGGTGCCGCCAGCTGATAGTCGGTGATCAGGCCGAGCAGGAGCTCGAGGGCGTAGGGTGAACCACCGGCAGCCGATGCTGCCAGGCGGTTGACCACGCCGTCCGAGGTCTCGTTCGTGCCGCTGACGTAAGCGGCGATCAGGCGGGTCTCGGCTGCGGCGGACCCGGATTCGAGCTGGTGGACGAGGTCGTCCACCGCCGTTTCGGGATTTTTGGCACTCCCGTTGTGCCTTGATCGCCAGACCACCAGATTCACCCTATTGGAGCTGTGCAACGGAGCGCCAAAATAGTAGTCGCCCGGCCGGGGTCCCGTCGGGCCGGCCGCGATCGGGGTACGGGCTCAGGGGAGCCGGATCTGGGCCAGCGCTTCGTCGATGGCCGGCCCGTCGGCGGCGGTGATCCAACCCAGGACGTCGCCGGCGTGGACGATGGCGGTGGCACACGGCGTCCCGCCCCCCGTCACCACGGTCACCGATTCCCGGCGATCGACCGCCGCCCCCGCCGCCTCGGCGCTGGCCAACAGCGGCTCCAGCCCAGGCGGTTCGGGCACGTCCTCGGTGAGGGTCATGAGCGCAGCCTGGATCTCGCCGTGGCGGCAGGGCCCGGAGCTGGCGATCTCGATGATGGCGATCCGATCGAATCCTTGGGCTCGAAGGCTCACGTCCAGGTCTCGGGGCCCGTCCGAGTGGGGTGCCGCCGCTGCCAGCTCCTGCTCGCCGACGAGCACCATGAAGGTCAGGATGCCGTTCTGGAAGGCGGTCTCCCGGTACCAGGGCTGCTCGACGCAGGGTGGTGTCGACGCGGCGGCGTGGGTGGCAACGACGGTTGCGGCATCGGCGGTCCAGTCGAGCCCCCGGTAGTCGACGATGCACCGCCGGTAGAAGGCACCGCTCGGTGCCGCGGCCGGGGTCACCGGGATCGGCTGGCCGCGATCGGCTGGTGTCGTCGCGCCGTCGGCTCGGCGCTCGTCACCACCGCGATAGGCCAGCTCGACAGGAGCGTCGCCGTCGCGCTCGGCGCCGGTCCCGGTGCCGGCGACGAGGAGGGACACCACACCGATGACGGCGAGCACGGCCACGATCCGGCCGATCCCATTGCCCTCCGCCGTGGCATCGGCTGGTGTCGAGGGGGCGCGCCGGATCGTTGGTGCGGGCATCAGATCTGCCATCGGCCGGACAGCGCCCACGATGAGCAGTCGGCGGGCTCCAGCGTCCCTATAGTGCTGCCATGGTGCGGTGCAGCGACGACCACCGGCGACGATGAGTGGCCGAGAGCCGGTGGAGGATCTGGCGGCCCGGGTCGGCGACGGCTACCCCTCCTCGCTCTCGCCGGATGTCGTCGAGCTGAACGGCGAGCGGGTCGTGTTGCGGGCGTCGGTCGACGAGCGGCACCATGCAGGCAACGGATTCCTCCACGCCGGAGCCCTGGTGACGCTGGCCGACACGGCCTGCGGGTACGGGGCGCTGGCTGGACTGCCCGAGGGGGCGACCGGGTTCACCACCGTCGAGCTGAAGTCGAATCATCTGGCGACGATCACCGGTGGCCCCATCGAGGTGACCGCCGCTCGGGTCCACGGCGGTCGGACCACCCAGGTCTGGGACGCCACGGTGACCGCGGTCGAGACCGGTCGACCGCTCGTGCTGTTCCGGTGCACCCAGCTCATCCTCTACCCCCGGTGACCAGGAGACC
>JAHELU010000075.1 GCA_024644005.1 Acidimicrobiales bacterium | reverse complement strand
AGGTTCACCCGTGCGAGCGCATCCCCGCCGGGGAACAGGTCGATGGCGTCGTCGTTCGGCCCGCTGTCGATCGTGAGGAGGCCGCTGGCTCGGAACCGGTCGAGAGCGATGGCGTCGTTGCCGGCCCTCGTCGAGATCTTCGAGCCGTCACCCAGGTCGGTGTCGGTGACCGACACGGCGTCGTCGTAGCGGCCACCGTTGAGACGGAGACCATTGAGGGTCGAGCCCGCCAGATCGACGAGCGACGGGCCCGGTCGATGGCGATCCGCAGGTCCCGTCGGGTCTCGATCCCCGTGGCGATCACGCCGTGGAAACCGGCATCGCCACTGATGGTGATCGGGCCGGAGAAGCTGCTCCCCGTCAGGTACAGGAGGTCGACGGCGTCGATCGGGGTCGAGCCCATCCTGATGTCCGTGCGACCAGCAATCTTCGAGCCCGCTTCGATGGAGACGAGGTCACCGCCGGCTGCGACGTTCACGGCGAGCTTGGCCGGTAGTGACGCCCGGGCGACGGTCAGGGAATCGCGCCCGTCCCGGAGGGAGATCGTGACGTCCCGCACCGAGCCGGAGAACACCTCGGCGGTCGGCTCGTCGGCGCCGACCCGTACGGCGATCTCGTCCGCCGCCTGCCCGGCCACGACGTTGACCGGGGGATCGTCGCCGTTCGCTCCCCGCGTTGGCAACACTAGGGGAGCCAAGCGTCTACATGCCAGACGCCGGCTGGCGGCTGGTCAGGTGGGCCAGATGCGCTCCGCCATCTCGACGACGTGACGCAGCTTCGCCCACTGCTGCTCCTCGGTCAGCTCGTTGCCCTCGAGGGTGCTGGCGAACCCGCACTGGGGGCTCAGGCAGAGGCGGTCCCGCTCGACATAGGAGGCGGCTTCGGCCACCCGGGCCGCCAGCTCGTCGTACGGCTCCAGCTCCGGTCGCTTGCTGGTGACGAGCCCGAGCACCACCACCTTGGTGTCCGGGACGTGGCGGAGGGGGGCGAAGTCACCGGACCGCTCGTCGTCGTACTCCAGGAAGTAGGCGTCGACGTCGAGGTCGTTGAACAGCACCTCGGCCACCGGCTCGTAGCCTCCCTCGGCGAACCAGGTAGAGCGGTAGTTGCCCCGGCAGAGGTGGATGGCGACGGTCAGATCGTCGGGCCGCCCGGCGATCGAGGCGTTGATCAGCTCGGCGTAGGCCCGGGGCAGCTCGTCGGGGTCGTCGCCCCGGTCCACTGCCCCTTGGCGCATCACCGGGTCGCAGAGGTAGGCCAGGTTCGTGTCGTCGAGCTGGAGGTAGCGGCAGCCCGCCTCGTACAGCGCGGTGATCTCGGCCCGGTAGCAGGCGGCGAGGTCGGCGAAGAAGTCCTCGAGGTCGGGGTAGGCGTCGATGTCGATGCCGGCCCGACCGCCCCGGAAGTGGACCATCGTCGGCGACGGGATCGAGACCTTCGGCATGCCCGTCGCCACCGATGCCAGGTATCGGTAGTCGTCTACCTGGATGTCGCGGACGTGGCGGAGCTTGTCGACCACGGTCAGCTTCGGCGGGGTCATGTGGACGGTGTCGGCCGAGTCCGAGCTCGACGCGATCCTGCCCGTCACCGCCACCCCCTGGAGCTGCTCCAGGAAGTCGAGGTGGAACCAGGCCCGCCGGAACTCGCCGTCGGTGACCGACCGCATGCCGGTGGCCTCGAGCTTGGTCACGGCCTCGGCGATGGCGTCGTCCTCGACCGCTCGCAGCTCGGCGGCGGTGATCTCGCCGGCCGCTCGCCTCGCTCTGGCCTCGTGGACGGCCGGCGGTCGCAGGAGGCTGCCGACGTGATCGGCCCTGAACGGTGGGTGGTTCATGCACCGACCCTAACCGACACCCGGCACTAGTATGTTGCTGCGGCGGGTTGCCGCATGCAGGGGTCGATCGTCCCGAGCCGATCGGTGTGGGACGGAGATGGGGAGAGAGACGATGACGAGGAAGTTGCAGTTGTTGCTCGCGGTGCTGGCTGCGTTCGCAGTGGTGGCCGCGGCCTGCGGTGGGGACGACGACGGCGAGACGTCGTCGGACGAGACCACCGCAGACGAGACGACGGACACCACCGCCGAGGAGGGTGTGGACGATACGCCAGACGAGACGGAGGCCACGGACGAGGCCGACGACAGCGAAGCGGAAGGAGACGCGAGCGGTGAGCCGATCAAGATCGGGGCGCTGACCTCGCTGACCGGCAACTTCACCCCCTGGGGCATCCAGGTTCGCGACGGCATGCAGCTGGCGGTTGACGAGATCAACGCCGACGGCGGGGTCGGCGGTCGGATGCTCGAACTGGTGGTCACCGACGACCAGTCGAACGCCGAGGAGGGGGTCAGCGGGCTGGAGCGGATGATCGAGGACGGCGTCATCGCCGTCGGCGGCTCCATCTCGTCCGACGTCGGGCTCAACACCGCCCAGTTCGCCGAGGACGCCGAGGTGCCGCTGTTCCTGGTGAAGGCCGGCTCGGATGCGATCCTGACCCGGGACAGCCGCTACACGTTCCGGACCTGCCTCCCCGCCGCCCCGTCGGTGGCCGAGCCCATCGCCCAGTATGCGGTGGCCGAGGGCCTGACCAAGGTCGGGGCCATCATCGCCGACTACGGCTGGGGCCGGTCGATCGAGGCGGCGATGCAGAGCTCGTTCGATGCCGTCGACGGGCTGGAGTACCAGATCGAGGTGGCCCCGGTTCCCGAGCAGGACTTCACCACCTACCTCCGCAACCTCGAGGAGTTCGGGCCGGAGCTGATCGTGGCCACAGGTCACCCACCGGGGTCGGGAGCGATCACGGTGCAGTCCGCCGATCTCGGCCTCGACGTCCAGGTGACCGGGGCCTACACCCCGTTCGCCCTCGTGGCCGGTGGCGCCGGCGACGCAGCCATCGACCGCTACGCCGACTTCAAGTGTGCCGACTTCGACACGGAGGACTATCAGGACCTGGCTCGCCGCTACCTGGCCAGTAGCGACAACACCTTCATGGAGGATGACGCCGTCGCAGGATACGGCATCGTCACGGTCGTGGCGGCCGCGGTCGAAGCCGTCGGCGACGACCCGGTGGCCATCGCCGAGTGGCTGCACACCCAGGAGTTCGACCTGCCGGGCTATGCCTTCCCGCTGTCGTGGACGGAGTGGGGGGAGATGGCCGAAGCGGCGCCGCTGTTCACCGTGCTCGGCGCAGGACCGGCTCCCGAGGGGGTCAACGAGGCCGGCGACTGGTATCCGGTCACCCTGATCCGCCCGGAGCCGCTCACCCCCTACGAGCCGTCCTGAGTCCGTGCCGATCCTGGAGCTGACCGGCATCACGAAGCGCTTCGGCGGGTTGTCGGCGGTCGACGGCGTGTCGTTCTCGGTCGACGAGGGTGAGATCGTCGCCCTCGTCGGCCCGAACGGGGCGGGCAAGAGCACGTTGCTCAAGGCCATCGGCGGGATGCAGGCCCCGACCGACGGCACCATCCGGTTCGACGGTGCCGACATCACCGGGCTGAAGCCCCACCAGGCCCGCCACGCCGGGATCGCCATCGTGCTCCAGACGCCCCGGCCGTTCGAGACGATGACCGTGCGGGAGAACGCAGCCGTCGGCGCGCTGTTCGGCGGTGACCGGGTCTCGGAGGCGGCTGCACTGCGCCGGGCCGACGAGATGCTGGAGTTCGTCGAGCTGTCCGACCGCCGGAACGCACCGGTCGGCGCGCTCACCCTCCACGAGCAACGGTTCCTGGAGATCGCCCGCCAGCTCGGTGGCCGACCCCGGCTGATACTGCTCGACGAGGTTATGGCCGGTCTGAACGACTCCGAGCTCCAGCACTCGATCGAGCTGGTCCGACGGGCCAGGGCCGACTTCGGTGTGACGGTGATCTGGGTGGAGCACGTGATGAAGGCGGTGATGAGCCTGGCCGAGCGGATCCTGGTGCTGAACTTCGGCAGCCTTATCGCCGATGGCGATCCGCGCGACGTGATGCGCCAGCCCGACGTGGTCACGGCCTATCTCGGTGAGCAGGCGGCGGCATCATGAGCCAGGCGACGTGCGGGAGCCGGTGGTCGTGAGCGGTGCGATCCTGTCGGTCGCAGGGCTGTCGGCCGGATACGTCGGCGAGGACGTCATCTACGACATCGGCTTCGAGGTCGACGAGGGAGAGGCGGTCACGATCATCGGCTCGAACGGGGCCGGGAAGTCCACCCTGTTCCGGGCCATCATGTCGATGCTGACGCCGTCGGCCGGCACCGTGCGGTTCGACGGCAGCGACATCACCGGCCTCGCCACCCACAGGATCGCCAGGCTGGGCCTGGCCTACGTGCCCGCCGAGCGGCACCTGTTCCCCCAGATGTCGGTGACCGAGAACCTGCTGCTCGGCGCGTTCCCCGACCGGCCGGACCCTGCGATCCAGGACTCGGTGTTCGACGTGTTCCCCCGGCTGGCCGAGCGCAAGACCCAGGACGCCGGCACGCTGAGCGGCGGCGAGCAGCAGATGCTGGCGGTCGGCCGGGCGCTCATGTCGAAGCCGAGCCTCCTCCTGCTCGACGAGCCGACCACCGGGCTGGCCCCGCTGCTGGCCGCCGAGGCCTACAAGGCGCTGGCCCGGTTGCGGGACGATGGCCTCACGCTGGTGGTGGCCGAGCAGCAGGTGCCGCTGGCCCTCGAGCTGGCCAGCCGGGGCTACGTTATCGATCACGGCCGGTTCGGTCTGTCCGGGCCCTCCGAGGAGTTGGCCGGCAACCCCGAGGTACAGCGGGCCTATCTGGGGGTGGCATGAAGTCGGCGCTGCTCGACGGCATCGTGCTCGGCCTGCAGTACGGGCTGTTGGGGGTCGGGCTGACGCTGATCTACGGCCTCACCGGCGTGTTGAACCTGGCGCACGGCCAGATCGCGGTGCTCGGCGCGGTGGTGGTCTCCCTGCTGATGGGCACCGGCCTGCCGGCGGTCCCGGCGATCCTGGCAGGCCTCGCCGTGTCCGGGGCGGTGCTGCTGGCGCTCGACCTGAGCGTGATGCGAGTGGTCTACCGGCAGGAGGGCGAGACCCGGATCCTGCTCGGGCTCCTGCTCATGCTCGGCGTCGGCTTCATGATCGACGGCTTCCTGGCCTGGCGGTACCCGATCGAGCAGCTCGGGCTGCGGATCGGCGGCGATCCGATCTCCATCCTCGGCGTGCGGATGAGCACCGGCAGCCTGCTCGCATCGGCGATCACGATCGTCACCGGTCTGGTGCTCGTGGCGTTCTTTCGACTCACGTCCCTCGGCCGGGGGGTGCGGTCGGTCATCCAGGACGAGATGGGAGCCCGGCTCTGTGGCGTGAATCCCGCCTTCGTCAGGACGTTCGTGTTCGGCCTCAGCGGGGTCCTGGCCGGGCTGGTCGCCGTGACCCGGTCGATGACCGGTCCGATCGGGGCCAACAACACCATCTCCTTCACCGTGCTCGCCCTCATCGTGGCGGTCGTCGGGGGCCTCGGCAGCGTGTCGGGGGCATTCCTGGCCGGGGTGCTGCTCGGAGTGGTCGATCGCCTCAGCTCGTTCTACATCGGCACCTACATCACCACGATCATCCTGCTGGTCTGCGCCGCCCTCACCATCGTCGCCAAGCCGTCGGGGCTCCTCGGGCGACCGTCGACATGACGGCCGTCGACGAGCGGTCGGGCCGGGTCGGCCCCTCGGTCGGAGCGGCCCGGGTGGTCGGGCAGCGGCTCGCTCCCTACCTCCCGATCCTGGTCGCGGCCGCCCTGCTGGCGCTGATACCGCTGCGGTACCGGGACTCCGGGTCGCTCATGGGGGTCGCCACCGAGGGCATGCTGTTCGCGGCGTACGCCGTGGCCTTCAACATCATCTTCGGCAGCACCGGTCAGCTGTTCCTGTGCGTCGGTGCGCTGGCCGGTGTGGGCGGCTTCGCATCGGCCATCATCTCCGATCGGGTCGGGCTCCCGCTGCTCGTGTCGATCGTGCTCGCTGCGCTGTGCTCGGCGGCGATCGGTGGCCTGCTGAGCTGGGTGTCGGTCAAGCGGGCCCTCGACACGATCTTCATCGGCATCGTGACCCTGGCGTTCTCCCTGTCGTTCCAGAACTTCGTCCTCGGCCGCCGGGATCTGACCGGCGGTGAGACCGGCATATTCGTCGAGGCCGGATCCGACACGTTGCTGCACGATCGGGTGTCCCCGTACTACGTGTTCCTCGCCCTGGTCGTCGGCTACCTCGTGCTCTACCGGACGCTCCAGCGGTCGCGGGTCGGCTGGGCCTTCCGGGCGCTGCGGGACGACCAGCTGGCGGCCGAGCTGTCCGGGGTCGACGTCTCCCGGTATCGGGTCTTCGCCGGCACCCTCGGTTCGGCCATGCTCGGCCTGGCCGGGGCCCTCCAGGCCCACAGCGGACGCGGCTTCATCGGCCCGAGCACCTACGCCTTCGGCGACGTCGATGTTCGGGTGCTGGTGATGCTGGCCTTCGGCGGGATCGGCACCCTCCTGGGGCCGGTCATCGGTGCGGCGTCGCTCACCTGGCTCGACGAGCTGCTCGTCGACTATGCCCAGCTGCGGCTGGTGCTGTACGGGGCGGTGATCGTCGTGCTGTTCCTCGGGTTTCGGCGCGGCATCGTGCCGGCGATCACCGACTACGTGCGGACCAGGATCAGGCGGTAGGCGTGGCCGGTCGACTCACGGGCTCGCCCGGTGCGCGTCCTCCTGGGCCGCGAACCACGACGACGCCGGTGCCGACCAGGCGTCACGACAGGCGTGGAACACCTCGGCCGCGGTACTGCCGGCCCACCGGGCCGGCAGTAGCACCGTCGGCAGCTCGGGATCGGTGAAGGGGAATCGCCGCCAGGTGTCGACGAGCTCGACTGTCGAGCGGAAGCAGGCCTCGGGACTGTCCGGCCGACGGTCCCGGAACGCTGCGCTGAACTCGTCGTAGGCCAGCGCCAACCCGTCGACGTCCCACGCCCTGGCCACGAGGTCTGCGTCGCTGGTGATCGACCCCGTGCGGGAACGGAGCACGGTGCTGTCGGCCGTCAGCCCCAGCTCGTCCAGGATCCGGCGCAGGGCCGGCTCCCGGCCGACGTGGGGGGAGATGGCCAGGCTGGGGGCCAGCTCGCCGAACCCCTCGAAGGCCAGCAGGGACCGCAGCCGGTGTCGGAGCGACCGCTGGGCCTCCGGGATCGGGCAGTGGGCCACCAGCCACTGGTCGTCCCAGTCGACGGTCTCGGTCCCGAAGCGGTAGATCCGCTCCGCACCCTCCTCGAGCAGGCGGCGGCCCTGGGCGGTCAGGGTCCAGCGGGCCAGCCGACCGTGGCGGCGGGACTCGATGACACCCTGGTCCGCCACCCTGGCGAGCGCCTGGCGGGCGTTCTTCTCGTTGATGTCGAGCAGCTCGCAGGCACCGACCAGCGACGAGGTCCACGCCGACCCGCTCTGGGGCAGCACGAACTCGCCGAGGATCGTGAACAGCAGTGCCTTCGCGCCGCCCAGTCGGCCAGGCGACGTCTCGACCGCTGCGATGTCCTGGCTCGCCATGCCGCCCGAGGATAGTCGACAGAGTCGCTGGGTTCCGTCATGCATCTGTCAATCGGAAGCGACCGATGTCGCACGCCATCGTCCATCGCCCGGTCAGCCGACGGCGTGCCTGGTGTGACTGATCATGGCGTCGACGATCAGCGGCCACAGCGGCCGGGGCAGGTCGTGGCCCATGTCGTGCAGGAGCAGGAGGTTGGCGCCGGGGATCAGCTCGGCCGTTCGCTCGCCGCCCACCGGCAGGATCAACGTGTCGTCGCGGCCGTGGATCACCAGCGTCGGCGTGTCCAGCTGGCGAAGCTGGATCGCCCGGTGGCCCGAGGCCCTGACGGCCGCCATCTGGCGGACCATGCCCTCCGGGTAGAACGCCCGGTCGTAGGCGGCGGCCGTCTTCTTGGCCGCCTCGGCGCGATCGAAGTAGCGGGTGCTGCTGAACACGGCCGACCGCTCGACCGATTCGGCGATGTAGGCGTCCCGCTCGGTCGGCTGCTCGCCGGTCAGTGCGGCCATCGCCTCGGGCGTCGATACGGAGTAGTCGGGCTCGCTCGTGGTGGACATGATCGACGTCATGCTCAGGACCCGGCCCGGGTGCTCGATGGCCAGCTGCTGCACGATCATCCCACCCATGGACGATCCGGCGATGTGGGCGGCCTCGATGCCCAGATGGTCGAGGAGCCCGACGGCGTCTGCCGCGAACGTCGACAGGTCGTATGGCACCGCCGGCATCTCACCGTCGCCGGCGACTGCGGCCAAGACGGCTGGCAGGTCGACGGGGACGCCGTCGAGGTGGGTCGACAGGCCGGTGTCGCGATTGTCGAAGCTGATCACGAACCGATTCCGGGCCGCCAGCTCCTCCCGGAAGCCCTCGCCCCACTGCAGGAGCTGCGACGAGTAGCCGTTCACCAGCAGCAGCGCCGGATCGGCGGGATCCCCGTGCGTCTCGTAATAGAGCTCGATCCCGTTCGAGGGTGCGATTGGCATGGGAGCACGTTAGTGGCGTGCCTGTGTCCCGAGCCAAGCTGGACCACGACCGAGCTCGATCGGGCCGAGCCACCTGGTCAGCAGCCAGACGGCCGCGGCGAGATGGACGAGGCCGGTGGGGAACCACATCAGGACGCCGGCGAGCCGCTGGTCGTCGAGCGGGTCGAGGCCCCATGCGACGGTCGTATCGGCGTAGACGTCATACCACGGCACGGGGGAGAAGGTCATCAGCGCCGCCAGCAGCGTGGTCTGGAGGCCGAACGTGAACAGCAGCAGCAGGCCGAGGCCGGGTGAGCGCCGTCGGCTCCCGCCTGTCCCGACCACGATCGCCCAGAGCGCCAGCCCGCTCCAGAGGAACGACAGGTGCTGCACGGCGTGCAGCCGGCCGTCGTGCACGGCCAGCTCGTACGGAACGCGGGCATGCCAGAACCAGAGGGAGGCGGCGGCCGTGGCCCAAGCTGTCGCAGGTAGCACCCGTCGCAACCGGTGGCGAAGGTCGAGGGTGACGAGACGGCCGAGCCGGCGGTTGGCGTTGCGCACCGCGGCCGGCCCGCCCCGCAGCAGGGCCGGGACCGGGCGGCTGAGCGCCAGGAGTGGTGCGGCGACCGTGGTCAACAGCACGTGTTGGACCATGTGGGCCGAGGCGAGCGAGTCGGCCGCCCCGTCGAGCGGCGTCAGCAGCGCCACGGCGATCACCGCCAGCCCGGCGGTGAACAAGCCGCCTCGATCGGGACCCCGCCGCCCGACCCGGTGCACCGCTGCAACGAGCGCCAGGCCGGCGAGGATCACCGGGTCGGGGGCCCAGGCCGCCCAGGACAACAGGTCGTGGGGCTGGAGGGGGGCGCCGCTGTGCGCCAGCGGACCACTCAGCATGGCTGCAGGATCAGGGCCGGCAGCCCGATCACGACGATGGAGACGACGAAGATCGCACCGAGGATGAGGGACACGAGCCGGGTCTCGGCATCGACCGTGCGGCCGGCCGCGACGACGGTGACCGCGCTCGCCACCGCCAACGCCAACACCGTGGCCGCCACGACGCCGAGCGACAGCCAGTCCAGGCCACCCACGACGTCGTCAGCCGGTCGAGCCTCGGCACAAACCCACTCGGCCGGGAGGTAGATGACCCAGAACAGCACCATCCACACCGTGGCCGCGCCCAGCAGGGCCAGGGCCAGACCGCCCCTACGACGGGCCGATGGCTGGCTCATGTCAGCGCCGGCCCGAGGTAGAGGACCGCCAGGCCCGCCAACCACATCGCCGTTGCGGCCTGCCAGTAGCGGGCGGCGTTGACGACCGGGTTGTGGCGGCGGGGGGTGAACCGGCCACCACGGGACCACCACAGGACGGTGGCGGTGATGACCACCGCCCCGGCGGCCAGCGCCAGCAGGTAGCCGCCGAGGGCGTGGAAGATGGAGCCATAGGCGTGGGTCATCGAATCGAACTCGAGTCCGACCAGGTCACGCCACAGCACCCACACCCCGACCAACGCGGCCACCGTCCCGCCGGCGAGGCCGGTGGCGAGTCCTCGCTGGTCTCCGCCCTCGATGCGGTGACGGGCGATCAGCACCGCGCCGGAGCCGACCACCATCGGGACGGCCGCCGCCACCCCGGTCACGATCGACGGCGAGGCCACGCCGATCGGCGGCCACACCGGGTTCTCGAGCCTGAGGTAGAAGTAGGCCAGCACGAACGTGGCGAAGGCGACGGCTGCGAACAGCAGGGCGAGACCCATCCCCCAGCGGTCGATCGACGAGCTCCCGCCGACCCGCACGGGGACGGCGTACGTCGATTCGAACTCGCGCTCCTCCTCCTCGGTCATCTCGATCGGTTCCGGCCGGTTCCAGGCGATGGCGGCACCGACCACGACGAGCGCACCGGCCACCGCACCGAGCCGGAGCTTCAGCAACTCCGCGGCGAAGATGGCGACCATGCCGATGCCGGCCACCATCGGCCAGATCGACGGACCGGCGATGCGGATGATCTCCTCCGGGCGGGCGTCGGCCGAGGTCACCGTGAGGTTGGCTCGCCACTTCAGCGGCCAGCTGGCCATGCCCTCGGCAACCCGTTGGACGGCCGGATCGCCACGGTGGAGATCGTCCTGATCCCACAGCGGATGGCGGCTGGTCACGATGACCGGCTTCGAGAAGCCGTGCTGGAGTGGTGGCGATGGCAGGCTCCACTCCAGGGTGTCGGCTCCCCACGGGTTGGCCCCGGCCTCGGGCCCCCGGCGCCAACTGACCCACAGATTGCGGGCGAAGACGGCCATGGAGACCACCATCACGAGCACGCCGATCGTGGAGACGAGGTTGTAGGGCCCCCAACCGAGGCCGGACGGGTAGGTCGAGACCCGTCGCGGCATACCCATCAGACCGACGATGTGCATCGGGAGGAACGCCACATTGGCCCCTACGAACAGCAACCAGAAGTGCCACCGCCCGAGCCGCTCGTCCAACATCCGGCCCCGGAACTTCGGGAACCAGTAGTAGAAGCCGGCGAAGATCGGGAAGATGACCCCGCCGATGAGCACGTAGTGGAGGTGCCCGACCACGAAATAGGAGTCGTGGGCCTGGGCGTCGAACGGGACGGCGGCCAGCATCACCCCGGTGATCCCGCCGAGCACGAACATGGTCAGGAAGCCCCCGACCCAGAGCATCGGCGTCTTCCACTGGACCTGGCCGGCGGTCATCGTCGACAGCCACGAGAAGATCTGCATGCCGGCCGGTATGGCGATGACCATGCTGGCGGCGGCGAAGACGCTGAGCACGAGGGCCGGCAGTCCGACCGTGAACATGTGGTGGGCCCACAGCCCGAACGAGAGGAAGGCGATGGCGACGAACGAGGCCACCAGCCACGGATAGCCGATGGTCCGCCGCCGGCTGAACACGGGGACGATCATCGAGACGATGCCGGTCGCCGGGAGGAATTGGATGTAGACCTCGGGGTGCCCGAAGATCCAGAACAGGTGCTGCCACAGCAGCGAGCTGCCGCCGGCGTCCGGATCGAAGAACTGCGTGCCGAACCCGCGATCGAGCTCGAGCAGGAGGCTCCCGACGATCAGCGGTGTGAAGGCGAACAGGATCATGAACCCGGTGACGAGGAACGCCCAGGCGAACAGCGGCAGCCTGGTCAGGGTCATCCCGGGAGCTCGCATCTTCATGATGGCGATGATGATCTCGACTGCGGCCGCGATGGCTCCCACTTCGGCGACGCCGAGGCCGAGCACCCAGAAGTCGAGCGCGAGGTCGGGCGAGAACTCGGGTCCGCTGAGCGGGGTGTAGCCGAACCAGCCAGCATCGGGTACGGCGCTGAACAGCGTGCTCGAGTAGTAGAGCAGGCCGCCGAGGACGAACGTGTAGTAGGCGAACGAGCCGAGCCGGGGAAACGGCATCTCCCTCGTGCCGAGCATGAGCGGCAGGATGAGGATGGCGAAGCCCTCGAAGATGGGGAGGATCACCAGGAACATCGTCACCGAGCCGTGGTTGGTGAACATCTCGTTGTAGAGCTGCGGGCCCACGAGGTCGTTCTCGGGGACGGCCAGCTGGAGCCGCATCACCACCGAGTCGACGCTGCCACCGAGCAACAGGAAGAACAGCCCCGTCAGTATCAGGCGCATGCCGATGACGTCGTTCTGCACCGTCGTCAACCGGCCGAGCAGTCCCGGGGGGCTGGACCAGGTCTCGTCGAGCGCATCGTCGGTCCTGGTCTCGGCTGCCCTCGGGGTCTGGCCGGTGTCGGTCATCGGTTGGCCTCGGTCCATCGCTCGAAGTCGGACTCCGACAGGGCCGTGACGACCATGGTCATGTCGGCGTGCAGGAGACCACAGAATTCGGCGCACTGGCCTCGGAACTCGCCCGGCCCGGCCGCCTGGACGACGAGCACGTTCGTCCCATCCGGGAAGGCGTCGAGCTTGCCGGCCAACTGGGGAACCCAGAAGCTGTGGATCACGTCGACCGAGCGCAGCTCCAGTGCCACCGGCCGGTCGGCGGGGATGACCAATTCGTCGGTGAGCTCGATACCGGACTCCGGGTACCGGACGTTCCACTGCCAGCGCTCGCCGACGACCTCGATCGTCATGGCATCGGCCGGAGCCCGGACCGGGATGTCGAGCATCGTCTCCAGGGTCCAGGCGAACACGACGACGACGACCACTGCCGGCAGTACGACGCCACCGCCGATCACCAGCCACCGGGACGACGGCGTGCCGAGACCGAGCGGTGCGTCCCGGTCGCCGGTCACTACCTGTTCGTCGTCGGCCTCGCCCCGTCGGCGGACCCCGATGACCAGCACGATGAGGAAGCCTGCGTAGACCACGGCGCCGATGACGGTCAGGGCCAAGGTGAGCTGGGCGATCGACTCGGCGATCGGACCTTCGGGGATCATCCGGAGCCTCGCCACGGGCTGCGGTCGGCGACCATCGCGATCGTGCTACCCGAGGCTGACCAGCCCCAAACGCCGGTGCCCGCCGGTGGCGGCCACGGCCGGCACGGGCACCGGTTCCTCGACCCCGACGCCGATGGCGATATCGTGCCAATCCTGCGCCTGAACGGCTACGAGATCGCCAACCCACCATCATTGCCAGGATGACCGAGCCGGAGTTGCGACAGCTGCCGCAGGGGGACGGGTACGAGCGGCTGATCGTGTCCGTGACGATCCGGGCGTGGTGCACGAGGAACTCAACAAGGGCCCGGATGTCGTCCGGGTCCTCCTGCCCCCTGACGCCAACTCGCTGCTCGTCGCCCTCGACGAATGTCTCGGCGGGCGCATCCGGATCGACGTGATCGTGGCCGGGAAGCAGCCCGAGCCACGGTATCTCTGGCTCGGCTGGAGCCCCCAGCGATGACCGGGCTCGTCCTGGCGGTCAACGCCGGCTCGGGCACCGTGGTGATCGAGGCCTACGAGGTGATCAGGTCGGGGATCGGATCGGAACCGCTGTGGTCGGCAGCCATCGTCCGCCACACCGATCCCCAGCGGCTCGAGGTCGAGGGAGCGGGGCAACGGATCGAGAGCGAGATCCACGGTGATGGCATCGTGGATGCCGTTCGGCCGGCCATCGATCGGCTGGTGGACGGACCGACGGCCGTCGCGACCGAATCGCAGGTCCTGGCCGTTGGCCACCGGATCGTCCACGGCGGCCCGCACCTCCACGGCCCGGCGGTCATCACCTCCGAGGTCCGCGACGCGCTCGAGCGTGCCGCGTCGCTCGCACCGCTCCACAACCCGCCGGCGCTGGCCCTGGTCGACCTGCTGCGGACCCGGCTCGATCGGTCGGTGCAGGTGGCCGTCGTCGATACCGGCTTCCACCACTCGATCCCCGACGCTGCTCGCGTCTACGGCGGCCCTCGCGAGTGGCTGGACCGTGGGCTGCGGGCATACGGCTTCCACGGCATCAGCCACGAGGATGCGTCCCAGCGGGCGGCGGAGCTGCTCGACAGGCCTCTCGCCGAGTGCCAATTCATCACCGCCCACTTCGGGGGCGGGTGCTCGGCCACCGCCGTCCGCAACGGACGCAGCGCCGCCACCACGATGGGCTTCACGCCCAACGAGGGCATGATCATGGCCGCCAGGAGCGGCACGGTCGATCCAGGGCTCGTGACCCACCTCATGCGAACCGACGGGCTCTCCCCGGACGACGTCGACGAGCTCTTGAACCGCCGTTCGGGGCTGCTGGGCCTGACCGGCGGCCGAACCGGCGACATCACCGAGGCTCTCGCCCGAGCGGTCTCCGGCGAACCTGGCTTCGCGCTGGCCGTCGAGGCCTACCTCCACCGGGCACGGCGGGAGATCGGCGGGCTCCGCCCGACCCTCGACCGCCTCGACGCCCTCGTGCTGACCGGCAGTGCGCTCGATGGCCAGCCCCGCCTCCGGGCGGAGCTGTGCCGAGGGCTGTCCTACCTCGGCCTCGAACTGGACCGGGCGGCCAACGAGGCGGCGACCGGCCGGGGAGCCATCGATATCGCCACCGATCGATCGGACGCCCGGATCATCCTGGCCCCGAGCAACGAGGAGCGCTCCATCGCCCGGGCCGCCATCGCCCTGGCCGGGCCACACTGAACCGGGCTGGGGCTCGCTGTCGATGCCGGCCACTGCGGCGGGTCACGTCGGGTGCCGGCGTCTGCCGTCCTGGGCGCAGCGGCGGAGCTCCGGCTGGGCGATCCGCACCGCAGCCGGTAGGCACCGCATGTCGAAGTGACGGCGCCGATCGCGGTCACCGCCACGGCATGACAACTCCACTTCTCAAAGGGGCGATGACCGACGCGCTCGATCTTCCCGTCTCGACGGTTCTCAATCCAGTCGATCGGAGCCGGGGACGACATCGGAGTCGAAGCCGAGCTCGAGCCCGGCGAGGTTTGCCTCTGGAGGACGGCGGGTAACGACGGCCGTTGTGACCGACAGACGGTCCGATGCAGAACCGAGTGAATCGAGAAGGAGACGAAGATGTCCACCGTATTGTCCGCTACCAGCATCATCGGCGATCAGGTCCGCAACACGGCCGGAGAAGACCTCGGAGAGGTTGAGGACCTGATGATCGACCTGCGCCGAGGCGATGTGCGATTCGCCATCGTGTCGTTCGGCGGCTTCCTGGGCATGGGTGACAAGCTCTTCGCCGTCCCGCTCGAAGCACTGCGTGTCGACCTCGACAATCACGAGCTCGTGCTCGACGTCCCGAAGGAGCGCCTCGAGCAAGCACCGGGCTTCGACAAGGACGACTGGCCGACCGACATCAGCGGCGAGTGGGGCCAGGACGTGTACGGCTACTACGGCGTCAGCCTCCCGGCATGATCTGACCGGACTCCTGGTCCGGCTCGGCCCGAGCCGAGATATTCTACAACTCATTGACGTACGGGCGAGTTGTTGTAGAATATCTGCAACGCCTGCGAGAGGCATCGGCCGAGCCGACCAGGGAGCCTGCGTGACCGACCAGACGATCGATTTCCGAACGGATCCGAGCCGCTACCGGCACTGGAAGCTGTCCATCGAGCCGCCCGTCGCCACCCTCACCATGGAGGTCGACCCCGACGGCGGGCTGCGGTCGGACTACGAGCTCAAGACGAACTCCTACGATCTCGGCGTCGACATCGAGCTGCACGACGCGGTCGAGCGACTCCGGTTCGAGCATCCGGACGTCAAGGTGGTCGTGGTCACCGGGGGGTTGGACAAGATCTTCTGTGCCGGCGCCAACATCCAGATGCTGGCCGGCGCGACCCACGAGCACAAGGTGAACTTCTGCAAGTTCACCAACGAGACCCGCAACAGCATCGAGGACGCCACAGACAACTCCCGGCAGATCTGGATTGCGGCGGTGAACGGGACCGCGGCCGGCGGCGGCTACGAGCTGGCACTGGCCTGCGACGAGATCCTGCTCGTCGACGATCGGTCCTCAGCGGTATCACTGCCCGAGATCCCACTGCTGGCCGTCCTGCCCGGCACCGGGGGGCTGACCAGGGTGGTCGAGAAGCGTCACGTCCGCAGGGACCTGGCCGATGCGTTCGCCACCAGGACCGAGGGCATCCGGGGCCAGACGGCCATCGACTGGGGCCTCGTCGACCACCTCGCGCCAGCCAGCGGCTTCCACGACCTCATCGCCCAACGGGTCGCCGAGCGGGCGGCCGACTCGGACCGGCCGGCCGACGCAACCGGCATCGACCTGACACCCCTCCAGCGCAGCATCGACGGCGACGCCGTCGAGTACGGCTTCGTGAAGGTGGCGATCGACCGCTCCACCGGCTCGGCTGCGATCACGGTGAGCGCTCCCAGCACCGACCAACCGACGACTGGCGAGGAGCTGCAGGCCGCCGGGGCCGAGGCCTGGCTGGTGCAGGCCGTCCGGGAGCTCGACGACGCCATCCTCCACCTCCGCTTCAACGAGACCGAGATCGGCACCTGGGTGCTCCGCACGGTCGGTGCGATCGATGGCGTCGTACAGGCCGAGACCGTCATCGGGGCCGATCCCGATCACTGGTTGGTCCGCGAGGTCCGGCTCCTCTGGGCCAGGACCCTGAAGCGGCTCGATGTGTCGGCTCGATCGCTGGTCGCCCTCGTCGAGCCCGGATCCTGCTTCGCCGGCACCCTCGCCGAGCTCGTGCTGGCCGCAGACCGCAGCTTCATGCTGGACGGCACCTGGGAGGACGAGGACGACCCCCCGCCGCCACCGTCGATGCGGCTGACCGCGGCCAACCTGGGCTGGTACCCGATGTCGAACGATCTCAGTCGCCTGCAGACCCGGTTCTGGGGTCGGGACGCGGCCTACAAGGCGGCCGCAGAGCTCGTCGGCAAGGATCTCCTGGCCGACGCTGCGGCCCGGGCCGAGCTGGTCACGTTCACGCCGGACGACATCGACTGGCCCGACGAGATCCGCCTCACCCTCGAGGAGCGCAACAGCTTCTCGCCGGACGCCCTGACCGGCATGGAGGCCAACTACCGCTTCGTCGGTCCCGAGACCATGGAGACCAAGATCTTCTCCCGCCTGTCGGCCTGGCAGAACTGGATCTTCCAACGACCGAACGCCGTCGGTCCCGAGGGAGCGCTCCAGCGCTTCGGCACGGGATCACGACCCGACTACGACCCCCGGAGGGTTTGACCATGTCCAACGTCGACATCGACGCAAAGATCCCGAACAACGTCGACCTCGCCGGCGACCGGCGGCTGCAGCGCGCCCTCGAGCAGTGGCAGCCGAAGTTCGTTCGCTGGTGGGAGGATCTGGGCCCTGCCGCGTTCAAGCGGAACCCGGTCTACCTTCGGACCGCAGTGGCGGTCGGCCAGGAGGGGTGGGCCAACTTCGACCACGTCGAGATGCCGGACTACCGCTGGGGCGTGTTCCTGGCCGAGCCGGAACCGGACCGCAGGATCGCCTTCGGCGACCACAAGGGCGAGCCGGTCTGGCAGGAGGTGCCGGGCGAGTACCGGTCCGACCTGCGGCGACTCATCGTCGTCCAGGGAGACACCGAACCCGCATCGGTTGAGCAGCAGCGGCACCTCAGCCTCACCGCGCCGTCGCTCTACGACATGCGGAACCTGTTCCAGGTCAACGTGGAAGAGGGGCGCCACCTGTGGGCCATGGTGTACCTGCTGCACCGCTACTTCGGTCGCGACGGTCGTCAGGAGGCCGACGAGATGCTGGAGCGCCACTCCGGCGATCCGGACAATCCCCGCATCCTCGGCGCGTTCAACGAGGAGACACCCGACTGGCTCTCGTTCTTCATGTTCACCTACTTCACCGACCGGGACGGCAAGTACCAGCTGGCCTCGCTCCGGGAGTCCGCGTTCGATCCGCTGTCGCGGACCTGCGATTTCATGCTCAAGGAGGAAGCCCACCACATGTTCGTCGGTGCCACCGGCGTCGGTCGGGTGGTCCAGCGGACGATCGATCTCATGCACGAGCACGACACCGACGACGTCCAGCCCCACGGCGGCATCAACCTCGATGTGCTGCAGAAGTACGTGAACTTCCACTACTCGGTGTCGCTCGACCTGTTCGGGGCCGAGACCTCGACCAACGCAGCGAACTACTTCGCAGCCGGGCTCAAGGGCCGCTTCAAGGAGGAGTCCCGAGACGACGACCACCAGCTCAAGTCGGTCTACCGGTTGGTACCGGAGGCCACCGACGACGGCATCGGTACCCGAGAGGTGACCCAGCTGGCGGCCCTCAACGAGACGCTCCGTGACGACTACACCGAGGACTGCCAGAAGGGCGTCGACCGCTGGAACCGGTCGCTGGCCGATGCCGGCATCGACTTCCGGCTGCGGCTGCCCCACGCCGGGTTCCACCGCGACGTCGGCACGTTCCGGTCCCGCCATGTGAGTCCGGACGGCCTCTTGCTCAGCGACGAGGAGTGGCAGGCCAACGCCTCGAGCTGGCTGCCGACCGACGCCGACCGGGCCCACGTCCAGTCACTCATGGTCGGCGTGACCGAGCCGGGCAAGATGGCGGGGTGGGTGGCGCCACCGTCGCGAGGCATTCACCAGCAGCCGGTCGACTACGAGTACGTCAAGATCTGACCGTAGCGTGACCGCGAGCGCCGAGCTCGGTGTGCCCCGGGACCATGCCATCGTCCTGGTCCACGGTGCCTGGGTCGGCGAGTGGAGCTGGCTGCCGATCATCGACCGGCTGATCCCGACCGGTCGGGCAGTCCATGCCGTCTCGCTGACCGGTCACGGGACGCGTCGACACCAGGGCGGACCGCACGTCACGCTGGCGGATCATGTCGAAGACGTGGTGGCGACGGTCGAGACCTTCGATCTCCGCTCCGTCACCCTCGTCGGCCACAGCTACGGCGGGCGGGTGATCACTGCGGCCTACGAGCGGCTCGCCGACCGCCTGACAGCGATGGTCTACCTGGACGCCCACACCCCGGTGGTGACCGAGGATCCCCCGCAGTCCCCGGAGCGGTTGGCGGCGGTCGCGGCGAACGGGGGGATGCTGCCCTTCAGCGAGTACCACCCGACCGTCGACGTGCTCGGTTCCCAGGACGCGGTCGACTGGTTCATGGCCCGCACTGCGCCCCAGTCGTTCGCCTGCTTCAGCGCGCCGTGGCTGACCCAGCTGCCGGCCGAGCTGTCGAAGACGTTCGTCTACGCACTCGACAACGAGCCGAGCCGGTTCCGCACCTACGCCGAGATCTGCCGGGAGCGGGCCGACTGGGCCTACCGCGAGCTCGACGCCACCCACTGGCTGATCATCAGCCACGCCGATGCGGTGGCCGAGATCATCGAGGCCGCCGATCCCTCGGTCGACGGTCACGAGGAGATCCATATATGAAGTATCCCCTCGTCGGTCCCAGCGGCGAAGCCGAGGCTGCCGTCCCGGTCGGCGTGGACGGCGATGTTGGTGGTCAGCCGACCATCGAGCTCGACCGTGGCCACCACCTCGACGCCCCCGGTCGTTCTGGTGAGGATGGCCAGCTCGGTCCGGTCGTCGGTCGGTAGCACCACGTCGAGCGAGCCGTTGCCGTCGGCGTCGGCCACGACGGCCATGTCGAGGTTCCGGCTGCCGATGACATGGCTGGTGAGGCCCGCCAGGGTCGCCACCGGAACCAGATCCCGGCCTTCGACCCGGAAATACTCGACCGTGCCACCGATGTGGGGGGTGCGAACGTCGACGATCTCGGTCTCGCCGGCGGGGCCGAGCGCCGCCACCGCCAGCTGATGGCGCCAGCGGTTGCCCCGACCGATCGGGGCCGACGCCGCCACCGGCCGACCGTCGACGCTCCACACCGCCAGCCAGGCGCCGACCTCGCCGTTGCTGTGGGTCACCAGGATCTCCGGATCGCCGTCCCCGTCGATGTCGGCGACGATCGGCGCCAGCCCCTCGATCACCGTCGGCGGCTCCGGCCCGAAGGTGTCGCTGGTTCCCGTCTCGAGGTCGACCACCTGAACGGCCGACGCCTCGATCCGGTCGCCCAGCACCCCATGGGGGTACCGGTCGGTCGGTCCCACCAGCGCCACCAGGATGTCGTCGAACTGGACGGTCCGACCGTCCGGCAGCGCATCGACGATTGCTGGTTCGCTGGTGCCGGACGCAGGTCCGCCCGGAACGTCCACACCGCTCTCGATGGTCCCGTTCGGGCTCACCAGCACCCGTTC
>JAHELU010000248.1 GCA_024644005.1 Acidimicrobiales bacterium | reverse complement strand
TTACTTCGGGGTTCCGTTTCAATTGTTGTTAGGTGACAATGTGCTGGCTATTCGCCTGCCGTCTGTTTTTCTGGGCTTGCTCCTGGTGGCGGTGACCATGCGTTGGGCCCGGCGGGAATTTGGGGCGACCACCGCCGTTGTTGCCGGATTGGGTCTGGCGGTTAGTTGGTGGCCGAGGGCCTCGAGCGGGTGGCCCGGCGGAAGGGAGCGGGGGACTGGCGAGACTGGTTCACGCCGACCGATGTCGAGTTCTTCGCTGCTGGGGGACTCGACCGGTACATGGCGGTGTTCGGCTACGACGGCGGGGACTGGGCGCTGAACGATCCCCAGATCATCGACCCGGTCCACGGCTCGGCTTACGTGACGACGCTGTTCAACGACCACCGGACCGCAACGAGCGCTGGCGGGGTCACCGATGGCGCCGAGGCAGGCGTCGACGGCGAGCGGCCCCGGGATGGCCGCCAGGTCCGACGGCGGTGGCTCAACCCTTGGTCGAGCCGAGGGTCAGCCCGGCGATGAAGTGCCGGAGGTGAGCAGACCCTTTCGTCGCGCCAGTTCCTGACGGCTTCGAATCCCGCCCCTCCCCCGAGGCGTGGCGATCGGGAGATCATAGCCTCATCCCGAGGCGCAGGCCCGAGTCCCAACACCATGCCCGCCCCGGCGGCGCCACCGAGCAGCCGTCGCCGTGACCCGACAGGAGATGCCGTGACCGACCACATCCACCTGCATTCCACCGCCAGGAGCATCGTTCTGGCCTCGGTCGACGGGTCGGTCCCGGCGCTGTCGTACTGGGGGGTCCGGCTGCGAGATGATGATCCGATGTCGATCGAGCTGATCGGGTCCCGGCCCCGGGCTCGGGCCACCCTCGACGTCGAGGCGCCGATCGGCTTGGTCGCCGAGG
The DNA here is from genome assembly GCA_024644005.1 of Acidimicrobiales bacterium. GTDB lineage: Bacteria > Actinomycetota > Acidimicrobiia > Acidimicrobiales > SZUA-35 > JAHELU01. Next base: position 4,083 of record JAHELU010000248.1, on the reverse strand, counting down.
TCGGCGGGGGATTCCCGGGCAGCCCCGGCGTTGCCGGCCACCGGAGCACCGGCGACGGTCACGCGCCCCGCTTCGGCCAGGCCGAGGTCAGCCAGACCACCACCGAGGAGCGGGATGCGGTCGAGTGGCGGCTGGCCGATCCGGTGGCCGAGCTGAGCCTGGTGATCGACGTCGCGCTCTGCCGGCGATCAGACGTGGTGGAGATCCGAGCCACCCTCGTCAACGACGGCTCGTCCCCCTATCACCTCGATCGGTTGCTGCCGAGCATCGCCCTCCCGCCGTGGGCCACCGAGCTGCTGACGCTCGGTGGCCGCTGGACGCTCGAGTTCCAGCAGCACCGCCACCGCTGGCAGCAGGGGGCCTGGGTCGAGGAGAACCGGAGGGGCCGGACCTCCCACGATCGCAACCCGACCCTCTTCGTTGGCAGCGAGGGCTTCGACGAGGTGGCCGGCGACGTCTGGGGGCTGCACCTCGGCTGGAGCGGGAACAGCCGAATCGTGGCAGAGCGGTTGTCGGATGGTCGCCGTCACGTCCAGGTCGGCGAGCTCCTGGCCAGCGGTGAGGCGATCATAGGCCCTGGCGAAGCCCTGTCGACGCCCGTGGTCTACGGGGCCTACAGCCCGGCCGGTCTCGGCGAGGTGTCGCTGGCCTTCCACCGACACCTCCGACTGCGAGCGGTGCACCCCGGCCCCGACCGGCCCCGGCCGGTCACCCTGAACACCTGGGAGGCCGTCTACTTCGACCACGATCTCGAAGCCCTACGTCGGCTGGCGTCGGTGGCGGCCGAGGTCGGGGTCGAGCGCTTCGTCCTCGACGACGGCTGGTTCACCGGCCGGAACGACGACACCGCGGCGCTCGGCGACTGGAGCGTCGATCCGGTGAAGTACCCCGATGGCCTCGGTCCCCTGGTCGACCACGTCCGGTCCCTCGGCATGGAGTTCGGCCTCTGGGTGGAGCCCGAGATGGTCAACCCCGATTCGGAGCTCTTCCGCCGTCACCCCAGCTGGGCCCTCGGCGACCATCGGTACACCCGCCCGCTGGGCCGCAATCAGCTGGTGCTCGATCTGGTCGACGACGAGGCCTGGCATCACGTGCTCGGCAGCCTCGACCGCCTGCTCGACGAGCACGACATCGGCTACCTCAAGTGGGACATGAACCGGGACCTCGTACAGCCGACCCACGGAACGGCCGCCTCGGCCCGGGCTCAGACCCTGGCGGTGTACCGGCTGATCGACGAGCTGCGGCGTCGCCACCCCGGCGTCGAGATCGAGTCCTGCTCCTCCGGCGGGGCCAGGATCGACTTCGGGATCCTCCAGCGGACCGAGCGGGTCTGGGCCTCCGACAGCAACGACGCCCTCGACCGGCAGGCGATCCAGCGCGGGCTCTCCCTGTTCGTTCCACCGGAGGTCATCGGTGCCCACATCGGTCCGCCGGTATCCCACACCACCGGCCGCACCCATGATCTCGGGCTTCGGTCGGCCTCGGCCTTTCTCTGCCACCTCGGCATCGAGTGGAACCTGCTGGAGGCCCCCGCCGCCGAGCGGGCCGAGCTGGCCGACTTCGTGGCTCTCCACAAGCAGCACCGGGCGCTGCTCCACAGCGGCCACTGGCGGCGGCTCGACCAGGCCGACCGGTCCGTCTCCGTGATGGGGGTGGTGGCCCCCGACCGGGCCGAGGCCGTCTTCGTGGTCGCGAGGGTCAGCACCTCGCCGGAATCGGTGCCGCCCCGGATCCGCTTCGCCCACCTCGATCCCGACCGCAACTATCGGCTCACCAACCTGCCGCTGCCGGGGCGGTCCGCTGATCGGGGCAGCACGCCACCCCGATGGCTGACCGAGCCGGACGTCGTGGTGTCCGGGCGGGTGCTGATGCAGCACGGGCTCCAGCTCCCGGTCCAGGATCCGGAGTCGGCGGTGCTCGTTCATCTGGGAACCGTCGAAGCGCCGTCGTCGTGACGTGACGGTGTGACCTAACCTCGGGGCCATGGAGCCGACGAGCAGAGCCGATCCGTCCGGGCCGGGAGCAGCGCCGCTGTGGCGGCCGGCCGACACGCACATCGCCTCGACCCAGATCGATGGCTTCCGCCGCCGCTACCTGCCGGAATCGGCTGACACCGATGATCTGTGGCGCTGGTCGGTCGACGACCCCGGCTCGTTCTGGCGGGCGGTCTGGGAGTGGAGCGAAGTGGTCGGCGACCCGGGTCTCCTCGACGTCGAGTGGGGCGACGAGCTCCCGGCCACCCGCTTCCGCCCGGATGCCACCCTCAACATCGCCGAGAACCTGCTGGCGAAGCGGGCCGGCACCGACGAGCCGGCCATCATCGCCGCCACCGAGGACGGCGAGACCGAGGAGCTCGGCTGGGACGAGCTGCGCCGCCAGGTGGCGGCCGTGGCGAGCTTCCTCCGTTCGGCCGGCGTCGAGCCCGGCGATCGGGTGGCGGCCTGGATGCCCCATCGGATCGAGACGGTGGTGCTCTTCCTCGCCACGGCGTCGGTGGGAGCGATCTTCACCTCGACCTCGGCCGACTTCGGGGTCGACGGCGTGGTCGACCGGTTCGGCCAGATCGCTCCACGGGTCCTGCTGGCGGCCGACGGGTACCGGTACGGAGGCCGTGCGTTCCCGCTGCTCGATCGGTTGGGTGTGATCGTTGCCGCCCTGCCGACCGTCGAGCGGGTGATCGTGGTCGGCTGCCTCGAGCCGACGCCCGATCTGGCACCGGTCACGGGCCCGTTGGGGCCCCGGGGCCAGGGCCGGCGCCCGGGCCCGGAGATCAGCCGCTGGGACGAGCTCGTCGCGGCCGACCCGGGGATCGAGCTCGCTCTCGAGCGGTTCCCGGGGGACCACCCCGTCTACGTCCTCTACTCGTCGGGCACCACCGGGAAGCCGAAGTGCATCGTCCACCGGGCTGGCGGGGTCCTGCTCAAGCACCTGAGCGAGCAGCGGCTCCACAGCGATGTCCGGCCCGGCGATCGCGTGTTCTTCTTCACCACCTGTGGCTGGATGATGTGGAACTGGTTGGTCAGCTGCCTCGGCGCCGGGGCCACGATCGTGCTGTACGACGGCAGTCCCACCCATCCGTCGGTGTCGTCGCTCTTCGCCCTGGCCGAGCGACTCGGGGTCACCCTGTTCGGGGTCTCGGCCAAGTACCTGGACGCGATCATGAAGTCCGGATACCGGCCGGCGGACCACCACGACCTCGGCTCGGTCAGGACCATCTGCTCCACCGGCTCGCCGCTGAGCCACGAGGCCTTCTCCTGGGTGTACGGGGCCGTGGCCCGGGACGTGCACCTGGCCTCCATATCGGGCGGGACCGATCTCTGTGGCTGCCTGGTGCTCGGCGATCCGACCAAGCCGGTCAATGCCGGCGAGATCCAGGGCCCGGCTCTCGGGCTCGACATCGAGGTCTTCGGCGATGACGGCCGACCGGTCGAGCCGGGGTCCAAGGGCGAGCTGGTGTGTCGCAACCCGTTCCCGTCGATGCCCCTCGGATTCTGGGGCGACGACGACGGCTCGCGCTACCGCTCGGCCTACTTCGAGCGATACCCGGGGGCGTGGGCCCACGGAGACTACGCCTCGTGGACGGGTAACGGTGGCATGATCATCCACGGCCGGTCCGACGCCACCCTCAACGCCTCCGGTGTTCGGATCGGCACCGCCGAGATCTACCGGGTGGTCGAGCAGCTGCCGGCGGTCCAGGAGGCCATCGCCGTGGCCCAGGAGTGGGAGGACGACACCAGGATCGTGCTGTTCGTCCGACTGGCCGACGGACAGTCCCTCGACGACGACCTGGAGCAGACGATCCGCCGGGACCTGCGGGCCAAGTGCTCGCCACGACACGTACCGGCCGTCATCGCCGCAGTCGATGACATTCCCCGGACCCGCTCCGGCAAGATCGTGGAGCTGGCAGTCACCGATGTCGTCCACGGCCGGCCGGTGGTCAACCTGGAGGCCCTGGCGAACCCGGAGGCCCTCGACCACTTCACCGGCCGACCGGAGCTGGTCTGACTGCCGGAGCTGCGGAGCAGCTCCTAACGGAGTTCCGCCCGGGGGGGGCGGAACGTCCCTGGCTGGGACGCGTTCTCC
>JAHELU010000247.1 GCA_024644005.1 Acidimicrobiales bacterium | reverse complement strand
CTGAACAGGGCGGGCTAGCTGTTCTGGACCACCTTCCCACGAGCCCTCGAAGACCGGGGCCTGGGCGGGGTGCGACTCGTGATCTCCGATGCCCACACCGGCCTCGAAGCCGCCACCGCTCGAATGTTCGCTGGGGCCAGCTGGCAACGCCGCAAGGTCCACCTGATGCGTATTGACCGGCCCTCGGGACGATGCCCTCGGCGTCCAAGGAGATGGTGGCCGCCACCGTGCGGACGATCTTCGCTCAACCCGACGCCGAAGCCACCCAGGCCCAGTTGCACGACGTCGTCGGCAACCTCCAGCCCCGGTTCGCCAAGACCGCCGAGCTGCTCGAAGCCGCCGCGCCGAAGCGGATGTCACGGCGTACTCGTCGTTTCCTCGGGCTCACTGGCGCACGATCGCCTCGACCGACCAAACCCCTGGAGAGCGTCAACAAAGAGCGTCAAACGCTGCTCCAAGGTGGTCGGGAACCGGTTGGGAGCCAGTTGGTGACGTCGGCTCGGAGCTCGGCCGCACCCGTGGTGGGCGAGATCGGCGGAGCTTCCGTCGCCCCCCACCACGGAGCCCGACCATCCACGACGAGTGACAGTTGCTCACGCGGTCGCGATCCGAAGCTCGGGCGGGTAGGGCGATCGGACGTAGCGGCAGAGCTCGAGGAACTGGGTTCGGCCCGTTGTGTTCGCCCCGCTACAGCTTTGCACCAGCGCCGACGCCCGACCGCTGCGCAACGTGGACCCGCGAAGGTGGAGATCGTGAGCTCGCTGTGCGGGCTCGGGCCAGACTCCCTACCGCGGGATCTCGGCCGGATCGAACCCGAGCTCGGCGGCGAGGGGGTGGAGCGAGCGGCGGACCGGCGCGCCGACGCCGTCGAGGAGCCGGTTCATCATCTGGAAGGTGGCGCACACGCCGATGGCCCGCTCGGCGACGAGGGGGCCGGCCGCGGCGACCAGCGCGTCCCGTTGGGGCTCCGGCTCGGCGTCGGTCGCAGTGGTCAGGGCGTCGGTGAGGGCTCGCAGCTCCGGGCCGAACGGGATCGACGGCTCACGGCCGTCGGCCACCACCGTGACGTCGATGTCCAGGTTGCCCGCATCGCTGCTCGCACGGAGGAAGCCGGTGTGGGCGAGCAGTCAATAGAAGCACTCGTTGAGGTAGGACGTCCTGGCCGCCACGTACTCGATCTGGGCCCTGGTGAGCACGTCTTCGTAGCGACCGTCGCCCATCTCGACCATCGGCATGTACATGGGCTCGTGCAGTGCCCGCAGCGCCTCCCCCTCTGCCGGCAGGGCGTCCAGGGTGAACGGGGCGACGAGCGGGCCGGTTGCCGGCACCCAGCCGTCGGTCAGCTCGACCCCCGGGGCGATCTCGCCGCTCGGCACGGACCGGTCGGCGCCACCGGCCGCCGGCAGGGACGCGCCGAGCCCCCTTGCGTAGAAGTCGATGTTGGCCAGCCTCGCCACGACGCCCACCGCCTCGAGGTACCGGAACCGGTCGAGCCCCCGCCGCTCGAGGTCGGCGACGATCTCGCCGGTCATGCCCCCGGCGTCGGTCGCCAGCCAGTGGGCCACCTCGGCCAGCAGCCCGCCGGCCGACGAGCCGTGACCCGGAGCGGCCCCGCCGGACCAGGCCGCCCTCGCCGCCTCGATCAACGCGATGCGCTCCGCCGACCTCAGTACGACGCCGGAGGTGGTCAGCGCCTGCCACGCCCGGTGGACAGCAGCTGCCCGTGACGGGGATGGCTTGAGCTTGCCGTCGCTCAACATATACTGCGAGCCTAGGTCGACCGGGCGGGCATGGGGCTCGTCAGCCGCACCACCGACGCCCGCCCACCCACCTACACGAAACGGTCGAACCGGCCGCAACAACCTCTAGCCAGGAGCGCTCTCGACGATGGCCAAGGTCACCATCTACCACAACCCCCATTGAGGCTCGTCGAAGAACGCCTTGGCGGTCGCCGAGGAACTGGGTGTCGAGCACGATGTCGTCCTGTACATGAAGGAGCCGCCGGACCGGGCCACGCTCGCCAAGATCGTGGCCGGCCTCGAGGATCCGGTCGAGGACCTGGTCCGCAAGGACTCGAAGTTCAAGAAGCTGGGCCTCGACCCCGAAGACTACGTCGGTAACCCGGATGCGGTCATCGACCTCCTCGCCGAGCAGAAAGCGCTGTTGCAGCGACCGGTCATCGTCAAGGGACGCAAGGCCATCATCGGGCGGCCAAAGACCCGGATAGCCGAGTTCCTGGGCTGACCGGCCCGTTGGCCGGCGACCGGCCCGAAGCAGAGAGCCTTTGAGCGACTACGACACCGAAACCCAGAGCAACTGGCTGTCAGACGAGGACATGGAGACCGTCCGCGGCCGGCTGCCGATCGTGTACATCAACGCCATCCCGGTCAGGACCGACGACCTGGGCGTCGTGACCCATGTCGGCCTGCTGCTCCGCATCGGCCCGGACGGTGCGGCCAACCGGGAGATCGTGGCCGGTCGGGTCATGTACGGCGAGCGGGTCCGAGACGCCATCCTGCGCCATCTGGAGAAGGACCTCGGGCCGCTGGCGCTGCCGCGGATCCCCACCTCGGCGCAACCGTTCACGGTGATCGAGTACTTCCCCAATCCGGACATCACCGGCTTCCACGACCCCCGCCAGCACGCGGTGAGCCTGGCCTACGTGGTGCCCGTGGAGGGTGACTGCGTCCCGTCCCAGGATGCCCTCGACCTCGTCTGGCTCCGACCGGACGAGGTGGTCAGCCCGACGGTGGCGGCCGAGCTGTCCCCCGGGCACGAGAAGGTCGTCCGTTGGGCGCTGGCCCACTGCGGCTGCCTGCCCTGATCGCACCGGAGCTGCCCGCTCAGGGCTGAGCCCGTCCCGAAGTGGGCCGAGCCAGGGACAGCGTGCGACTTCTTGGGCCCAATGGCTCAATCTTTGGCCGGAACGATCCGAAACCCCGTCAATGGACGAGGCCTCTGTCAATGCGGCCCACCTCTTCCGGCGGGCCGGATTCGGTGCCCTCCACGAGGAAGTGGAGCACTTCAAGCACTGGCCGTGGGACGATCTCGTCGATCTGGTCCTCGACACGGGGCGGGCCCCGGCCCCTCCCCCGTTCCCCGACCTGTCGGATGGACGGAGCTACTACGGTCGCTGGGTCGACATGGTCCACTACTGGCTCGACCTCGCCAGGCGACCGGTCGACCAGGCACCGGTGGTGGAGAAGATGGTGCTGTTCTGGCACGGCCTGCTGTGCAGCGGTCTCGACAAGTTGCACAACCACCGGATCCTGATGGACCAGAACCACCTCTTCCGGACCCTCGGCATGGGCAGCTACCACACGCTGCTGCACAACGTCTCGGTCGGCCCGGCCATGATCCGCTACCTCGACAACGATCGCAACGTCGCCGGCAACCCCAACGAGAACTTCGCCCGGGAGCTGATGGAGCTGTTCGTCACCGGCGTCGGGCACTACAGCGAGGAGGATGTCCGGGAGTCGGCGAGAGCGTGGACCGGGCACGGGGTCGACGACGACGACAACTACCGGTTCGATGGCGGGGCCCACGACTGGAACACCAAGACCTTCCTGGGCCAGACCGGCAACCTCGACGGTCCCGACATCATCAACATCCTGCTCGGTCAGCGGCGCCAGGCCCACGCCCGGTTCCTGTGCCAGCGACTCTGGTCGTTCTTCGCCTACCCGGTCGGGCTCGACGATCAGGTGGTGACCGACATCATGCCGGCATACTCGGCGAGCCTGAACATCACCCAGGCGCTGCGGGCGCTGTTCGTGCACCCGCAGTTCCGGTCGGAGCGGGCCAGGACCGGGCTGGTCCGCAGTCCCGTCGAGTACGTGGTGGCGGCGATGCGCCACACGAGCACCGACTGCTCGGTGACCCATCCCGAGTGGTTCCTCGCCGGCATGGGGCAGCGCCCGTTCTTCCCGCCGAACGTGAGCGGCTGGCGGCAGAACGAGTTCTGGATCAGCGCCGCCGCCGGTTGGTCGAAGATCCACCTGGCCAGCCACCTGCGCTGGCTGGCCTACAACCGGGACGACATCGCCGACGCCAACGAGGTCGTCGACTGGACCCCCGTCACCTTCAGGTACACGCCGGAGCAGTCGGTCGACAAGGCCATCTGGAACTTCAAGCTCGGAGCGGTCAGCCCCACCAGCCGCCAGAAGCTGATCGACTACGTACGGGCCGAGCGGAGCTCCGACCATCGCTGGGCCGAGCGCTCGGGTCTGCTGATGCTCACCCTCCTGCTGCCAGAACTGCAGATGGCCTGACGTGAGCCGCTTCGATCCATCGACCGCAGAAGTCGTTGCAGCCCTGTCCCGACCGGTTCCACCGCAGTTGCTCCGTGGCCCCGACCTGTCCCGTCGACGGTTCCTCCAGGCGGCCGGTGTGGCCACCGCTGCGTCGCTGCTGCCGGCCTGGCTGGCCGACCATGCGGCGGCGGCGACCCCTCTCGGGCCGAACGAGGGGGTGCTGGTCCTGTTGACCATGGCCGGCGGCAACGACGGCCTCAGCACGTTCGTCCCGATCGCCGACGGCGCCTACTACGACGCCAGGCGCAACCTGGCCATCCAGCCGTCCGCCACCCTCCCGCTGACCGCCGAGCGAGGGCTGAACCCCAACCTCCCGTTCATGAAGTCGCTGTGGGACCAGGGACAGGTGGCCGTGGTGGACGGCATCGGCCACGAGGGCTCGACGCTGAGCCATTTCGTCTCGATGGCCCAGGTGATGGCCGGCAACGACAACGGTCAGCCCGGGAGCTCCGGCTGGCTCGGCCGGGTGCTCGACGGCCTGCCGTCCGATCCGCTGACGGGGGTGGCCATCGGCGCATCGGTGCCGCTGGTGGTCCAGGGTCGCCGCCACCGGGCCGCCGCCATCCCGGAGCAGAGCAACGACATACGCCGGCTCGAGCGGTCGGAGCCCACCTACCTCCGCCAGTACGACACGATCACCGCCCTCGGCGGTCTTGTAGTCCGTTATGTCCTGAATG
>JAHELU010000074.1:16185-20327 GCA_024644005.1 Acidimicrobiales bacterium | reverse complement strand
GTTGGTGCTCAGGGCACTAGACGATACGCCGATGGGCGGCCCACATCGCCAGCTCGTTGCGGCTCGACAGCTGCAGCTTGCGCAGCACCGACGAGGCGTGGGTCTCGACCGTCTTGATCGAGATCGTCAGCCGGCGGGCGATCTCCTTGTAGGCGTAGCCCCTGGCCAGCAGCCGCATGACCTCCTGCTCCCTGGCGGTGAGCTGATCGAGCTCCGGATCGGCGGGAGAGCTCAGGTCGGCGGAGAAGGCATCCAGGACGAATCCGGCCAGCCGGGGGGAGAACACCGCATCGCCGTCGTTGACCCGCTTTACCGCATCGATCAGGTCGTCGCCCTCGATGGCCTTGGTGACGTAGCCCCTGGCCCCGCTGCGGATGACCTGGATCACGTCCTCGGCGGCGTCCGACACGGACAGGGCGAGGAAGCGCGAGGTGACGCCCCGTTCGGCGGTCCCCGCGATCACGTCGGCCGCCGTCCCGCCGGGCAGGTGGACGTCGCACACGACGACATCGGGCTTGGTCCTGACGATCTGATCGATGGCATCACCGACGTCGCCGGCCTCGCCGACCACCTCGACCGCCCGCTGCAGCTCCGCTTTCACCCCCGACCGGACCAGGGCGTGGTCATCGACCAGCACGACTCGAATCATTCCGTCTCTCCCGGTTCGCTCGTGGCCGGTGGCTCCCGCCTCGGCTCGTTGGACGATCTCCTGGTCAGCGGCTGGGTCAGCTCGACCTCGGTTCCGACCCCCGGCTCGGAATGTATCGACGCACCGCCGCCGTGGCGCTCCATCCTGTCGATGATCGAGGAGCGGATGCCCCGGCGATCGCTGTCGATCGCAGCGACGTCGAAGCCGACACCGGCATCACGGACGAAGACCTCGATGCTGTCGGGCCGCCGCTCGGCATAGACGTCGATCTTGCCGACGCCGGCGTGCTTCGCCGCATTCGTCACCGCCTCCTGGGTCGCTGCCACCAGGCCGTAGATGGCGCCGGGATCGATGTCGTGGATGTCGCCGACCGTCACCACCTCCACCTTGACCCCGTGGTTCTCCTCGACCCGGTTGGCCACCTCCTGGAGGGCCGGCTCGAGCCTGGTGGTGCCGGGGCGGCTCGGCTCGTTGCCGTAGAGCCAGCTCCGCAGCTCCCGCTCCTGCTGGCGGGCGATCTGGGCCGTCCGCTTGGGGTCGTCGGCGTTGCGCTGGATCAGGGTCAGCGTCTGCAGAACCGAGTCGTGGAGATGGGCCGCCATCCTGGCCCGCTCGTCGGCCCGGACCCGCTCCTGGCGCTCGACGTCGAAGTCGTGCCCGATCCGCACCACCGACGGGGCGACCACGAGGGCGATGCCCCCGACGACGGCGACGGCGATGACGAGGAGCTGGAGGGCGTCGGTGAAGCTCAGCGAGGTCGCGATCACGGTGAGCAAGCCGCCGACGGCGACCACCACACCAGCGACGATCCGCACGACCGCCGACACCCCGCCCTCTTCCTGCTGGCGGGACCAGGCGATGAGGAACCCGGTGAGGACGAACCCGACGGGAAACACGATCTGATCGATGAAGCCGAAGCCGACGGAGCGGAGCCCGAGGACGAGCCCGAGGACGATCATGGCGATGGCCGCGTGCCGGTGGAACGACGAGGCGGCCTTGGGAACGGGCCGGTAGGGGGCCAGCGGGTTCGGGTTCAGGAAGCCGAGGGCGGCCCAGGCGAGGGCGTAGAGCACCAGACCCCAGCCGCCGGCCAGGGCGAGGATGGCGAACGAGATCCTGATGATGAGCGGCTGGACCCCGAGCTCGGCGGCGATGGCCGCTGCCACGCCGCCGATCCAGCGGTCGTCGACGGCGAGCGGTGGTACCTGCCACCGTCTCGGGGCCGTCGACATGCTGAGGCTCATGGCTCCATGATCGCAGGCCGCCACCCCTTCTGCATCAGGGGGCGCCCCTGAGCCGACCCTGATGATCGAGCGTCGGGCTAGGGTCCACTACGGGGAACGCCCGATTCCCTCCGGCCCTCCTGGGGCGGATCATTGACTCATGAGCAACGAACCATCCGACCAGCCTGCCGCCGGCTCCGAGCCGCCGGTCGAACCAGGTCCAGACGCCGCCGGGCTGCCACCGCTCCCCCCGCCGCCCCTGCCCCCCACACCGCCGTCGCCTCCAGCGACGCCGCCACCTCGAGCGACGCCGCCACCTCCGGTGGCCCGGCAACTGGTCCGTGATCCGTACACCCGTCTGGGCGGGGTGGCGTCCGGGCTCTCGTACCACTACGGGATCGACGTCTCCCTGATCCGCCTGGCGTTCGTGCTGTTCACCTTGATGAGCGGGTTCGGCCTGCTCGCCTACGTCCTGGCCTGGCTCATCATCCCCAGGGCCGAGTACTGGCCACCGGTCGGCGGTGGGCGCCCGTCGCAGTCGGTGTCGAGCCGGGAGCTCGCCGTCGGCCTCCTCTTGCTCGGGGCGATGATCGGCCTCTTCTTCAGTGGCGGCGTCCTGCCGCAGATCCTGGTGCCGCTGGCCCTGGTGGGGGCCGGCGCCTGGTTGCTGGCCCAGCCGGCGGCCGGCGAGGAGCCGGGGACGGTCGTCGGTACGCCGCCGTCGGTCGCACCGGTCGCACCGGTCGCACCGGTCGCACCGGTCGACACGGTCGATGCCTTCGATGCCGGCGCTGCCGTCGACACGGCCGGGTTCGGCCCCGACAACACGGCCGGGTTCGGCTCCGACAACACGGCCGGGTTCGGCCCCGACAACACGGCCGGGTTCGGGCCCGACAATACGGCCGGGTTCGGCCCCGACAATACGGCCGGCCTCGGCCCCGACAACACGGCCGGGTTCGGGCCCGTCTACACGGCCGGCCTCGGCCCCGACACGGCCGGGTTCGGGCCCGTCGACACGGCCGACCTCGGCCCCGACACGTCCGGGTTCGGTCTCGACGACACCGTGCGGCCCGACTCGGGCGAGCTGCCCCCGGGTACGCCCGTGCCCAGACGCTCTCGTCGCTGGCTGGCGGTGCTCGTCGGTGCGGTGGTGCTGCTCGTCATTCTGCCGATCCTCCTCGTCGTCGGCCTGGTCGTCGCGCTGTTCTCCAGCGGCTTCGATCCCGGCTCTGAGAGAATCGTCCCGGATTCGGTGGCGGCGATACCGGACACGATCGAGCACGGCCAGGGCGAGCTCGTGGTCGACCTGACCCGAATCGAGCCCTCGGACTACGAGGGGGACCCGATCCCGATCGAGATCGACCTCGATGTCGGCGAGATCCGGGTGATCCTGCCGGACGGCGTCACGGCCGACGTGGATGCGGCCTCGGCGCTCGGCGACGTCAGGGTCTTCGGTACCTCCGACGAGGGGTTCCGGGCAGAGGTCTCGATCCCCCAACGCGACCCCGACCTCGAGCTCGACATCTCCCTCGGTATCGGCCAGGTCGTGGTCGAGCGGCGCTGACGAGCGACCGGTCGGTCGAGCTACCCGAGCGGGTAGGCGGCATCGGGGGGAGCCGGGAGCAGCTCTCCAGCTCGCCGGAGCAACTCGATCACCGGCTCGGGGGTGGCCGTGATCTGCCGACGCACCAGCTCGTCCGATCGGGCCACGATCGACTGGACCCGGCTGTGGTCCATCGGGTTCAGCCCCATCGCCCTGGCCACCGCCCGGCCCGGCTGGAACACGAGGGCCCTGGTCCCGCCGTCCTCGATCCAGCGGACCTCGCCCTTGAGCCGGCGGCGGGGCAGCGAGCGGGCAACGGACGCCAGCGGGTTGCCTCGGTTCAGCTCGTCGATCGACAGCGGGGCCAGTATCACCACCAGGTCGAGCGGGCGGCTGTCGGTCGAGCCGTTGTCCAGGCTCCCGTTCGCCCGGGCCCGGTCCAGGCTCCCGTTCACCCAGGCAGTCTCGAGGCTCCCGCTCTCCAGGTGCTCCATCGCAGCATCGATGTCGAAGACGACCGGCTCGTGGTCGACTGGCCCGGTCCGGTACCCGATGAGCAGGTCGGCATTGAACGGCGAGCTGATGCCGCCGTCGACGTAGGTCCTGCCGCCGATCTGGGCCGGCACGAAGAAACCGGGCAGCGCTGCGCTCGCCTCGACCGCCGCGGCGACCGTCGGCCACTCGTCCCGGCCGAAGACCACCCGACGGCCGGTCTGCAGGTCCGTGG
>JAHELU010000074.1:0-16175 GCA_024644005.1 Acidimicrobiales bacterium | reverse complement strand
GGCCTGGCCGTAGAGCGCCGCCAGCGGTCCGGTGATCGGCGTCAGGGTCAGCCGACCCTGCGGCGCCAACCCGGTCAGCAGCCGGGTCAGACGCAGCCGTCGGCCCTGGCGGATCTCCTGGACGGCCAGGCGGGGGGAGCTCGGCCCGGCCCACAGCCGGGGTATCGCCTTCGGTGAGCGCACAGCGACCAGCCGGAGCGCCTCCATCTCCTCCGGCCGATCGGCGCTCGTCGCCAGCCGTTTCGCCATCTCGGCCGCCGGCACGTCTCCCCTGATCATGGCGGCTGCGATCGAGCCGGCCGATGTGCCGACCACCACCTCCGCCGTGCGGGGATCGAAACCGGTCTCCTCCTGGAGCGCATGCAGCACACCGCTGTGGAATGCGTAGCCAGCGATGCCGCCGCCGCCGAGCACCAGGCCGATCGTCGGGGCAGGATCGCTCACATTGGGCCCGTCGCAGTCACGTCCTCCATCGTAGTTGGTGGGGTCTCACGGTCCGGGGTTCGGCGGCGGCGAGTCTCAGGAACCGCAAGCTGCTGCCGATACGAACTTGGTGTCGGCGCTCATCATCGGTTCGAAGATCGTCCGGCTCGCCCTGGTGGCGCTGGCGCTCACGGCGGTGGCCCTGGTGGTGGCCGGCCCGGACGACGGGCCGACCCACTACTTCGCAACCCTGCCACCGGGCAGCCCGCTGCCGGACGACACCACCTGCGCAGCGCAGGTGCTCGTCGATCCCTCGGAGGAGAACCGGCCGGCCAATGCCGAGGCCAACACCACCGTCGTCGACATCTCGGTCGACATCGACGGTGCAGACGCCACCTGGAACGAGGCCTTCGCCCCCCGGATCACCGGCGACTTCACCGGCACGACAGAACAAGTGCTCCGCTGGGTGTCCTGCAAGTGGGGCTTCGACGAGGATGTCACCCGGGCAAGGGCCGTGACCGAGAGCTCGTGGCTGATGAGCACGGCCGGGGACGTGACCGCCGACGCAGCGGTCTGCGGGATCCTCGGGCTCGAGCCTCCCTGCGCCCAGTCGTACGGCCTGTTGCAGGTCAAGGGAACGGTCCACGAGGGGACGTATCCGTACTCCGCCCGCTCGTCGGCCTTCGGTGCCGACTACGCCATGGCCTGGTTGCGCTCGTGCTACGAGGGCTCGTTCACCTGGTTGCGGGACGCCGGGTACGAGGCCGGCGACGAGTGGGGTTGCGTCGGGGCCTGGTTCTCGGGTGAGTGGTGGGACCAGCCGGCAAACGACTACGTGGGCGAGGTCAGAGCCAACCTCGAACAGCGGTCCTGGGAGCGGTACTGACCCGCGGCATGGCCCCCGCTCGGGACACTAGCCGAAGTACCGGTAGAGCAGATCCCCGCCGGCGGCTGTGAGATGATTCGGGACCGACGGGTCGGTCAGCAGCTCGGTGACCACGGCGAGCGTCCGCCCGACCTCGGCCCCGATCGGGTCGTCGTAGTCGTCCGGTTGCCAGCGCAGCGTGGTGAGCACCAGCTCCTCGGTGGCGAACTGCTGCTTGAACTGCACGAGCCCGGGCTGGTCGATGTCACTTCGCCCCAAGTCGAGCATCCCCAGGCCCCGGTCGGCCCCCTCCCGGCAGGCGGCCATGATCATGGCTGCGTTCGGTCGGTAGTTCCTCGGATAGGAAGCCGAGAACTTGTAGTACCAGCGGTCGTTCCAGGCGAACAAGACCATCGCCGCCACCGGGGTGCCGTCGTCCTCCTCGGCCAGCAGCACCACCATGTCGTCGCCGAACCGGTCGTGCAGGGCCTCGAAGAACGAGAGGGGATGGGCCAGCATCCGGTACTTCGTCTTGCGGAGATCGACGTGCATGGCGTGGAAGGTGGCCAGGTCGTCTGCCCGGGACGAGAAGCGGAACGACAGCCCTGCCTTCGGCGCCCGCCTGATCGCGGTCCGCTGCTTGCTCTTGAGGCCGTCCCAGATGTGGTCGGCACCGCTCGTCAGATCGATCCCGTGCCACAGCAGGTCCGTGGCACGATCGAATGACCGGTCCTCGATGGCCAGCGGGTTGCGGAACGGCCGGACGGTCACCGGACGGCCGTACGACCTCAGGTGGTCGGCGAACTCCCCCCAGCCGGCCTCCGTTTCGATCAGCGGATCGCAGAAGTCGCTGAAGGGGATCGACACCACCCGCTCCCCCCGGATGTCAGCCAGCGCCGAGTAGTAGGCGCGGGCACCGGGCTCGCTGGTCGGGACGAACTCGAGGATCTTCACGTCGAAGGTCTGCTCCACCGCCTGCCGCCACGGCTCGGAGTGGAACAGGGTCTCGGCCGCACGGAAGGGCACCATCATGTCAGGACCTGCTTTCCAGAGGCAGCTGTCCAACCGGTCGAGTCGCGACTCGGAGACGGGCTGCTGAGATGAGATGTTCGAGATCGACGCGGTCGGCCTCGGCCATCACCGCAAGGCCACGCCGGTCCGCCCAGCGGGCCAGCTCGACCTGATGGTCGTCGATCTGCTCCCCGTTGGCGGCCCGACGGGGGACGAAGACCGGCACCCGACCGGCCCGTAGCGCCAGGGCCAGGGACCCGGCCCCGGCATGGCTGACCACCACGTCCGCCTCGCCGATGGCCGCCACCAGCTCGGACTCGGGCACCATCCGATTGGCGCTGATCTCGAGCCCGGTCACGTCCGAGTGCCCGGTCTGCCAGAGGACGTCCGCCGCCGGTGGGAGCACGGCCACCAGCCGTTCGATCAGCCGGCGGAAGTCACGGTCGGTCGTACCGACCGTGACCACGACGCGGCCCAGCTTCGGATCGCGGTCGTCCGCTACGGCCTCGAATCGATCGTAGACCCCGCCGAGCGTGGCGAAGCCGCTCGGTGGCCGCTCGTACTGCCACCAGCACCTGACCCGTGGCACCTTCGTCAGCAGCCGCCCGGTGACCGAGCACGACTCGACCCGGGTGGAGCTCTCGATGTAGTGGGCCTCGATTCCCATCGCGGCGGCCACCGGTAGGAAGCCGAGTGCGATGGCCGACCCGGTGCTGATCACCCGTCCGACCCCGTGACGGCGATAGAGCCCGACCGCTCTGGGGATCGACGCCACCACCCCACGGATGTCCCGCTCGGCCACGAACGGGACGAGCTCCACCCGCTGACCGGCCAGGAGGTCCCGCGTCTGGGGGCTGTCGTTGGTGATCCACAGCAGATCGTCGTCGCCCGGTATCCGGCTCGACAGCTCAACCAGCTCCGACACGTGCCCGCCGATCGTGGCCACCAGCGCGGTCGTCATACCGCGCCCTCACGGGCCACGACCGAGCCGGCGGTTCTCACCAGGCAGCGCAGATCGACCGTCGGGCTGATGCGATCGACATAGACCAGGTCGAGCTCCAGCATCTCGCTCATCGACAGGTCGGCCCGGCCGCTGGTCTGCCACAGGCCGGTGAGCCCCGGCCTGGCGGTGAGGCGCCGCCGAGCCGCCGGCTCGAACAGCTCGCACTCCCATAGCAGTGAGGGCCGGGGACCGACGAGCGACATCTCGGCCCGGACGATGTTGACGAGCTGCGGAAGCTCGTCGAGCGACAGCCGTCGCAGCCACCGCCCGACCGGCGTGATCCTGGGATCGTCGTCGTCCTTGGCCCCGCTCGCCTGGCCCCGCAACTCGAGCCGGTTCTGGGCCCGGTGGGCCGAATCGTCGTTGTCGACGTACATCGACCGGAACTTGTGGATCTGGAACGGGAGTCCACCCATGCCGATCCTGACCTGGCGATACAGGATCGGGCCCGGTCCGGATCGGCGGACGAGCCACGCCACGATCAGCCACAGCGGCGCACTCAGCACCAGCATCGGGATCCCGACCACGAGGTCGGCCAGCCGCTTCCAGCGGGGCACCCGGAGCCCAGGATCGAGACGGACCGCCGGGAGGCGGTCCTCGTCGCCCCGGTGGGCGCTGCCACCGTCCCGGCGAGCCCGACCTGGTGCTCCGATCTCCTGGTCGGCGACGCCGGCCAACCGGTCGATCTCCAGCCTCTCCGCCAGGCGAGCCGCCCGTCTGAGCTCCCGCCGCTCGATGGGGGACCGCTCGTCGCCGTTCCGGGCATCATAGGGGTGGACCCGCAGGTCCCGCAGCCGCAAGGAGCCGGCGATCAGAGCCAGTGCCCGCCACACCAGCGCCCGGGCTTCGCCGTCGACCCCGTGCACCGGCTCGACCACCACGCCCCGCAGGCCGGCAGGGGTGCGGTACAGGCCGAGCCGGGTGGTGCCGATGTCCCGATCGTCGGCTCGGGCCAGGATCCGCAGCTCCACTTCGGCCTGCCTGCCGGCTCGACCGGCCGGCGACTCGGCCAGCTGCAGCCGCGCCCCGGTGTGGTGCACCCCGTCCGGGGCGATGACCAGCAGGCGGCGCCATCGGTGCGGCGCGCTCGGCAGCGCCCTGGCCAGCGGCTCGGCCACCAGCCCGAGGGCCAGCACGACGAAGAAGAGGTCCGCTCCGCCCCGCAGGGTCAGGTGAGGATCGATGACGCTGAGCACCACCAGCATCGCCACGGCGGCCCTGCCGGCGATCCGGGTCGCCCCGAGCCCGCGGGCCGCTTCCCGCTCGCTCGATGCCGGCTCGGGTGCGAGCGCCCGCCAGGCCGACGCGAACAGGCCGAGCACAGCTACGAGCAAGGGCAATCCGCCGACCCACAGCAGCCAAAGGTAGCCGCTCTCCAGATAGACCACGCTGCGCCAGACGTCTGCGGGCTGGACCACGACATCCGGGCTCACCCCGAGGATCCACCCCCGGTCGGACAGAGCCGGCAGATAGAGCTCGGAGATGTTGTTCCAGCGGATGATCCAGCTCGCCGGCAGGCCCGTCCCGGGGTCGAGATCGGTCAGCCTGGCCGAGACGATCGACCATAGCCCTGCGATGCCGACCAGGGCGACCGGGAGGCTCCACCCCAGGAGCTGGGCCGAGCGGCCGTGGCAGTGGGCGACCACGAGCGCTACGACGGCCAGTGCCACCACGGTTCCGGCCTGCCCGCTGGCCAGGGCCCCGAAGCCGAGGAGGGCGGCGACGCCGAGCCACCGACGGCGTGCCGTGGCCAGTCCCCAGGACAATGCGATCCCGCAGGCGATCGACAGGTAGGCGCCGGTGGCGATGGACGAGCCGATCGTCGTCGTGCCCCGCCCGCCGTCCACGACGTCGTCTGCGCTGCTGACGAAGAACCGGGTCAGGACGTCGACGACCGGACCGATGCTCATCGCCTGCGCGACGGAGATGGTGGCGATGGCTGCTGCGGTCCCCGTGGCGGCGGCCGCCACGGCCGCCAGCTCGGTCTCGGTTCTCACCGCCACCCTGGCCAGCAGGTACAGGGCGCTGTACTTCACGAGGGGGAAGGCGGCCAGCAGCTCGTCCCGGCCCACCGGCTCGGCGCGGGCCAGCAGCCACAGCAGGGGGACGATCGAGGCGGTGACGGTGGCTGCCAGGAGCCACCACTCCAGTGGCCGGATGCGAATGCGCCAGCGTCGACCGTCCACCATGGCCAGCCCGACCATGACCGCTCCCGCTCCGGTCACCGCCAGCTGCAACGCCTCGCTCGGTCGGAGCACCGGGATCAGGGCACCACGGGGCAGTCCGGCCAGGAACGGCATGGCGATGACGTAGGCCACGACCAGGACGGCCGGTCCACCCACCGTCGGGGTGGTCGAGCGACGCTCGGTCGCGGTCGTTGCCGTACCGGCGGTCACGGCTGGGCCCTCGTCCCGGCCGTCGGCCCGCCCGTCGGGACGAAGCCGCTGAGGGATCGGGTCAGCTCCTGGAGCAGCCGTCCCCGCCCGGTCACCAGCCAGGCGCCCCCCGAGAACAGGACCACGACGGTGGCGAGCAGCGCCACGAAGCCCGGTGGCGTCCAGTCGATCCCACCCAGCTGGTCGAGCGCCGCCATCGGCACCAGGGCCAGCGCCGAGGCGGCGACGATTCGGGGCCAGTGCCTGCTCTCGTCGGCCTCCCAGGCCGGATCCGCTCGCAGCACCCGATGGATGGCCACGAGAGCGGCCAGGTCGCCGAGCGAGACGACCAGGCCCAGCCCCAGCAGCACTGGAGCACCGTCGAGCACCACGACGACGAGCGGGATGCCGACCGCGGCCACCACGGCCCTGATCCAAGTCGAGCCGCCGAGGCCGACTCCCGAGCGGTAGGCCATGAGGGTCTGGCGCGCCAGCTCGAACAGCGCCTCGCCCGTCGCGCCGATGCCGAGTCCGGCCAGGCCGAACATGAGCAGGCGGGTGGCCTCGGCGTCGCTGAAGCGGCCCTGACCGATGACGTCGGCCAGGGGGCCGCTGAGCAGCACCAGGGCCGCCCCGGCCGGCAGGGCAAGCCACCCCGCGAGCCGTAGCGTCGTCCGGTACCCGGCCAGCAGCTCGCCCGGCCGGTCGGCCGAGCCGGCCAGCCGCGGCAGGGCCGCAGAGGCGATGGGGCGACCGACCAGCGCCACGGGGATGAAGTAGGCGAGGGTGGCGATCTCGAAGGCCTGAACGCCGCCCGCCCCGGCGAAACCGGCCGCAACGACGAGGGCGAACTGGCGAGCGGCGATGGTGGAGGACCAGCCGAACGACGATCGAGCCGGACCGACCAGTCGGCCCATCTCGGTGTCCCGCCAGGCGAAGCCGACCCGCAGCCTGCCGAGGGCTCGAACCGCCCCGACCAGCTGGATGAGAGCGTGGGCCGTCACCGACAGGCCGGAGCCGATCCCCAGGGTCAGGATCAGGCCCAGCGGCGCGCCGTCGACCTCCACACCACCGCCATAGCGGTGGCCGGCCACGGCGATCGTTGCCAGCAGACCGAGGTTCTCGACGATGGGGGCTGCCGAGGGGACGAAGAACCGCCGGTTGGCGTGCTGGATCGACACGAAGACCCCAATGGCGGCGTAGAGCACCAGCTGCGGGACGATCAACGCCAGGAGCACCCCGCCCACCGCCACTGCGTCGGTGCTCAGGGAGGGATCGACGCCGGCGGTGAGGGCGGCGGCGATGAGCGACCGGCCGAGCACCGCCCCGACGGCAACGATGGCCATGGCTCCACAGATCAGCCCGAGCGCGTTCGCGGAGAACCGTCTGGCCGCCGTCCGGTCATCCCGGTCGAGCAGCCTGACGAGGGGCGGGACCAGGACCGACGAGATGGCCGAGCCGGCGAAGATGTCGTAGAGCACGAGCGGCAACACGTTGACGGCGACGAAGAGATCGCCGAGCACCGTCGATCCCAGGACCGCTGCTGCCACCACGATCCGCAGGAGGCCGGTGATCCGACTCAGGGCGGCGGCCGCGGCGATCGTTGCCGAGTCCCCGACGAGCGTCGGCCAGCCCTCGGGCGTTCGCTCAGTCGGGGACCCGGCCATCCCCCCCTTGGGAGGCTCGGCCGCCGACGAATCGGCGGTCGGCGTTCCGGACATCAACGCGACAGGCCGAACCAGAGCTCGCGTCGGCGCGTCCTGTACGCCACGAGCGCAGCGATCGGCAGGGCCAGCAGCACCCCGATGGCCATGCCCTGCAATCCGACGATGTGGATGGAGCGGTACAGGACGACCGGCTCGCTCAGCTCCCGGATCGGCGAGGCGACCAGCGGCCCGAGCTCCCGCTCGGCGAGCTCCTCGTCGATGGTGGCCAGCTTGGTCTCCAGCCGCGAGATCTCCCGGAGCAGCGCCGGCTCGGCCGTCGTCTGCGTCGCCAGCTCGGCCCTGGTCGCCACGATCTCGACGAGATCGGCCTCGAGCGCGGCCAGCTCCTCCTGTGCCACTTGGAGCTGCTCGGCGAGGTCGTCTCGCCGGGCGGCGGACAGTGATTCGTCGAGCGACGCCTGGATGCGGTTGACCTGCTCGTTCTTCAGATCGATCCGACGCTGGACGCTCTCCTGCTGGATCTCGAGCGTGCTGTCCCGCTCTCCGGCCTGCAGCAGTGCCAGTCGCTCGGCGTCGGCCTCGGCCAGCTCGGCTGCCACCGCCACCCGCCGTTGGGCCAGTTCGGCACTGTTGCCGGCCGGCGTGGCGTCGGCCAGCACCTCGAGGTACTGGTCGAGCACGGCCCGGTTGATCGAGACCGCCCGGTCCGGATCGCCATCGCTGACGTCGAGCCGCAGCACCTCGGACAGCTCGAGGGTCTCGACGTCGATCTTGGCCCGCAGCTCGTCGACGGAGAGGTCGAACCGGTTCGCCACCGGTGTGAGCACGGCGTCGCTCTTGAACGTGACCACCTGGGTCAGCAGACGTCGATCCTCCCGGAGGAAGCTGTCCGGCACGGACTCGTCGAGCGTGTAGACGAACTCGGCCCTGGCCACGTGGCTGCTGCCACGGAGCGCGCCGGCTCCGTAGCCGATCAATCCCATGACCGCCAGGACCGCCAGCACCCGCTGGGTGACGGATGCGAGCTGG
Organism: Acidimicrobiales bacterium; assembly: GCA_024644005.1. GTDB lineage: Bacteria > Actinomycetota > Acidimicrobiia > Acidimicrobiales > SZUA-35 > JAHELU01. The sequence continues at coordinate 7,802 of JAHELU010000074.1, read as the reverse complement.
CGGCCGGACCACGCCGCCGGATCGGCCCCATCGCGTCCGGCGCCGGCGCCCGACCCGGAGCGCCGGTCCACGGCGGGCTGTGCACCATCGGCCCGGTCCGCCCCCCGAGCGTCGCCACGGTGGGCGGGGCCGTGATCGGCCGCCTCGCCGTCGACCTCGACGTCGGCGTCATCGGACAGTGCAGTCACAGCAGGGCCAGCACCGTGTCGGCCACCGCCTTGACCGCTTCGGCGGTCAGGGTGGGATGCATAGGGAGGGACAGCTGGCGGTTGGCCACCGCCTCGGCAACCGGTAGCGGCCGCACGTCGAACTCGGCGAACGCCGGGTGCTTGTGGCACGGCAGTGCATAGTGGATGCCGGTCTGGATACCGAGCCCGGCCAGCTCCTCCCTGAGCCGATCCCGCTCGTCGACCCGGATGACCTCGAGGTGGTGAACGGGCTCGCTGCCGGGCAAGGTCTGGAGGAGCGACACCGACGAGCCGAGCCGCTCGACATACTGCTGGTGGACCAGGCGGCGGTGGGCGTTCCATCGGTCGAGGTGCTCGAGCTTGATGCTCAACGCCGCCGCCTGCAGCCCGTCGAGGCGGCTGTTGCGTCCCCGATGGGTGTGCAGGAGATGGGTGCCCCTGCCGTGGTTGGCCAGTGTCCGGACCTCGTCGGCCAGTCCGCGATCGTTCGTGACCACTGCACCGCCGTCGCCGAGGGCTCCCAGGTTCTTCCCGGGGTAGAAGCTGAAGGTGGCGGCGGCACCGAAGCTGCCGGCCCGGCGACCGTCGAAGGTGGCGCCATGGGCCTGGGCTGCGTCCTCGACCACCTCGATGCCGGCCGCATCGGCGACCGCCGTGATCGAGTCCATGTCGGGGATCTGGCCGTAGAGGTGGACCACCATGACGGCCCTGGTCGCGGGCGTGATGGCGGCGGCGATCGCCGGCGCGGTGATCAGCAGCGAGCCGGGGTCGACGTCGACGAACACCGGCGTCGCCCCGACCGTCAAGACCGCCTCGGCGGTGGCGACGAACGTGTTGGCCGGGACGAGGACCTCGTCGCCGGGGCCGATGTGGAGCGCCGACAGCACCAGTTCGAGCGCGTCGGTGCCGTTGGCCACACCCACGCAGTGGTCGGTTCCGCAGTAGTCGGCCCAGCGCTGCTCGAAGTCGTCGACGGCGCTGCCGCCGATGAACGCCGATCCGGCGAGGATGTCACGCCAGGCCGCATCGAGCCGATCCTGCAGCGGGGCGTGCAGTGCGGCGAGATCGATGAACGCCACGGGCTTCGTGCGGCTGCCTATCAGTGGCATGGGCTTGCTCTCTTGGGATGAAGAGGTCATCGGGGAACGTCCGTGCACTGCAGTCGGGTTTCGTTGGGTCATGGGAGCCGGAGCGGTTTCGGCCGGGCCGTGGCTGCGCTAGACAATGACCAGCGACGGCTCGAGGAGGAGGTTCGGGAGGTCCACCGGGATCGGCAGGCCGTTCTCGCGTAACGAGGTGTCGGACGCGTCGAGGACCGCCACGACGGCGAGGCCGGCGTTCCCGTCCGCCATCGGCTTCGCCCCGGTCCGGCAGCAGCGCAGGAAATCCGTGGCCTGGAGCAGCAATGGTTCCCGGAACTGGATCCGTGGCACACTCAGCCCTCCCTCGTTGTAGCTGATCTGGCCGGCCGGGTCGGCGGCCGTGGGCACGTCGAGTCGGCGGCCCCGGTCGAACACCTTGATCCGGGCATCGACGTCCACGTCGTCGTAGAGCGCCATTGCGTCGGAGCCGACGATGGTGGTCCTGCGGACCTTCACCGGGTCGAGCCAGCTGGCCCGCACCGTCGACTCGATCGACAGGCTGGTGAAGGTCATCCTGAGGTTGGCGACGTCCTCGGCGAACCCGGTGGTGTTCCTGGCCCCCCAGGCCGCGACCGTGTCGGGAACGGCCCCGAGCACGACCGTGGTGATCGAGATGTCGTGGGCCGCCAGATCCCACAGGACGTTGACGTCCGGTCGGTACAGGCCGAGGTTGAGTCGGTCTGCGTGGAGGTAGTGGAGGGACCCGAGGGCATCGCTGGCCACCAGCTCGGCCAGCTTCCACACCGCAGGGTTGTAGACGAAGGTGTGCCCGGCGGCCAAGACGACGCCGGCCTCCTCGGCCAGGCCGACGAGGCGCTTGGCGTCCGGGGTCGTGGTGGCCATCGGCTTCTCGACCAGGGCATGCTTGCCGGCGGTGATCGCCTCGGCGGCCAGCTCGAAGTGACTGTCCGGCGGGGTGGCCACCACGACGGCGTCGACGTCGTCCAACGCCTCGGTGAGGCTCCTCCGCTGGAGCGCCTCGGGGAAGTCAGCGCCGACCGAAGCACGAGCGTCGGCTCGGTCGTCGATGATGACCACTGCGGACACCGCGGGGAGACTCGATAGCACACGGACGTGCTTCGATCCCCAGTACCCGCACCCGACTACACCTACTCGCATGTCCGTCTCTCATCTCATGGCCTGCAGATTCGTCTGCTGAGGCCCAGTGTGGAGAGCGGTCGAACGGTGCTCCATGAGCGGTGGTCACCGCAGGCGATGAGCCACCCGGCACCTGATGGGGTGGGCAATGGTCCACTGTCCGTGCAGGGTCACGGAGCTGGAAAACGGCTGGGACCGGAGCGGTGTTTCGCTCCGGTCCCGTGATTTCAGCCGGTTCGGGCCGGGGGCTGCGCCCGCCGGCGTCGTGGGGGGTGGGCCGAACGGCCCACGGGCACTAGTTCCGGGCGGCCTGGATGGCCTGCCAGACGGTCTGTGAGCTCAGGGGCATGTCGATGTGGCGGATCCCGATATGGGACACCGCGTCGACCACCGCGTTGTGGATGGCCGGCGTCGACCCGATCGTGCCGGACTCGCCGATGCCCTTCGCCCCCAGCGGGTTGCGAGGACTCGGGGTCTCCGTGTTCGACGTCTCGAACGATGGCAGCTCGGCGGCCGATGGAATGGCGTAGTCCATCAGATTGCTCGTGATGGGATTGCCGTCCTCGTCGTACTCGACCACCTCGTACAGCGCCTGGGCCGCCCCCTGGGCGATGCCACCGTGCTGCTGGCCGGTGACCAGTAGCGGGTTGAGTATCTGGCCGCAGTCGTCGACTGCGACGTGGCGGAGCATCTCGACCTCACCGGTCTCGGTGTCGACCTCGACCACCGAGACATGGGCCCCGAACGGGAACGTGGCGTCCGTGCCGTCGAAGTCGAGCTCGTGGGCGAGCCCGGGCTCCATGCCCTCCGGCCGCTTCGAGTCGTCGTTGGCCGCCTTGGCCAGGTCGGCCCAGGTGACGTTGGACGTCGGCACCCCGGCCACCTGCAGGCCGCCCTCGGCGGTGATGATGTCGGACTCGCTGGCCTCCAGCAGGTGGGCCGCCAGGGCTTTGGCCTTGGCCAGTACGGTCTCGGAGGCCACATGGACCGCCGAGCCGGCGGTCTGCAGCGATCGAGAGCCCATCGTGCCCGCCCCCCGGGGGATCTCGGCGGTGTCGGATTGCACCAGGGTGACGTCCTCCATCGGCACTCCGAGCATGTCGGAGACGATCATGGAGAACGCCGTCTCGTGACCCTGGCCGTGGGCGCTGGTGCCGACCCTGGCGGTCACGGTGCCGTCCTCGTTGACCTCGACCGCCCCGTACTCGACGTGGAGTCCGGCCGGGGCCGTCACCTCGACGTAGGTGGACAGGCCGATGCCGAGCTGCTTGGCGTCACCGGAGGACCGGCGCTCGGCCTGCTGGGCCAGCAGACCCTGGTAGTCGGCGGCCTCCAGCACGGCATCCAGGACCTTCTCGTACTCGCCGGAGTCGTAGTTGGCGCCACCGTGGGTGGTCAGGGGGAAGGCGTCCGGCTGGAGGAAGTTCTTGCGCCGGATCTCGGCCGGGTCGATGCCGAGCTCGTCGGCCGCCATGTCGACGATGCGCTCGAGCATCTGGGTGGCCTCGGGCCGACCGGCCCCCCGATAGGCGCCCGTGGTGGTGGTGTTGGTGACCGACGAGCGGGCGTGGTATCGGATCTTGGGGATCTGGTAGACGCCCTGGATCATCGTCTGGGTGAACATCGTCAGGAATGCCCCGATACCGGGGTAGGACCCACCGTCGGCCACGACGTCGGCGTCGAGCCCCGTGATGGTGCCATCGGCGGTGAGGCCGAGCTTGGCGTAGAGGACCATGGCCCGGCCGTGGACCAGGGAGACCATGTTCTCCGAGCGCTCCTCGGTCCACTTGACGGGCCGGCCGAGTTCCTTGGCCAGCTGGGTGGTGACGAGGTGCTCGATGTAGGGACCGGCCTTCGGGCCGAAGCCACCGCCGACGGTCGGGGCGGCGACTCGGACCTTCTCCGGATCGAGGCCGAGCTGGCCGACGATGGCGTCCTTCACCGCGATCGGGTTCTGGCTGGGGATCCAGACGGTCATGTCGTCGCCGTCTGGCACGCTCAGGCAGCCGTTCGGCTCCATCGGCACACCGGCCAGCCGCTGGCTGACGATCCGCCCCTCGACCACCCGCTCTGCCCCCTCGAGGGGGTCCTCGTCGGCCCCGATCGCCGTCTCGAACACCAGGTTCGAGCCGTGGGCCTCGAACAGCACCGGGGCGTCGTCGGCCAGGGCGGCCTCCATGTCGGTCACGGCCGGCAGCGGGTCGTAGTCGACCACCACCGCCTCTGCGGCATCGGCCGCCTGCTCCCGGGACTCGGCCACCACGGCGGCGACGATGTCGCCGACGAAGCGCACCTTGCCCTTGGCCAGCGGGGGCCGGTTGAACTCGGCGGGGAACATCGGGAAGCCCTGGAAGTCGGCCATCGCCAGGTTGTCGGCCGTCCACACGCCGACGACACCGGGCATGCCGGCGGCCTCGGTCGTGTCGATGGAGCCGAGCGTGGCGTGGGCGTACGGGGAGCGGACGAAGTGGAGGTAGCCGACCCCGGTCACCGCCATGTCGTCGTAGTACTTGTCGCTACCGGTGAGGAGCGTCGGATCCTCCCTCCGGAGGACCGAGTTACCCAGAATCGAGCCCTGCACTGCTGTCATGAACGAACGCTCCTGTTGGCCGTGTGAGTCCGGCGCCAGGCGGTGCCGGGCGCAAGTGGGCACCAGTATTGCCGGTGGTGGGGGTCGAGCTGAAGTCCGAAGGGGTTTTTCTCGTCCTCTGCCCCACGCCGCCCGTCCTCGACCTGGCGGATCACGCCGGGGCGCTCTGCGCTACTCCAGGGCCAGCTCGAGTAGCCGGTCGACGTCGCCGACGAGCTCGATGTTGAGCGCGTTGCGGACCTCGTCCGGGATGTCGTCGAGATCGGGGCCGTTGTCCTTCGGCAGCAGCACGGTGTCGAGACCGGCCCGGTGGGCGGCCAGCACCTTCTGCTTGACCCCACCGATCGGCAGGACCCGACCCTGGAGCGTCACCTCGCCGGTCATGGCCACGTTGGAGCGGACCTTGCGCCCGGTCAGGAGGCTGGTCAGCGCCGTGGTCATCGTCACGCCGGCCGACGGGCCGTCCTTGGGGACCGCCCCCGCCGGGAAGTGGACGTGGATCCGCTTGTCGGCCGGCATCGAGTAGCCGAGGCCCTCGCCCCGGGAGCTGACGATCGAGCGGACGATGGCCGCTGACTCCTTCATCACGTCGCCGAGCTGACCGGTGAGGATCGGCTCGCCCTCGCCATCCACCAGCGCGGTCTCGACGAACAGCACGTCCCCGCCCGCTCCGGTGACGGCCAGCCCGGTGGCGATCCCGGGGCGGTCGATCCGGTCGGTCACCTGCTCCTCGGGGATCGGCTTGCCGAGCAGCTCGGCGAGGTCCGCTTCGGTGATGACGATCGGCCCATCCTTGGCCTCGCCGCCTACCGGCCGCTCGGCCGTCCCCGAGGTGTCGGCCTCGGTGCCCGTCGCGGCGTCGCCGGCGACCTCGTCGAGCGCTCTGCTGGCGATCTTCGTCGCGGTCTTGCGGATCACCTTGTCGAGCTGGCGCTCCAGCCGCCGGACCCCGGCCTCCCTGGTGTAGCGGGTGGCGATCCCGGTCAGGGCGGCGTCCGTGATCTCGATCTCGTCAGGCCGCAGCCCGTTCCGCTCGACCAGCCGCGGCAGCAGGTGGTCCCTGGCGATATCGGTCTTCTCCGACTCGGTGTAGCCGTCGAGGGTGATCAGCTCCAGCCGATCGAGCAACGGGCCGGGGATCGTGTCGATCACGTTGGCCGTCGCGATGAACACGACATCGGAGAGGTCGAGCTCGAACTCCAGGTAGTGGTCCCGGAAGGAGTGGTTCTGGGCCGGGTCGAGGACCTCGAGCAGTGCGGCCGATGGGTCGCCCTGCCAGCCGCCGCTGACCTTGTCCACCTCGTCCAGGAGGATCACCGGGTTCATCGAGCCGGCCTCCGTCAGAGCCGCCACCAAGCGCCCTGGCCGGGCCCCGACGTAGGTCCTGCGGTGGCCCCGGATCTCGGCCTCGTCACGGATCCCGCCGAGGGCCAGGCGGACGAACGACCGGCCGAGCGACCGGGCAACCGACTCGCCGAGCGACGTCTTGCCGACGCCGGGCGGACCGACGAGGGCCAGGATGACGCCGCCCCGCCGGCTCCCGGGGTCGTCCTGGATGTTCCGCTCGGCGCGCAGCTTGCGGACGGCGAGGTGCTCGACCAGCCGATCCTTGACCTCGCTGAGGCCGGTGTGGTCGGCGTCGAGGATCCTGCGGGCCTCGCCGAGGTCCAGCCGCTCGACCGAGCGCTGCGTCCAGGGAATGTCGAACACCGTGTCCAGCCAGGTCCGGATCCAGTTGGCCTCCATCGACTCGTTGCCCGTCCGCTCCAGCCGGTTGATCTCGCGCTCGATCGCGTCGATCGTGGTGTCGTTGACCACCTCGCTGGCCCGCAGCTCGTCGAGCTTGGCCCGGTACGCGGTGATGGCGTCGCCGTCGTCCTGGCCGAGCTCTGACTGGATGGCCGCCATCTGCCGTCGCAGGATGGCCTCCCGCTGGGTCGACTCGAGGTCCTCGGAGACGTCACGCTGGATCTTGTCCCGGACCTCGAGCTCGGCCAGAGCGGTCTTGACCCACTCCGTGGCCAGCCGCAGCCGGACCTTCACGTCGACCGCCTCGAGCAGCTCGACCCGCTGCTCGATCGACAGGTCGGGCCAGTAGGCGATCGAGTCGGCCAGGGTGCCGGGCTGATCCACCGGGGGCAGGGCACCGACCATGCGGCGCGCGCCGACCCGGTCGAGCAGGCTCGAGGCCGCGGCCCGGTACGAGGCGGCCAGATCGAGGGTCTCGCGGTCGGGCTCCTGCTCGACGATGGCATGGGCCGCCACCCAGAGGCCGCTCGTCGCTCCTACCACGCCCGAGCCGACGCGGGCTCGGGCGTGGGCGCGCAGCGTGACGGTGGGGGAGCCGTCAGGGAGCGCGTCCCGGTCCTCGACGGTGGCGATGACGCCGACGCGGGCGTAGACGCCGTCGATACGAGGGACCAGGAGGAGCCGACCCTTGTTGTTCGCCTCGTTGTCAGCCTCGCTGGTAGCGCTGTGCACCGAGGCCAGGATCTGTTGCGCCTCGGCCGATTGCATCGTCACGGTGACGACCATGTCCGGGAAGATCACCCCGTCGGGGAGGGGGAGCACCGGCAGCTGCTCGGCCGACGGGCCGTTGCCGTCCGCACCGCCGTTCGCGCGGTCGCCGTTCGATGGGGTCGTGTCGGGAACGTCGGTTGTTGGCATGAGCCGGTCTCCTGAAACGGGAGGGTGGGAGGGACAGCAGGGTTGACGAACTACAGAGGTCTTGATCCAGAATTACTTGATTACATGTAATGGTGTTAATACTATCAACAGCAGAAA
>JAHELU010000246.1 GCA_024644005.1 Acidimicrobiales bacterium | reverse complement strand
TACGAGACGGTCAAGTCGGGCTTCGCCGACTGGGTGGCAGGCGGGGGCAAGAAGTCCCAGATCAACGCCCTGCGGGAGAAGATGACCCAGGCCGTCATCAATCGGGTGGCGGCGAAGCAGCAGCTGGACGCCCGTCGCAAGGCGGCCAACCTCAGCTCGACCGGCATGCCGGACAAGCTGGCCGACTGCCGCGTCCACGGCGGGGACTCCGAGCTGTTGATCGTCGAGGGCAACTCGGCGGCCGGTCCCGCCAAGCAGGGCCGGGACGCCGAGACGATGGCCGTGCTCCCGCTGCGGGGCAAGGTGGTCAACGCCGGCAAGGCCAGCTTGAAGCAGGTGATCGAGAACGCAGAGGCCCAGGCCCTGATCACCGCCATCGGTGCGGGCTCCGGTCGGGATTTCGACGTCGCCAGCGCCCGCTACGGGCGGATCATCATCCTCTGCGACGCCGACGTCGACGGCAGCCACATCCGCTGCCTGCTGCTCACCCTGATCTACCACCACATGCGCCCGCTCCTGGAGCACGGCATGGTCTACGCGGCCCAGCCCCCGCTGTTCGCGACCAAGCACAAGGGTGAGCTCATCTACGCCTACGACGAGGCGGAACGGGCCGCCCTCAGCGCAGAGCACGACATCGCCGTCGATCGCTGGAAGCGGTTCAAGGGCCTCGGCGAGATGAACGTCGAGGAGCTGGCGGAGACAACCCTGAACCGCGAGACGAGGGTGCTGAAGCGCATGGGCATGGACGACGGCAGGCAGGCCGAGAAGGCGGCCAGGCTGTTCGAGGTGCTGATGGGCAACGACGTCGCCACCCGGAAGGACTACATCGTGTCGAACTCCGGGCTGATCGACCAGGACCTGCTCGACATCTGACCGGGTGCCCCGCCGCCATCGGCCACTACCCGCTCCCCCCGACCACGAACCGGTCGTGGGTCCCCTCGGAGACCGTCTTGTCCCCGCAGCTGACCGTCGTGGCGAAAACGAGCTTCCTGCGGTCCCGCTCGGTCAGCTCGCAGCTGATCTCGACCTCCTCCCCGGCGGCGGCCGATGCCGCATGGCTGACGCAGACGTGGATGCCGACCGTGGTCTCGCCATCGTCGAGGTGCTCCTGGGCCAGGAGCAGGCAGGTCTGCTCGATCAACCGGATCATGTCCGGGGTGGAGAGCACCTTCATCGGCAGGTGCGGCGGTGACATGTCTTCGGTGACCGTGTAACGAGCGGAGCTCTCGAGGCCGATCTGCAGGGAATCCTTCATCGGCCCAGTGTGTTCGGTCCAGCCGCGATCCGCCAGGTCCGGTCGACCGAGCTGTCGGATTCCTGACGGCGCGGTATGCCAGGCCCGGTCAGCCAGCTTCCAGCTCGACGGGCAGCGGTCGGGCGTGGACGATGCCGAGATGCTGCACCGCCCTGGTCAGGGCCACGAAGAGGTGCCGCAGACCGGACCCGGCTTCGGCGATCGCCGCCGGCTCGACCACCACGACGGCGTCGAACTCGAGACCCTTGACGGCCTGCGGCGTCACGAGTGCCACCGCCTCCCGGCCCGGCAGTCCGGCGCCGCCGACCCGATCGGCCGCGATGTCCGATCCGGCGAGCTCGGGCTCGATCGCGTCGATGACCGCGTCGGTGGCGACGACTGCGACGCTGCCCGTCCTCGGCACCAGGGCCGAGACCTCGGCCATCACGGCGCTGGACAGCTCGGCCTCGTCGACCCGGAGGATGAACGGCGGCTCGCCGCCGGGCCGCACCGAGCGGGCGGGGGTGACGGTGGGAGCGGTGTAGGGCAGCAGGCGGTTGGCGACATCGAGGATGGTGGCCGGCACCCGGTAGCCGATGGTGAGCTCGGTGTGACGGACCGTGGCCTCCGGTGCATCGTGGACCAGCGCCTCCACCGCGGCAGGCCAGGAGCCGACGGCGTGGGGGGCGGTGGCTTGGGCCAGGTCGCCCAGCACGGTCATCGACCCGCCGTCGGCCCGCCGGCCGATGAGCCGCAGCGCCATAGCCGACAGGTCCTGGGCCTCGTCGACCACCACGTGCCCGTACCGGGCCCGTACACCGGTGCAACGGGCCTCGGCCTCGTCGAGCAGCGGCAGGTCGGAGGCGGTCCACTGCTCGTCTGCCACCCGCTTGGCCGATGGCCGCCTGAGCGACCGCTGCTCGTCGGGGGTGAGGATGCCGGCCGCCGCCCGCGCCAGTCGCCGGGGCGAGGCCCACAACCCGCGTACGACGGTGGCGGCGGTCAGGTTCGGCCACAGCTTGTCGACGGACGACCTGAACGAGCGGTCCGAGCGGATGGCTGCGGCGAAGACGGGCTCGGAACCGCCGTCGAGCCCGGCCCTGGCCGAGTGGCGGCGCCAGCTCTCGGCGACGATCATCTGCCGGAGCACGTCCCGACCCTGGTTGGTCGCCAGCCTGCGGGAGAGCACGGTCTTGACCATCGCGTCGAGATCGTCCCGGGAGAACCGGACGACGGCCAGGCCGGAACGGACCTCCAGCCCCTCGGACGGGACCCGGATCCGGTCCCGGATCGCCGCCTCGATGACGGCTGCCATCCTGATATCGCCCTTGAGCCGTGCGACCTCGGGTCGCTCCTCGGCCCGCACCCGGTACTTCGAGGACAGCAAGCCGGTCAGGGTCGCCTGACGCACCGAGGTCTCGCCGAGCGAGGGCAGCACCTCGGCGATGTACCGCAGGAAGAGCGGATTGGGACCGACGACGAGCACCTCCTTCTCGATCAGCGCGTCCCGGTGAGCGAACAACAGGAAAGCCGCTCGATGGAGGCCGACCGCGGTCTTCCCCGTGCCGGGCCCGCCCTGGACGATCAGCAGCTCGTCGAGGGGTGCCCGGATGATCACGTCCTGCTCGGCGGCGATCGTCGACACGATGTCGCGCATCTGGCCGGTCCTCGATCGATCCAGCTCGGCGAGGAGCGGATCGGGCAGTCCCGTGGCGGCCGAGCCGTCGGGGTCGGTGAGGTCCTCGTCGAAGATCGAGACGATCTCCCGGTCGACAACGCTGAACCGCCGACGGTGCTCCAGGCCACAGGGGTCGACCGCCGTGGCCCGGTAGAACCCGGCCGACACCGGAGCCCGCCAGTCGACCACCACCGGCGACGACCGCTCGTCCTCGACGTGACGGCGCCCGATGTACCAGCGCTCCCCGTCCTCGGTGTCGATGCGGCCGAAGCACAGCGGACCCCGCTCGGCCTTCAGGGCCTCCTCCCGCCGCCGCAGGTGGTACTGGGCGACCTTGCCATCGATCGTGTTCTCGTCCCTGACCACCCGATCGCTGACCTCACGGGTGGCCCTGGTCCGCTGCAGCATCGCCTCGAGGTGGCGGTGGGCCCGATCGAGCCACCGCTGCTCATCGGCCAGATCGGGGTGGCTGTCCCCCGCTCGAGCCGAACCGAGCTCGGAGCCGGTGCCGCCGCTCATGGCGTGGCGGACAGCGCCTTCAGCCCGGGGGCCACGGGGCCGTCCAGATTCCGGTAGAGCAGGGTCGTCCCGGCCGCGGCCAGGACGTAGTTGGCCCCGAGACCGATCGCATTGAACAGCGAGCCGATGGCGAAGACGGCGACGTTCGGACCGAGGAGGTCGTTGAGCTCGACGGTGTCGGCAGCGGGATCGACGGGAGTCGAGCCACCCCCGACGATGGCGGTGAACGGGGTGCCGATGAGCCCGGCGAGGAGGATCATGCTGGCCGCCACGAACGCCAGGAGGAGCAGCCGACCGACGAGGCGGCCGGTCTCCAGCCCACTCAGCCGCCAGCTCGCGGCGAAGGGCCGGTCCGAAGCGGCGCCGAGGGTGGCGACGGTGCAGACGAAGGACAGTCGAACCCACGCCACGAGCAGCATGACCACGACGAACGGGAACAGCAGCACGAGCGCTGCATTGGCCAGGACCGCCACGAGGAAGGCCAGGTTCAGCGACCAGTAGATGGCGGTCCGGCCGACCGACACGGCGACGATGCGACGGGCCAGACGGAAGCTGGCCATCACGGAGGCCGACCACGGCTCGGGAGCCCCGGCCTGGGCGGCCCAGGTCTGGCGGATGACCGACGCCTTGGCGAGGAACGACAGGACGACCGAGATCGGCACCAGGGCGACGGCGGCCAGCAACCATGGCCGGGAGCCGCCATAGGCGACGTCGGGAACGCCGGTCTCGGGATCGAACGTGAGCACGGTGTCCCGCAGTCCGTACCAGATGGCGAACGACGTCGGCAGGCCGACCGAGACGACGAAGACGACGATGATCGGCAGGAAGTGGCCGGCCCGACCGATGGCAAGGCGGAACGTCTCGGAGAACCAGGGCCCGACCGCCCCGATCGCCGTCACCGGCTTCGCCGACCCCGCTCCCGGGGCCGGTGTGGCGGGGCTGACAGACTCGGTCCAGGCCGAGCCGTCCCACCACCGGTAGCCGGGTCGGCCGGCCGGATCGGGGTACCAACCCGGTGGTGGCTGCGAGGGAGGCGGCGGGTCACTCATCGTCAAGAGTCTGCCGGTCATCGAGGTCGACCACCACCGCATAGTGGTCCGACGGCACCACGCCGTGACGGTCGTCGACACCAGCCAGGGAGGCCGCAAGAGGATTCGACAGTGGCTTGGCCCGTGGCCAGGCCACGAAGACGTAGTCGAGCCGTCGACGGGGCCAGAGGGCATCGGTGGCGTGGGGGTTGTCCCGAGTCCAGGTGTGACCGGGACCCGACCCGACCGCGGCCCAGGAGTCGGTGAAGACCAGATCCGGCCGGTAGGGGGTGGCGAGCCCGGTCAGCCGGCGGATCTCGTCTGCTTCCGGGACGGCGTTGAAGTCGCCGGCCAGAACCGCAGGGGGGGCCGCCGGATCGTCGGAGCCACGGCTGGCCACGAGCTCCACCACCGCCTCGAGCTGGCGCATCCTGAGCGGTCCATCGGCGTACCGCCAGGCCAGGTGGGTCACCGTGAACGGTTGCCGGCCGGCCGGGCCGTCGATGGCGGCGGTCAGGGCACTGCGGCGCGAGTCGTCACCGTTCTCGTCCGGAAGTCGGATCATGTCCGATTCCGCCACCGGCCAACGGCTGAGGACGGCGTTGCCGAACCGTTGTGGTCGACCCTCGGCGTCGGTGGTCCGGGCGAC
>JAHELU010000073.1 GCA_024644005.1 Acidimicrobiales bacterium | reverse complement strand
CAGTGGTACCTCCACCTCTTCGCCCCGGAGCAGCCGGATCTGAACTGGGACAACCCCGAGGTTCGATCCGAGTTCGAGGCCGTCATCCGGTTCTGGCTCGATCGAGGGGTGGACGGGCTCCGCGTCGACGTCGCCCATGGCCTGGTGAAGGACCCGACGTTCTCCGACCTCGGGATCGAGACCCCAGAGATCCTGAGCTCACCGAAGCGGGCGAACCACCCCCACTGGGACCGGGACGCCCTCCACGAGATCGTCCGGCAGTGGCGGGCCGTGGTCGACGAGTACGACGACCGGATGATGGTGGCCGAGGCATGGGTGGAACAGGCCCGGTTGCCGCTCTACCTCCGACCGGGCGAGTACCACCAGTCGTTCAACTTCAACCTCCTGGAAGCCCCGTGGGACGCGGCTGCGCTGCGCTCGGTCATCGTCGACGGCACGGCGGCGGCCGCCGAGGTCGGATCGACCTCCACCTGGGTCCTGGCGAACCACGACGTCATGCGGTAGGCGACGCGCTACGGGTTGCCGAAGGGCACGAACTGGCGGGCCTGGCCCATGACCGGCCCGGTGGAGGATCTCGACGTCGACGCGGGCCTCGATCGGGCGAGGGCTGCCGCCCTGCTGCTGCTCGGCCTTCCCGGCTCGGCCTACATCTACCAGGGCGAGGAGCTGGGCCTGCCCGAGGTCTGGGACCTTCCGTTCGAGGTGTTGGACGACCCGGTCTGGCTGCGCTCGGGCCATACCAGGAAGGGTCGGGACGGCAGCCGGGTGCCGCTCCCGTGGACCGCGGAGGGGCCATCGCTCGGATTCGGGGACGGGCCGCCGTGGCTCCCCCAACCGCAGGAGTGGTCGGCGCTGGCGGCCGAGGTGCAGGCCGACGACCCGGGATCCTGCCTGGAGCTCTACCGCCAGGCCCTGGCCCTCCGCCGCCGTTGGGGTACCGCAGACGAGGAGCTGACGATGCTCGACGCCGGTGACGACGTCCTGGCCTACCGGCGGGGCAGCGGCCTGATATGTGTGGTGAACTTCGGCCGGGCGCCGGTCGAGCTGCCGGAGCACGACGAGGTGCTCCTCCGCAGCGGGACCGACACCGCCACCACCGCCCTCGCGCCGGACAGTGCAGCCTGGCTGCGCTGAGACAGCACAGCGCACCGTAGCTCGGACATCGATCGCCGTGAGCGGGTCGATAGGCTGCGGCGATGAGGGAAACGAGCGAGGCGGTCGGGTGACCAGCCCGACGGCTCCGGTCAACAGAGTCGACGCCGCCCACCCCGCGCCATGAGCGACTGACCGTGACCATCTTCAGACTGGCCCGCAGGGGGATACGGGCCAGCCTGGGCCGGCTGATCCTCACCACCATCGCCATCCTGGCCGGAGTCGGCTTCGTCTCCGGCGCGTTCATCCTGGCCGACAGCCTGGAGTCCACCTTCACGTCGCTGTTCGAGGATGCGTCGGCCGACATCGACGCCAGGGTCACCGTCGCCGAGTTCGAGTTCGGGACCGACGAGCGGACCATCCCCGACACGCTCGCCGACGAGCTCGAGGCCCTGCCCGAGGTGGGCGACGTCACCCCCGAAGTTGCGCTGGAGGACTCGTTCACGCCGTTCGTGGCTCTCGACGCCGATGGCGACGAGGTCAAACCGCCCGGCCCGATCGTCACGTTCTCCTGGAATGGCGACGAGGGCGGCGGCCTCTCGCTCGGCGACGGCCGACCGCCCCGGGGGCTCGACGAGACAGCCATCGACTCGGCATACGCCGAGGCGCTGGAGGCCGCCGTCGGCGACGTCGTCACGTTCACCACACCGGACGGCCTGCAGGACTTCACGATCGCCGGCATCGTCGACTTCGAGATAACGGCCGGCGCCTACTTCGTCCTCTTCGACTTCGAGTCGGCCCAGACCCTGTACGACAAGGAGGGCGTGGTCGACGCCATCTCGCTCAGCCGAGCCCCCGGCGTGACCACCGAGGAGCTGATCGCCGCCGTGGAGCGGGTCGTCCCCTCCGAGGCCGAGGTCCTCGACCAGGCAGAGGTGATCGAGGATCAGACGGCGCAGTTCGAGCAGATCATCGGCATCTTCCGCACCATCCTGCTCGTCTTCGCCGGCATCGCGTTGTTCGTCAGCCTGTTCATCATCTACAACACGTTTGCCATCCTGGTGACGCAGCGGCTCCAACAGATCGGCATGCTGCGGGCCGTGGGGGCGACCCGGGGTCAGGTGAGGGGATGGGTGCTGGTCGAGGCGATCCTGGTCGGCGTCGTCGGCTCGGTACTCGGCCTGGCTGCCGGCTTCGGCGTGGCCCTGCTGATAAAGGCCGGGTTCCAGGCCGGCGGCGGGTTCCCCGAGACCGACACGATCCTCCGACCGCGCACCGTCTACGTCGCGCTGGCGGTCGGCATGCTCGCCACCATCGCGTCCGCCCTCGTGCCGGCGTTGTGGGCGTCTCGCATCCCACCGATGGCCGCCATCAGACCGGAGCGGTCCCACGTGTCGATCGCCACGTTCCGGGTGATGGCCGGCGCGGTCATGCTGCTCGTCGGGGCGATCCTGATGGGTCTCGGGCTGGCCGGCCGGACATCGGCCACCACCATCGCCGGGATCGACCTGTCGACGGGCTGGGTGATCGGACTCGAGTTCGGGGGTGGGGCCGTGCTGCTGTTCGTCGGCATGTTCCTGTTCAGCGTCCTGTTCGCCGGGCCGGTGGTCAACTTCATCGGCCGACCGGCGGTGCTCGGCGGTGCCATGCTCGGGCTCGGCGCGGCCCTCGTCGCCGCCATGTTCGTCCTCGGCGACGGCTTCCCCGACTCGTTCCTCCCCACCGAGGTGGTTGACGGTGTCGAGGAGCGCAGCTTCTCCATCGGCAACCTCATCGGTTGGATCAGCTTCGGGTTCAAGCTGGCGGTGGCCGCATTGTCGATCGCGATCGGCGGCTCGATCCTCGGAGCCAGGGCCCAGGGCCGGTCGGGCTTCGGCATCGGCGGGGCCGCCGGCGGCATCGAGGGCCACCTCGCCCGCCGCAACGCCGCCCGCTCGCCGATCAGGACCGCTGCAACCGCCACCGCCCTGACCATCGGCATCGCCCTCGTCTCGACGGTCAGCGTGGTCGGCGAGTCGCTCAAGGCCTCGTTCACCAGCACCCTCGATCGGTCGATCCAGGCCGATCTGTTCATCTACGACGACGAGACCGGCGGCTCGTTCAGCGGTGAGCTGGCCGACCAGCTCGACTCGGTCGAGGGGCTGGTGGCGGTCAGCCGGTTCCGGGCCAACGAGATCCGCATCGACGACGACGTCGACGCCATGGCCGCCTACGATGCCGACACCGGCACTGCGCTGATCGACTTCGGCGTCTCGGACGGATCGCCGGACGGGCTGCTCGACGGCGGGATCCTCGTGTTCCGGGACGAGGCGGACGACCGGGGGCTGTCGGTCGGTGACCGGGTGTCGGTCGAGTTCCCCGACCTCGAGGCCGAGGAGCTCGTGGTGTCCGGCATCTTCGAGGACAACTCCGTGCTCACCTCGCCCTGGGTGATCGACATCGCCCTGTACGAGCAGCACATCCGGGACGACGACGACCTGTTCGTCGCCGCGTCCATCGCAGACGATGGAGACCCGGAGGCGGTCAAAGCCGAGGTGCTGGCCGCAACCGAGTCGTTCTCGTCGGTCACCGCCCAGGACAACCAGGAGTTCATCGACTCCCAGGAGGGTCAGGTCGACTCGCTGGTCAACCTCATCAACTACCTGCTCGGCTTCGCCCTGTTCGTCGCCTTCGTCGGCGTGATCAACACGATCGTGCTGTCGGTCGTGGAGCGGACGAGAGAGATCGGGCTGCTGCGGGCGGTCGGCACCACCCAGGCCCAGGTGAGGGCGGTGGTCCGCTGGGAAGCGGTCATCGTCTGCCTGTTCGGCGCCCTGCTCGGCATCGCCCTCGGGGTGCTGTTCGGCTGGGCCGCCGTGTCGGCCATCCCCGACGACGTGATCAGCGACGTGGCCATCCCGTTCGAGTCGGTGGTCTTCACCATCCTGATCGCTGCCCTCGCCGGGGTGGTGGCGGCGGTGGTGCCGGCCTACCTGGCGGCGAAGCGGAACGTCCTCGAGGCGGTGGCTGCGACCTGATCGACGTCCCCTAGGCTCGGACCATGCTGCTCACGCCGACGACGGAGACCGACCAATGGAGGGCCCTGCAGGCCCACGCTGCGGCGATGGAGGGAGTGACCCTCCGCCAGCTGTTCGACGATGATCCGCACCGGGCCGCCGAGCTGTCGATCGAGGCCGCAGGCCTGTACGTCGACTTCTCCAAGAACCGGATCACCGCCGAGACCCGGGACCTGCTCACCGCTGTGGCCGACGCGGCAGACGTCGCCGGGCAGCGGGACGCCATGTTCGCCGGTGAGCGGATCAACACCACCGAGGACCGGTCGGTCCTCCACACGGCGCTCCGTCGACCGAGGAGCGACAGCCTGATCGTCGACGGGGTCGACGTCGTTGCCGAGGTCCACAGGGTCCTCGACGGCATGGCCGGCTTCTGCGACGCGGTCCGGAGCGGTGAGTGGCGGGGGGCCACCGGAGCCCCGATCTCGGCGGTGGTCAACATCGGCATCGGCGGCTCCGATCTGGGCCCGGCGATGGCCTACCGGGCTCTGCGCCCCTACTCCGATCGGACCAGGACGTTCCGGTTCGTGTCGAACATCGATCCGAGCGACCTCCACGAGGCCCTGATCGACCTCGACCCGGCCACGACCCTCTTCGTCGTCGTCTCGAAGACGTTCGGCACCATCGAGACCCTCACCAACGCCAGATCGGCCAGGGCCTGGTTGACCGATGCACTCGGTCAGGACGCAGTGAGCAAGCACTTCGTGGCCGTGTCGACCAACGCCGAGCGGGTGTCCGAGTTCGGGATCGACACCGCCAACATGTTCGAGCTCTGGGACTGGGTCGGTGGCCGCTACTCGGTGCCGTCGGCGGTCGGGTTGTCGCTGATGCTGGCGATCGGGCCCGGCGGGTTCCGCCGTTTCCTGGCCGGGATGCACGAGTTGGACCAGCACTTCCTCACCGCGCCCGCAAGCGAGAACCTGCCGATGCTGCTCGGCCTGCTCGGCATCTGGTACACGAACTTCCTCGGCGCCGAGACCAACGCAGTCCTGCCGTACTCCGACCACCTGTCACGGTTCCCCGCCTACCTCCAACAGCTCGACATGGAGAGCAACGGCAAGGGGGTCGACAAGCAGGGTCGGACGGTCACCGTCGACTCAGGGCCCATCGTCTGGGGGGAACCGGGAACCAACGGCCAGCACGCCTTCTATCAGCTCATCCACCAGGGGACGCGGCTGATCCCGGCCGAGCTCATCGGCTTCGTCGAGCCCACGGACCCGATCGGCGATCATCACGACCTGCTGATGGCCAACCTGTTCGCCCAGACCGAAGCCCTCGCCTTCGGATCTGACGACGACGACCCGCAGCGCCGGTTCGCCGGAAACCGGCCGACCACCACCATCCTGGCCGACCGGCTCGATCCCGAGACACTGGGTCGACTCATCGCCCTCTACGAGCACAAGGTCTTCACGATGGGAGCGGTGTGGGGGATCAACTCGTTCGACCAGTTCGGCGTCGAGCTGGGCAAGGTCCTGGCCACCGCCATCGCGCCCGAGCTGGTCGGCGACCAGCCACTGACCCACGACCCGTCGACCAACGCCCTCATCGCCCGCTACCGCCGGACGCGAGAGCACTAGGAACCGGACGGCGCTGGTCCTTGTCGGTCGTGCGCCTCTTTTGGCCGATCCCGGCCGAGACTGAGGCGCATGACTGAGATCAACGAGACGAAGCTGCCGGGCGTCGGGACGCTTCACGACTTCGAGAGCCAGAGCGGGGGTCGGATCGGGGTGATCGCCCACCATGCCGATCGCCGGGAGGTGGTGATCTACGATTCCGCCGACCCGGATCGGGTGAGCGAGGGGGTCACCCTCACCGCCGAGGAGGCGAGAACCCTGGCCGATCTGCTCGGCGGCACCAGTGTGACGAAGCGCCTCGACGACCTCCGCCAGGAGATCTCCGGGCTTGCCATCGACTGGCTCCCGATCTCCTCCAACAGCCCGTACGTCGGCAAGACCATCGGCGAGACGGAGCTGCGGACGCGGACGGGCGTATCGGTCGTCGCCCTCGTCCGCGGCGACCAGCCCTTGCCGGCCCCTGGCCCGGACGACGAGCTCCGAGCCGGCGACACGGCCGTGGTGGTCGGCACAGCGGAGGGGATCGATGCGGCGACCGAGCTCCTGACCGCTCGAGCTCGATGATCCTCGCCGCCACGCCGGGGACCGCGACGCTCCTCGTCGAGCTGGGGGTCATCCTGGTCGGCCTGGCCCTGCTCGGCCGGGTGGCCGCCCGATTCGGTCTCCCCTCGATTCCCCTGTACCTGGTCGCCGGGCTCGTCGTCGGGGAGGGCGGTGTCGTCGAGCTGGTGACCGCTCGCACGTTCATCGAGAGCGGCGCCCAGATCGGCGTCATCCTCCTCCTGTTGCTCCTCGGCCTGGAATACACCGGTGAAGAGCTCACCGACGCGCTTCGAGATCACGCGCCGGCGGGAGGCGTCGATCTCGCTCTCAACTTCACGCCCGGCCTGCTGCTCGGGCTGGTCCTCGGTTGGGACGTCCGCGCGGCCCTCCTCCTCGGAGGGATCACCTACATCTCGTCGTCCGGCATCATCGCCAAGCTGCTGGCCGACCTCGGCAACACCGGGAACCGCGAGACGCCCGTGGTGCTGGCGATCCTCGTTGCCGAGGACCTGTTCATGGCCCTCTACCTGCCCTTGATGGCAGGCCTGCTCATCGGTGGCGACGCGCTCGACATCGGGCTCGAGGTGACCGCCGCCATCGTCGCCGTCGTGACCGCGCTCGGGCTGGCGGTCAGGTACGGCGACCGGATCAGCCAGGTCGTCTTCGTCCGATCGGACGAGAACCTCATCCTGAGCCTGCTCGGGCTCGCGCTCCTGGTGGCGGGGATCGCCGAGCACCT
Organism: Acidimicrobiales bacterium; assembly: GCA_024644005.1. Lineage (GTDB taxonomy): Bacteria > Actinomycetota > Acidimicrobiia > Acidimicrobiales > SZUA-35 > JAHELU01. The sequence continues at coordinate 13,601 of JAHELU010000073.1, read as the reverse complement.
GCAGGCATCGGCCGCGGTGGGCGCCTTCCTCGTCGGCATCGCCCTGAACGGACCGGCCGAGCACGCGGCACGGACCGTTCTGTCACCGTTGCGAGATCTGTTCGCTGCGATGTTCTTCGCCTTCTTCGGCCTCCAGATCAATCCCACAGATCTTCCCCCGGTGCTTGCGATCGCCGTCGCGCTGGCGCTGGTCACCGCCGCCACGAAGCTCGCCACGGGGTGGTGGAGCGCTCGGCAAGTGGGAATCGATCCACCCGGCCGACTGCGGGCCGGTGCGACGTTGATCGCCCGCGGCGAGTTCTCGATCGTCATCGCCGGCATCGCTGTCGCCGAGGGGATCGAGGACGACATAGGCCCACTCGCCGCAGCGTACGTCTTGATCCTGGCCGTCGGCGGCCCGCTGATCGCACGGGCGGTCGAACCGCTCACGCGGCGGTTCAGCCAGCTCGGCCGACCGGCACGGCCACGACGGACACCGACAGCCCGTGGCACCACCGTGAGCTGAGCACCCGTTCCCGATCGCCAGCGGGTCGGGCCGATGTAGCGTGGCGAACCATGACTCTCGTTCGTTGGATCACCGAGATGGGCATGGGCGTCGACGTTCACGGCGGCGACTACACGAAGGCGGCCGAGCGGGCCGTGTCCGATGCGCTGCGCCACAGCAGCCTCAACTTCTTCGCCGCAGCCGGCAAGCGCCGGGAGGACATGCACGTCGAGGTGGTCGTCGCCGTTGCCGATCCCGAGGCCGTCGACCGGGCTCGCATCGCAGCCCAGGTCCCGTACGGTACGGTCACCGTGACCCCCACCGCCGGCGGTCTCGACGTACCGAGCGACACCGGGGAAGACCGCATGGTCATCGCCAACGCCGCCGTCCTGGTCTCGTTCCCGGCGTAGTCGGCGATCGGGCGGCACCCTCACCGGTCACCTCCGCCACCCGGCGCCACAGGCCCCGCGCCTGTCGGGCCGGCCGAGCTCCGACCGCTGATCGGGCCCGTACGGCCACCCGGCTCGCTCACAGGCTTCCCGAACCCAGCTCTCGACATCGATGTCGAGGATCTGCCAGCGAACCGGGACGTCCGGCCGGGCTCCGATCCGCACCGCCAGGCGACCCAGATCGGCCGACACGACGGCGACCGAGGGGTCGGCCGATCGCTCCGGGACGAATCGGGGCTGGGCCGGATCGGCGGCCAGCGCGAACACCGGCTCGTCGTCGCCGACGAACCACAACGTCACCAGCCCGTCCCGTTCGACGGTCACGGCCAGCGACCCGTCCTCGTTCACGGTGATCGGCCGATCGACCTCCGCCGGGTCGACGGTTCCGAACCTGCTCACCACGCGACCCGATGGCAGCTCCAGCTCGTGCAGGGTCCCGTCGGACATGACCGCCACCGCGGTCCGCCGATCGCCGCTGAGCGCCAACCGACGGTAGGCCCGCCCCGCCAGCGGATGGTCTGCCAGCACCCGGTCACCGTCCGAGGGGTCGAATCCGACGACATCGAAGGGGGCCGCTGCGACGCCGAGCTCCCGTTCCTCGATGCCGCCTATCGAGTCGAGCAGGTCCCCCAGGGTTGCGGCGCTGGGATCGGATCGGTACCGCTCGGCGGCCAGCAACGTCGCCCACGGCTCGTCGACATCGTCTCCGATCGGTAGTCGAACCGACGGCGGGGGCGATGCGATGTCGGCGCCGCCGAACCAGCCGCTGGCCAGCACCACTCCGAGCAACCCGAGGGCGAGGACGAGTCCGCCGACGACGACCGTCGGGGCCCGCCCGCCGGGCGGTGCCGGGCCGGAGGAGCCCGGCGAGGCGTCGAGGTCGGAGATGATCTCGACTTCGCAAGCTCGGGACGGAGCCATCGCTCACCTACCGGTCCGGACAATCAAACCTAGCAGGGTGCTGAAAACCACATGTCGGATTCAACGGCGATCTTCAGCAGGACGGCTTCAGCGACGGAAGGTGGGTCCTCGATAGCCGGGCTTGAACCCGCCGGCCAGCAACAGCTCGGTCACCTCGGGATGGTCGGTGATCGGCTGACCGTCGACCTTCTGGATCTCGAGGGACCGCACCCGCTTCGAGGTGACGAGCGATGCCAGCTCTGCCACCCACGCCGGGTCGTCAAGGGCCCCGTCGAACACCGCCAGACTGCGGCCGCCCCGATGGCAGTAGACGAGGGGCAGGCCGTTTCGCAGCACGACGTAGGCCCCGGTGGCCCTGGCCGGACGACCCTCGGTGTCCGGCCAGGGCAGAGCGGCGCCGTACGGCTGGGCCGGATCGACCGCAGCGAGGGTCATCGGTGGAGGCGGTTCGTCCGGCAGCCGATCGTCGCGTGAGTCCCTCAGCCGGTCGACAGCGCCCGGCAGGGCGAACTGGGCCGCCCCGAGCCCGGTGACGAAGTATCCCCGACGGACCTGACCCCGGTCCTCCATCTCCTTGAGGATCGGGTACACCCCGGCGAAGCCGCCCTCGGCCCCCTCGGCCAGGGCCATCTCCCGGGTGAGGACCCCGTACCGCTCGAGGAGCTGCAGCGCCCGGTTGGTGGCGGCCTCGGTCGGGGTGAGGGCTCCGCCGGCCCCCCGCCGGAGCTCCTCCACCAGGGCCCAACGGCCGGTCCCCGATGCCGGGCCCAACCGGGACAGGGCCCGCACGTTGGGCCGCCTGGCCCGACCACCCCCTCGCCCGGCGCCCTTCCTCGGGGCCACCCCCGCCACCAGCGCCCGGAGCGGGGTGAAGGAATCGTTGGTCACCTCGCCGGCCCAGACCAGGTCCCACAGCCCGGCCAGCACCACCTGGTCGGTGTACTCGCAGCCTGCGGCCTGGGCCGCCGCCACCAGCTCGGGCCAGAACGACGCTCCCCGGTCGGCCAGGTGGGCCCGGAGCGCATCGTGGATCGGCGCCTCCGGGCGATCAGGCTCATCACCCGGTTCTGGTACGAGGGCAGCGACCTGGTCCCGCCACACCAGCCGGACCCGACCGTCGTTGGTGCCGAGCGAGCCACCCCCGACCCAGACCACCTCACCCGCCGTCAGCAGCGTGTCGAGGTCGGCCGGCTGGTAGCCGTCGATGCGGGCCGGCAGGATGTCGCTCTCCAGGGCCGACGCGGGCAGGGCCGCCCCCTGCAGGGTGGTCAGCACCTCGGCGAGCCCGTCGACCGACCGCAGGTTCGACCCGACGTGCTGCCAGGCCGGCACGAACCGGGCCAGCACCTGTTGCTCGACCGGCTCGACCTCCTTGCGGAGAGCGGCCAACGATCGCCGGCGCAGCACCCGCAGCACGTCGCTGTGGCACCACTCCCGCTCCACCCCGTCAGGGCGGAACTCGCCCCGGACCACCCGACCCTGGCGCTCCAGCTCTTCCAGCGGCGGGACGACCCGGTGGAGCTCGACGCCGAGGTTGGCCGCCACCTGTGCGGTCAGGAACGGCCCGTTGGTCCTGGCGAAGCGCGACACGAGGTCGAGCAGTGGCTCGTCGACCGAGTCGGTGAACGCCGCCGGCAGGCCGGGAGGCAGCGCCACCCCGAGCGCGTCGCGCAGCCGGGAGGCGTCCTCGGCCGCCGCCACCATCGACCCCGGCTCCCCGACCGACGGGTCGGTCCGGAAGTCGGCGACACCGATGATCCGGCGCTGATCCACGAGCTCGGCCACCGCCGAAGCCGCATCGATCCCGTCGACCCGCCGAGCGATCTCGGCCACGGTCAGTGGGCCGAGCCACCGCAGCAGATCCTCGACCTGGTCGACGTTACGGGCCCGCCACGTCTCGGCGGTCCGTTGCAGCTCGGCTTCGAGGTCGGCCAGCACATCGGGATCGAGCAGCTCCCGCAGCTCCTCCGCTCCCAGCAGGTCCCGCAGCAGCTCCCGGTCGAGCGACAGCGCGGCGGCCCGGCGCTCGGCGAGCGGGGCGTCGCCCTCGTACATGTACTGGGCGATCCACCCGAACAGCAGCGACTGGGCGAAAGGCGAAGCCGTCGGGGTGTCGACCGGGACCATGGAGATCTTGCGACTCCGCAGCTCGGTCAGGACCTGGCGCAGGGCCGGCACGTCGAAGACGTCGTTGACGCACTCCCGGCTGGCTTCCAACAGGATGGGGAAGCTGGGATACTTGGCGGCCACCGACAGCAAGTCCGACGCCTTCTGCCGCTGCTGCCACAGCGGCGTCCGCCGGTCCGGCCGGCGTCGGGGCAACAGCAGGGCCCTGGCCGCGCACTCCCGGAACCGGGCGGCGAACATGGCGGTCTGGGGCAGCTGGGTGACCAGCAGCTCGTCGAGCTCGTCCGGGTCGACGATCAGCTCGTCGAGCGGGAGCTGGTCAACGGCCTCCGGGAGCCGGATGACGATGCCGTCGTCGCTCCACATCAGCTCGATGTCCCAACCCCACTGCTCCGCCAGTCGGTACTGCAGCGCCATGCCCCACGGGGCGTGGACCTGGGCCCCGAACGGGCTGAGGACACAGATCCGCCAGTCGCCGATCTCGTCCCGGAACCGCTCCACCACGATCGTCCGGTCGTCGGGGAGGCGCCCGGTGGCTTCGAGCTGCTCTCGCAGGAACAGCAGCAGGTTGGTGGCGGCCAGCTCGTCGAGCCCGTGCCCGTCCCGCAGCCTGGCCATCGCCTCGCCGTGGTCGGCCCCGGCGATCTCCCGCACGAAGGCCCCCATCGCCCGGCCCAGCTCCAGGGGCCGCCCCGGCCCGTCACCGTGCCAGAACGGCATCTTGCCCGGCTGGCCGGGAGCCGGGGTGACCACCACCCGCTCGTGGGTGATGTCCTGGATCCGCCACGTGCTGGCTCCCAGCAGGAACGTCTCGCCGGGGCGGGACTCGTAGACCATCTCCTCGTCGAGCTCGCCCACCCGGGTGCCGTCCGGCAGGAACACCCCGTACAGGCCGCGGTCCGGGATCGTGCCACCACTGGTGACTGCCAGCCGCTGGCCCCCCGGCCGGCCCCGGACCACGCCGTCGACCCGGTCCCAGATGATGCGGGGCCGCAGCTCGGCGAACTCGTCAGACGGGTAGCGGCCGGCCAACAGGTCGAGCGTGGCGCCGAAGGCCTCGTCGGACAGCTCGGCGTAGTTGGCCGCCCCCCTGATCATCGTCGCCAGGTCTTCGACGTCCCAGTCGTCGAGAGCGCAAGCGGCCACGATCTGCTGGGCCAGGACGTCGAGCGGGTTGCGGGGGTAGCGGGTCTCCTCGATCAGCCCCTTCTGCATGCGGTCGACCACCACCGCAGCCTCGACGAGGTCGGCCCGATGCTTGGGGAAGAACTTGGCCCGGCTGGGGGTCCCGACCTGGTGTCCGGCCCGGCCGACCCGCTGCAGGCCCCGGCTGACCGCTCCCGGCGACTCGACCTGGACCACCAGGTCGACGGCCCCCATGTCGATGCCGAGCTCGAGTGACGAGGTGGCGACCAGGCCCTTCAGCTCGCCCCGCTTGAGCCGATCCTCGATGGTGAGTCGCTGCTCCCGGCTGAGCGACCCGTGGTGGGCCAGGACCAGCTCCCGACCCGGTTCCGGGGAGGTGCCGTCGGCCTCCGCTCCACGGCTCTCACCCTCCAGGGCCAGCTCGTTCAGCCGGGTGGCCAGCCGCTCGGCCAGCCGTCTGGCATTGACGAACACGATCGTCGACCGATTCTCCTCCACGAGCTCCAGCAGCCGGGGATGCATCGACGGCCAGATGCTGCGCCGGGCCGGACCGGCCGACGCCGGCCCCGACATCGGCTCATCGGTGATCACCTCGCCGAGGCGGCCCATGTCCTCCACCGGGACGATGACCTCGACGTCGAGCTCCTTGGCGATGCCGGTGTCGACGATGGTCACCGGCCGGGGCCGTCCGGCCCGGTAGCCACCGAGGAACCGGGCGATCTCGTCCAGCGGTCGCTGGGTGGCGGACAACCCGATCCGCTGGGGCGGCCGATCGGTGAGTCGCTCCAGCCGCTCGAGGCTGATGGCCAGGTGGGAGCCGCGCTTGGTGGCGGCCAGCGCGTGGATCTCGTCGATGATGACCGTCTCCACCCCGGCGAGGGTCTCACGGACCGCCGAGGTCAGCATCAGGTACAGCGACTCGGGGGTGGTGATGAGCAGGTCGGGCGGGTCCTTGGCCAGCTGCCGCCGCTCCTCGGCCGAGGTGTCACCGGTCCGCAGCGCCACCCGGGGCTCGAAGAACGGCTCACCGAGCCGCTCCGCGGCCAGCCGGACCCCCTGCAGGGGAGCCCGCAGGTTCTTCTCGACGTCCACCGCCAGGGCTCGCAGCGGTGAGATGTAGAGGATCCTGGTGCGGTGGTTCCGATCCTCCGGCGGGGGGCCGGTGCTGAGCTGGTCGAGCCCCCAGAAGAAGGCGGTGAGCGTCTTGCCCGAGCCGGTCGGGGCCAGGATGAGGGTGTGGTCGCCGGCTGCGATCCGGGGCCAGCCCTGGGTCTGGGGCGGGGTCGGGGCGGGGAAGGTGGTGCGGAACCACTCGGCGGCCGGGCGGCTGAAGCCGTCGAACTGCCGGTCGGCGGCATCGTCCGGAGGGGCCTGCAGGTTCACCACCCCATCCAGCCTACGGCGGCGTGCTGACGGGCCCGCCGGCGCTTCCTAGACTCCGACCATGACTCCACGAGGCGAGCACGAGCTGCTCGGGCCGATCGTCAAGTGCCAGGTGAGCGCCAAGGGCCTCATCCAGGACGGGCGGTATCGGGACGGCGACATCATCGATGCATCCGAGCTCCACCTCGGCGTCGACGGCGTCGTCGGCTGGTGCGACGGGAAGGCGGTGCTGAACCACCACCACCGGCTCAACCCGCGACTGCGGAACTGGCGGCCGGGCCGGCTGTTGTCGGTCGGGTTCACCGGTCACTATGCAGCGATGGCCGACCGGTTCGGGTCGGCCCCGATCGGCTGCGCAGCCGAGAATATCATCGTCGAGTGTGATCGGATCGTCTCGGTCGACGACCTGGCCGGCGGGCTGCAGGTCAGACCGGCCGACGGCTCGGCCACGATCGACCTCGAACCAGCGGCGGTGGCGAAGCCCTGCGTGCCGTTCACCAAGTACCTGCTCGGCGACCCCGACGCCAGCGACGAGGTGGTGGCCCCCAACCGGGCGTTCCTGGACGACGGCATGCGGGGCTTCGTGCTCGGGCTGGCCGACCGCACCGGGTCCGCCGTGGTCCGGCCCGGCGACGAGTTGTGGGCCGCGGCCGGGCTCCGTTGACGCCAGGGCGATCGGGCCGTCCGACGGTCGAGCTCGGCGATCGACCGGGCGCCGCTCAGCTGAGCACGATCATGAAGATGCCGACGATCGTGAGGGCGATGCCGGGGAGCTGATCCCTGGTCTTCTGCTCCTTCCACAGGTAGATGGCCAGCAGGACCGACAGCACGGACTCCACCTGACCGACCGCCTTCACGAACGCCACGAAGCTCAGGGAGAAGGCCCAGAACCACCCCAGGCTGCCGGCGAAGCTGGTGAAGCCGATGCCGGCCAGCCTCGGCAGGTGTCGAGGCACGCGGCCGAGGGCGGCCCGCTCCTTCGCCAGCAACCAGGCGGTCAGGATCACCACCTCGAGCCAGGTGACGTGGAAGAGGGTCGTGGCGGCGAGGCCGAATGTGCCGTCGACGTCTCCGTTGCGGTCGACCAGTTCCGCAGTGGCCTGCTGGATCCCGAACCCGGCGACGACGAGCAGCGCCGCAGACAGCAGGGCGAGGCCGGTCCCGCGGTTGGCGGCCAGCAGGTCCTCACCGACGAGCCGGGCGCCGTCCCGGCCTGCGGCCGAGGCGTAGCCGATCAGCGCCACCCCCACCGCGCTGACCACGATGCCCAACCAGCCGAGGATCGACGGCACCTGGCTGAAGAACAGGAAACCGGTGATGGCGGCCAACCCCACCTCGGTCTTGTGGATCACGATGGCCTGGGCGAACGTGCCGAGCTTGAATGCGGTGATCAACACCACATTGCCGAGGATCTGGCCGATGCCGCCGATGAGGCAGAGCACGAAGAAGCGGGGCGACAGCACCGGGGCGCCATCGGTCCCGAGCAGGTAGAGACCGGCCACGAGCGCCGTCGCGAACGGGAGGTTGAACGCGAAGCGCGACCAGCTCAGCAGCGATGCCGGCAGGACCCCGGACAGGCTGCGGGCCAGACCGTTGCGGGCCGTCTGGAGCGTCCCGGCGGCCAAGGAGATCACAACCCACACGGTCCGGCACGGTACCGGACGCCCTTCCGAATGTCGCTGCCCGGCCGACGGGAGGCATCGGAAACCGGCGACGGGTTAGGCTCCAACCCCTATGGACCGTTCCTTCCGATTCGGGGTGCAGACCAAGACCGCTGGCTCCCGGGCCCAATGGATCGAGCTGATCCGCACCATCGACGAGCTCGGCTACGACTCGGTCACGCTGCCAGACCACTTCGACGAGCAGCTGGCCCCGTCGGTGGCCCTGATGGCCGCCGCCGACGCCAGCGAGCGGCTGCGGCTGGGGACGCTGGTGTGGTGCAACGACTACCGCCACCCGGTGGTGCTGGCGAAGGAGGCGGCCACCCTCGACCTGCTGAGCGACGGCCGGCTGGAGCTCGGCATCGGTGCCGGCTGGATGGTGTCCGACTACAACGCGGCCGGCCTGACCTACGACCGGCCCGGGACCAGGATCGACCGCATGGTCGAGGCGGTCGAGGTCCTCAAGGGCCTGTTCGGTGACGAGCCGTTCAGCTACGACGGCGCCCACTACAGCATCGCCGATCTGGACGGCACGCCGAAGCCGGTCCAGCGGCCCCACCCGCCGTTCCTCATCGGCGGGGGCGGACCTCGGTTCCTGCGGCTGGCCGGTCGCCACGCCGACATCGTCGGCATCAATCCCAACCTGGCAGCCGGCGCGATCACGGCCGATATCGGTGCCGACGCCACCGCCGAGCGCTACGAGGAGAAGCTGGCATGGGTCCGGGACGGGGCCGGCGACCGGTACGACGGCATCGAGCTGCAGGTCAGGGCGTTCTTCGTGATCGTGACCGACGACCGCATGGGCGCGGCCGAGGCGCTGGCCGGTGGGGTGGGGCTCACCGCCGAGCAGGGCCTGGCCTCTCCGTTGGCCCTCGTCGGCACGCCGGCCCAGATCGCCGAGGACCTCCTCGAGCGGCGGGAGCGGTTCGGCTTCAGCTACATCGTCGTTGGCCAGGACCAGTACGAGGCCTTCGCCCCGGTGGTGGCCGAGCTGGCCGGTCGCTGACGAGCCTCGGCAGTCGGTCCCCTCCGGCCGAGACGGCGTACACTACCAGCACGGTCTCGGTCGGGGTGCACGCCCGTCGCCCTGCGGAACCGGAAACCGGACGTGGAAATGGACATCGAGTACGACGACCTGCAACCGGGTGTCTCGCACGACGAGCGAGGGCGTGGGCTCAAGCGCGTCGTCCAGGTGGTGTTCGGGATCCTCCTCATCGTGGCCGGCGTCGTCATGCTCGTCGTACCGGGACCGGGCCTCGTGGCGATCATGGTCGGCCTCAACCTCATCAAGCCGGACAACTTCCTCGTCCGCTGGATGCGACGCCAGATCCCCGGCATCCCCGAGGACGGCAAGGTCCCGACCCGGTACCTGGTACTGGGTGGTGTGCTCCTCGTTGCCGGCACGGCCGTGGGCATCCTGTACGGGCCGGCGCTCACCGACTGGGGACTCGGGCTGATCGGAATCCGTTAGCGGCAACCATGCGGATCGGTATCGACACCGGGGGGACCTACACCGACGCCGTGCTCTACCATCACGGCGACGGCCGAGGCGGTGACCGGATCGTGGCGACGGCCAAGGCCCGCACGAGGACCGATCTGTCCATCGGGATCGCCGAGGCGCTCGACACGATCCTGCGGGATCGCGGGAACTGGCCGGCCGGCCAGGACATCTCGCTCGTGTCGTTGTCGACCACCCTGGCCACCAACGCTCTCGTCGAAGGGGTCGGCGGTCGGGCCGCGCTGGTGTTCATCGGCTTCACCGAGGCAGAGCTCGACCGGGGCGGGCTCCGTGATGGGCTCGGTGACGCACCGGTCATCATGGCGGCCGGGGGACACGACTCGCTCGGCGTCGAGGTCGCGCCGCTCGACGTCGACGGGATCATGGCTGCGGCAGCGGACCTCGAGGTCGACGCCTTCGCCGTCGCCGGCCAGTTCAGCGTCCGGAACCCGGCTCACGAGCTCGCGGCCAGGGAGGCGCTGGCCGCGCTCGGGAAGCCGGTGGCGTGCGGGCACGAGCTGTCGGCCAAGCTCAACGGACCGAAGCGGGCGCTGACCTGTCTGCTGAACGCCCGCCTCATCGGTCTGATAGACGAGCTCTGCCGTGCGGCCGCTGCGATCCTGACCGAGCGGGCCATCGAGGCGCCGCTGATGATCGTGCGGGGAGACGGCTCACTGGTCTCGGCGTCGTTCGCCACCGAGCGCCCGATCGAGACCATCCTCTCGGGGCCGGCGGCCAGCCTGATCGGCGCCGGCCACCTGACCGGTGCCGCCGACGTCGTGGTGGCCGACATCGGCGGGACCACCACCGATGTCGGCGTCCTTCGTGGCGGCCGGCCGACGCTGAGCACCGACGGGGCGACCGTCGGTGGACACCGGACGATGGTCGAGGCGGTCGAGATGTTCACGTCAGGGCTCGGGGGCGACAGCGAGATCCGGCTCGCAACCAGGGCCGAACCGCCCGCCCTGGTGCTCGGACCCCGACGGGTGACCCCGATCTCGCTGCTGGCCACCGAGGAGCCCGAACTGGTCCATCGGACCCTCGACCGGTGGACGCCCCCCTACCGGGACAGCGACACCACCTTCGCCGTCGCCACGGGCCGGACCGGTCCGGTCCACCGGCGGGAGCAACAGCTCCTCGAGCGGTTGGCCGACCGCTGGCAACCGGTGGGCGAGGTGGCGACCACCAACCTCGAGACCTCAGCGCTCCGGACCCTGGTGGCCAGGGGGCTGGTCGGGCTGGCCGGGTTCACCCCCTCAGATGCAGCGCACGCGCTCGGCCTGCACACGGCCTGGGACGCCTCGGCGTCCGTCAGGGCCGCCGACTTGCTGGCTGCGGCTTCCGACGGCTCGGGCGAGCCGGTGCGGCCGAACGGCAAAGCGCTGGCCCAGTGGGTGGTCGACACCCTGGTCCGGCGCTCGGCGGAGGCCGTGCTGACGGCGACGCTGTCGATCGACGGCTTCGGTCCGGCGGCGGTCCACTCGCCGCTCGTGGCGAGAGCCCTCGATGGCGGTCGGGGCGCCACCGACATTCGGATCGGGCCATCGACGGCCATCGTCGGGCTGGGCGCCTCGGCGGCCACCTACTACCCAGGGGTGGCCGCCCTGCTCGGCGTCGACTGCATCGTGCCGGACCACGCCGAGGTGGCGAACGCGATCGGTGCTGCGGTCGGCCAGGTCAGGATCACCCGACAGGCCACCGTCAGCCAGCCGACCAGGGGTCAGTTCCGTGTCCACCTGCCGGGGGTGGGCCACGATCTCGGCGATCTGGAGCCAGCTCTGGATCTGGCGGCCGACCTGCTCGGCCGGCAGGTGCTGGCCCTGGTCATGGAGGCCGGTGCGGCCTCGGCGACCATCGAGGTCGACATCGAGCGCAAGACCGCCAGCGTCGGCGGGCGAACCCTGTTCGTGGAGGGCGTGGTGACCGTCACCGGGTCCGGACCGCCCCGGGGGGCCTGATCCGCCAGGAATCAACCCTCGGCGATGACGTCCGGCAGGGGCTTGGCGTGGACCAGGGCGAGGCGCTTCGTGGCCCTGGTCAGGGCGACGTAGAGGGAGCGATAGCCCTGGGGCTCCTCCTCCACGATCAGCGACGGCTCGACGACGACGGCCACGTCCACCTCGAGACCCTTGACGAGATTGACCGGCACCGTCGTGATCTGGTGATCGAGACCGTCCCGGGGGGCGCTGCCGATCGGGACCCCGGCCCCCTCGAAGCCGGCCACCACCTCCCGGTAGAGCGACTGGGGGCAGACGACGGCGACGTTACCGATGCCGGGAAGGTCCGCCTCGGCCCTGACCAGCTCGACCACCCGGTCGATCAGGTCCCTGCGGTCGGCGACGGCCAGGAACCGGGGTGGATCACCGTCGGATCGCACCGCCACCGGCGGTTTGAGGTCGGGGGCCGCCCTGGTCAGCGCTTTGGCTGCCAGCTCCATGGCCGGGCCGGGGATGCGGTAGCCGACGGTGAGCTCGGCCCGGCGCGGCTCACGCCGGTCCGGAAGGTGCTCCAGGATCTCCTCCCAGTCCTGATGGGGCCAGGCCCCGGTGGACTGGGCGATGTCGCCGACGATGGTCATCGAGCCGTTCAGCGACCGACGGGTCAGCATCCGCAGCTGCATCGGCGACAGGTCCTGGGCCTCGTCGACCACGATGTGACCGTAGGTACGAACGTTGTCGTCGTTCTTGCGCTTCGGTCGGGGTCCGAGCAGCTCACGGGCCTCGTCGAGCACCGGGACGTCGTCGACGGTCCAGACGACGGCCGACGCGTCCATGTCCTCACTCCACGGGCGGTGAAGGGCGGCCCGCTCCTCCTCGGTCAGGGCACGGGCGGCGGAGCGGATGAGGGCCTGGGAGCCGTACAGATCGTGCAACAGCTGGGCCGGGGTCAGGACGGGCCACATCCAGCCGAGGGCCTCGCGGACCTCTGGCGCGTCGGTCAGCTGCTCCCGGGCCACCTCGACCTCGACCCCGTCGGGGTGGTTGGCCGCCAGCGCCTCGAACAGTGACTGGACCACGAACCGTCGCGCTGCGTTGTGGGTCCGGTAGCGGCGCCGGGCGTCGTCGACGATGCGGGCCGTCTCGGCCATCGGTACCCGGATCTTGCGGATGCCCATGCCCACGATCAGATCGGATCGCAACGGACGCTGCCGGTCCCGCACGGCCCGGCGGACCACATTGACCATGCGCAGGTCGCCCTTGATCCTCGCTGCGGCCGGGTCGTCCCGCCCCGAGACCCGGACGTCCGACACCAGGTCGGCCAGCACGGCCATCTCGACCCCGGCCTCGCCGAGGGACGGCAGCACCTGCTCGATGTAGCCGAGGAACAACCGATTGGGGCCGACGACGAGCACGCCCTGGCCCTCGAGGGGAAATCGATGGGCGTAGAGCAGGTAGGCGGCGCGATGGAGGGCGACGACGGTCTTGCCGGTGCCGGGCCCGCCCTGGACGATGAGCACCCCGGGCAGGGCCGAGCGGATGATCTCGTCCTGCTCGGCCTGGATCGTGCCGATGATGTCACCGAGGCGGCCGGTGCGGGCCTCCTCGAGGGCGTGGATCAGGGCGCCGGTGCCCCGCAGCTCACGGCCGTTGACGGTCACCCGGTTCGATCCGGCGGCCTCACCGAAGAACTCGTCCTCGAGATCGAGGACCTTGCGGCCCCTCGAGGTGAAGTGGCGCCGCCGGACCAGGCCCTGGGGGTCGCGGCCTGTGGCCCGGTAGAACGATTCGGCCACCGGGGCCCGCCAATCGACGATCAGCGGCTCCTGGGACTCGCCGGACACCGCCACCCGACCGATGTGGTAGCTGCCGGCGCCGGCATCCTCGGACTGATCGATCCGGCCGAAGCACAGCGATCGCTCACCGAGATCGAGCTGCTTCAGCCGGGCGGCGATGTTCTCGTAGAAGATCTCCCGCTCCCAGCGGGCCTGATTG
>JAHELU010000072.1 GCA_024644005.1 Acidimicrobiales bacterium | reverse complement strand
GACACCGCAGACACCGCAGACACCGCAGACACCGCAGACACCGCAGACACCGCAGACACCGCAGACATAACAGACACTGCGCACACTGCAGACACCGCAGGCACCGACGACAAGCCGACGCTCACCGCCGCCCTGACGCTCGCATCGGTGGTGGACGCATTCGCCGATCAGCTCGACGGGGTCCCCCAGAAGGTCCGGGTCCGGTTCAAGGGTGGCCGGGTCATGGGGGTCGAGGGCGCGACCGTGCAGTTCGGCGTGCCGACCGCCATCCACCGCGACCGGTGCCACGACGTGAAAGAGGCCGTCGAGCGGGCCTTCAGCTCCCACTTCGGTCAGCCGGTGACCCTGACGGTCGTCGTCGATGACGATGCGCCACCTCCTACGATGGACCCGGCCAAGATCGAGCCGAAACCGACTCGTGAGCTGACAGCTGACGAGGACGTCGGTCCGGTCGAGGAATTGATCGACGCCACCGACCAGTCGGCGAGCGGATTGGAGCGACTGACCAAGGCGTTCCCCGGCTCGACGGTGGTCGAACCGAAACCCGACCAGGAGAAGACATGACCGACGACGCCGGATTCGACCTCGGATCGCTGCTCGAGCAGGCCCAGGCGATGCAGCAGCAGATGGCCGCCGCCCAGGAGCAGCAGGCGGCCCAGATCATCACCGGCTCGGCCGGTGGGGGCAAGGTGACCGTCGAGGTCTCCGGGGCCGGCGAGTACCGGAAGGTCTCGATCGCCCCGGACGCCATCGACGTCGACGACGTCGAGCTGCTCGAGGAGCTCGTCCTGGCCGCCCTGCGGGACGCCTCGGCCCAGATCGTCGAGCTGCAGGAGCAGACGATGGGCGGCATGGATCTGCCGGACATCGGTGATCTCGGCGGTCTGCTGGGCGACGGCTAGCCCATGGCCGCATCGTCATGAGCGTCTATGCGAAACCGGTCGAGGTCCTGATCGACGAGTTGGGGCGCCTGCCGGGCATCGGCCCGAAATCGGCCCAGCGGATCGCCTTCCACATCCTCAAGGCCGATGCGGTGGACGCCCGGCGGCTGGCGGAGGCCGTGATGTCGATGAAGGAGAACGTCTCGTTCTGCGAGCGCTGCTTCAACGTGGCCGAGGGGCCGGAGTGCACCATCTGCACCGATCCCGACCGGAACCGACACCTGTTGTGCGTCGTCGAGGAGCCGAAGGACATCTCGGCCATCGAGAAGACCGGGGCGTATGCCGGGCTCTACCACGTCCTGCTCGGCTCGATCAATCCGCTCGAGGGCGTCGGGCCGGACCAGCTCAAGATCAAGGAGCTGGCCCACCGGGTGGCCAGCGAGGACATCACCGAGGTGATCCTGTGCACCAATCCGAACCTCGAGGGCGAGACCACGGCCTCGTTCATCGCCTCGAAGGTGCTGTCGCCATTCGGGATAACGGTCTCACGGCTGGCGTCCGGGCTACCGGTGGGCGGTGATCTCGAGTATGCGGACGAGCTGACGCTGGGTCGGGCGCTCGAAGGCCGCAACCAGATCGGCTCCTGATCGCGATCAGGGATACGACGAATTGGTTACAAGATCCCGCTCGGGCACGTGCTCGTTGGCGTCCCGTGGCCTCCGACCGCAACCCCATGTCCCGGAAGCCGCATGGCTCGACAGGAACTGTGCCCGTACGCGACGGCCGGGTCGGCGGGGAGAGGGTGCACCGACCCGGACGTGTCGTCGCTACGACGCCCCAGTGACCGTGGCGCGGGCGGTATGGGTAAACCGGCCACTGGAACGTCGTAACGATGTTGCCTTTAGGTTACAGCAGATAACAGTCGGATGACAAGTGATTTCCTCATCTTTCTTGCGGATCTTTTCTTGCTGCCCCAACATGCTTGGTGTACGAGTAGGGGACGGCGCGGCCGAACATCGGCCAAAAAAGACGCGCCGAAAAGGGTGCCCTTTGGCGGCTCGGGGCCCCACCCGACAGCAGCTATTCGACAGCTCTGACCACCAGTGCGTCGCCCTGGCCGCCACCGCCGCAGAGGCAGGCGACACCGTGCGTCACTCCCCTGCGCCGCATCTCGTTGAGCAGGGTGAGGGCCAGCCGGTTCCCCGATGCGCCGATCGGGTGGCCCATCGCCAGACCCCCACCGTTCACGTTGACGATGTCCTCGCCGATCCCGAGGTCGTCCATGCTGGCCAGCACGACGGCGGCGAAGGCCTCGTTGATCTCGAACAGGTCGACGTCGCCGACCGACAGCCCGGCTCGACCGAGCGCCACCCTGGCCGCCTCCGACGGCTTCGTCAGCAACGACGGGTCGCCGGCGATCTCCCCGTAGGACACGATCTCACCGAGCGGCGCGACACCGAGCTCGCTGGCCTTGGCCCGGCTCATCACCACGGTGGCCGATGCGCCGTCCGAGATCTGCGAGGCGTTGCCGGCGGTGATCGTGCCCGACTCGGCGAAGGCCGGTCGGAGGGCGGCCAGCGTCTCCACCGTGGTTCCCGGCCGCACCCCCTCGTCGGCATCGAAGACCACCGGCTCGCCCTTTCGCTGGGGAACCTCGATCGCCAGCAGCTCCTGGTCGAGCCGTCCCTCCTTGTGGGCGGCGGCGGCCCGCTCGTGTGACAGCGCAGCCAAGGCGTCCTGGGCGTGCCGGTCGATCGTCGTCCCGGCCGCGTAGCGCTCGGTGCCCGCCCCCATCGAGCAGGCGTCGAAGGCGCAGAACAACCCGTCGTGCATCATCGAGTCGACGACCGTCTTGTCCCCCGCCCGGTAGCCGCTCCTGGCCCCGGGCAGGAGGTAGGGGGCGTGCGTCATCGACTCCATGCCGCCGGCAACCACGATGTCGGCCTGACCGGTCAGGATCATCATGTTGGCGAGCTGGATGGCGTTGAGGCCGGACAGGCAGACCTTGTTTACGGTTGTGGCCGGGGTCGACATCGGGATCCCCGCCGCCACCGCAGCCTGGCGGGCCGTTATCTGGCCCGCCCCGGCCTGCAGGACGTGGCCCATGAAGACGAAGTCGACCTGATCCGGCGCCACGCCGGCCCGATCGAGGGCCCCCTCGATCGCCATGCCACCGAGCTCGGCGGCCGAGAACGAGGCAAGCCCACCGGCGAGCTTGCCGATCGGGGTCCTCGCCCCAGCCACGATGTACGACGACGTTGATTCGGCCATGGCGATCTCTCTCCTGTTGGGGCGGTGGGGCCTGGCGAGTCGACCAGTGGCCCATTGTCCAGCGTTGCGCCCGATCCGACAAGTCTGCGCCCGCCAGCGCGCCTCCCGACCGGCCGAGCCGGCACAACCGCGGGCGCGTTTTCGAGAACGAGTCCCGATTACGCGTCCGCGGCCGCGGCGCTCAGTTCGATTCGCTGCCCCGGGCGCTCTCGACCGCTCGCTGCATGGCCTCTCGAACCAGCCGGGACAGTGCGTCCTCGTTCTGCGGCTCGATCGCCGGCTCGCTCAGCACCCGCTCGACGTCGCTCATCGGCTGCTCGTCGGCCCCGGGCGGGTTCGTCCCGACCGAACCGGTCATCGAGCCCACCGGCTGTGACTCGGCGTCGAGGTCGATGATGTCGGAGTCCTCGTCGTTCGCCTCCGCGCCGTCGACGTCATCGGTGTCGCCGCCACCGCCGGTGCTGAGCACCCGCTGCCTGGCTTCAGCGATGACCTGGTCGGGCGTTCCCTCGCCGAGCTCGTGCACCGGCTCGGAGTCGAGCCGGCTGATGGCGCTGTTGAGCTCGCTCTGGGCGGCGATGATCCGCTCACGGGACGCCTGCTCGGTGATGCGGAGCCTGGCGATCCGACGCTCGGCCTGGTCGATGTGGGCCCTGACCTTCTCCCGGATCTTCTCCTCGGCCTCCAGCCGGATGAACTCGCTCTGGGCCTGGGCCTGCTGGAGCAGGTCGGCGACCTGGGCTCGGGCCTCGCCGATCTGGGCCAGCGCCTTGTCCCGCTCCCGCTCCGCCTCCTCGGCGTTCTTGTAGACCTCGCCCTGGCGGGCCGCAACGTAGTCGTCGGCCTCCTTGTGCTTGAGGGTCACGTAGGCATCGGCCTCGGTGTGCTTGGTCGACAGGTAGTCGTCGCCCTCCTGGCGCTTGATGTCGACGTAGGCATCGGCCTCGGCGTTGCGGGCCTCGATGGCGGCCTCGGCCTCTGCCACCTGTTGCTCCGCGTCGGCCGTGCCGGCGGCTCGGATGCGGTCGGCCTCGGCCGCCGCCTCGGTCTGGATCCGCTCGGCTTCCCGGTTGGCTCCGGCCAGGAGCTGCTCCGCCTGGGTCTGATGGTCGGCCAGCGTCCGTTCCGCCTCGGCCCGCAGCGATTCGGCCTCGGCCTTGGCATCGGCCAGCTGCTGCTCGCAGTTGGTCTCGGTGGTCTGCAGCAGGCGGGCCACTTCGGCCTCGACCGACTGGCGGTGGGCGTGGGCCTCCTGCTCGACAGACTCCTTGTACTCGTTGGCCTGGGTCACCGCGTTCTGACGGATCTGCTCGGCTTCCTGGCGGCCGTCCTCCCGGAGCTTGAACGCCTCGGACTCGGCCGAGTTCCACAGCTCGTCGGCCCGGGCCTTCGAGTCGGACAGGACGTTGTTGGCCTTGAGCCGGAGATCGTTCGCCTCGGCCTCGGCCGACGACAACATCGACTCCGCCTCGCTCTTGGCCGCCGACCGGACCGCCTCCGCCTCCTTGTTGGCGGTCGAGACGAGCTGATCGGCCTCGGTCTCGGCGTTCGACAGGAGCGTCTCGGCTTCCAGCCGGGACTCCACCCCGAGCGTGTCCGCCTCGGCCTTGGCGTTGCCGAGCAGCGATTCGGCCTCTGCCTTCGACGACGCGAGCAGCGCCTCGGCCTGGCCGGTCATCGAGTCGGCCTCGGCCCTGGCCGTGGCGAGCATGGCCTCGGCCTCGGCCTCGGCGGTCGAGCGGATCTCTGCTCCCGACTCCTGGGCCAGCCGCAGCATCTCTGCCACCCTGCCCCCGAGCGCACCGAACTGATCGGCCTCGATCTCGCCAGGCGTCTGGTTGGCCTTGGCCTCGGCCGTCTCGGCCCTGGCCACGGTCTCGGCCAGCTCGGTCTCCAGCTGCCGGACGCGCCTGCCGATCTGCCGCAGGTAGCCCCGGACCTCGTCGGGGTCGAACCCGCGCCGGGCTCGGACGAAGTCCTGGACCTCAATCTCTTCTGGCGTTACTCCCACCGGATCTCCTCGTCAACCGCACCTCGGCCAATTCTGCACCCACCCACATCGTCTCGTCGTGTGCTGGGACACGATCTCGGCGTTGCAGACATGACCGTCGTTTCCGCTGCACATCGAGACTTCGTACCGCTCGCGAGTCGAACGCAGTCCGATTCGAAAGCAGAAGCCGCCCCTCTCGACGGAGGGGCAGTGAACACACTATCCAAAGTAGGCCACCAGCACTAGGCATCATCCTGACTATCGCCGATGGGCAAACCGCCGACTCGCCCGGACCCAGAATCGAGGCCTGCAGCTCCTTTTCAACACCGATTCCGGCTCCTGTTACCGTTGCCAGCGACCGGTACACACGATATGGACACCGATCTCGACCCAGGAAAGGGACGGCCATGGCCCCGCGATCGAGCGAGCAGACGGCGCAGCGACCGGATCGGCCGGACGCGGCGCGACTGCCCCTGGTCGACGACGTCGACCCCGAGTCCGAGCTCGCCGAGATCCTGTCGAGGGCCATCGGCGGCGACCCCGACGGCGACACCCTCAACATCTTCCGGGTGCTGTCCCACCACCCGAAGCTGTTCAAGCGGTTCAACCTGTTGGGGGGCTACCTGCTCAACAAGGGGCTCCTCCCGGAGCGGGAGCGGGAGATCGTGATCCTCCGGGTCGGCTGGAACGCGGGCGCGGTCTACGAGTTCGGCCAGCACACCATCATCGGCCGTCGGTGCGGGCTGAGCGACGACGAGATCGCCGCGCTGGCCTCGGACTCGACAGCGGGCGCCGACGGGCACCGCTGGAGCGATGACGACCGGGACCTGATCGCCCTGGCCGACGAGCTGTGCGCAGACGACTGCGTCTCCGAGGAGACGTTCGCCCGCCTGGCGAACCGGTGGAGTGAGGCCGAGCTCGTGGAGCTGGTCGTCTGTGCCGGCTTCTACCGGCTGGTATCGGGTTTCCTCAACACCATGGGCGTCCCGCTCGACCCGGGCGTGCCCGGCTGGCCCGACGGGTCCTGACCTCGCCGGGCCACGAGACGGACTCAGCCCCGTTGGGGCTCGTAGAGCCTGGCCCCGGCCCACAGCTCGAGGACGTCGTCGAAGGGGATCGGTCGGGACAGGCCGAACCCCTGGGCGTAGCGGCAACCCAGCTCCTGCAGCGCCGCGAGCTGCTCGAGGTTCTCGACCCCCTCGGCGATGACCTGCAACCCCAGTGACGAGGCGAGGGCGATCGAGGCGTTGACGATGGCCGTGTCCTCGGTCGAGTCGCCCAGGCCGGCGATGAACGAGCGGTCGATCTTCAGCGCATCGGCCATCGAGAAGCGGCGGATGTAGTCGAGCGTGGCGTGGCCGATGCCGAAGTCGTCGATGGCGATCCGGCAGCCGATCTCGGACAGGCGGTTCAGGTTGACGTCCGCCGCTTCGAGATCGCGGATCTCCATCGATTCGGTTATCTCGAACCCGACCCTGGCCGGGTGCAGGTTGTTCCGCTGGAGGGCGCTCACGACGGTGGGTACGAGGGTGTCGACCGCCAGCTGACGGGCCGCGAGGTTGATCGTCACCACCGGTGACCGCCCGTGCGATTTCGGCCAGCGGCCGAGGTCGGCGCAAACCTGGTCGATGATCCAGTTACCCATCGGCAGGATCAGCTCCGACTCCTCGGCGATCTGGATGAACGACTGCGGGTACAGCAGCCCGTGGCCCGGGCGATCCCAGCGGACCAGTGCCTCGGCGCCCACCATGAACCCGGTCCTGATCTCCACCAGCGGCTGGTAGTGGATCACGAGCTCGGTCTCGGTGATGGCCCGGTGGAGCGCCTGCTCGGTCTCGTGGCGATCGAGCACGTGGCGGCGGAGGTCGGCCTCGTACATCGCCAGCTGCCCCCGTCCGGCGGCCGACGCCCGCGCCAGCGCCGACTCGGCGTTGCCGATGATGACCGCCGGCGACGGTCCCGGCTCGTCCACGACGACGACGCCGACCGAAGCGGTGATGTGCAGCTCGTCTCCGTCGGCCACCGCGATCGGCTCGGCCAGCGAACGCAGGATCCGGCGACCGACGGCCGCGGCGTCCAGCTCACCGCTGGTGGCGACACACATGATGAGGAACTGGTCGCTGCTGATCCGCCCGACGGTGTCTCCGAGGCGGACCGCCGCCAGGAGCCGACCGGCCACCTCGAGCAGAACCTGGTCGCCGACCTCGACCCCCCTCGTGTCGTTGACCGTTCGGAAGCGATCGATGTCGACCAGCAGCACCGACAGCGCGATCCCGTCCCGCTCGAGCCTGGCCATCGCCTGGCCGAGACGGTCGACCAGCAGGGCACGGTTCGGCAGGTGGGTCAACGGGTCGTGGAGCGTCTGGTGGGCGAGGTCCGCTTCGACCGTGGCGTGCTCGATGGCGCTGGCCATGACCGTGGCCAGGTGGTCGAGCGACCTGGTCACCGCCCGGTCCGGGCTCTCCCGGGGGGTGACGACCATCAGCGCCCCCCGAGGCCGGCCCGAGGCCGGGCCCGCAGCACCGACCATCGGGACGTACCACAGCGATCGGCCCGCCCGAGTCCGGAGGATGGCGGCCTGTTCCGAGGGCAGTGCTTCGACCGGGACCACCCGCTTGGTCGACGGGCTCCCCGAGCCGGCCACGGCGGCCAGGATGTTCGACACCGTGTCGAACGGCAGGTCGCCGGCGATCACCGGCTCGAGCACCCCGTCGGCATCGGCCACCGCCAGCCAGCACTGGGAGCCGTCGTCGAGCTCAGCCTCGAGCTGGGCCGCCACCTGGTGGCACAGCCGCCCGAGCTCGTGGCCCCGGCTGAGCGATCCGATCACCGCAGCCTGATCGGCCAGCAGCCGTTCCGCCGACTCCCGGCCGAGGTCACGGTACTGCGCCACCACGTATGGAGCGACCGGGGTCATCGACGGCACGGTGGTGTAGGTGGCGTTCACGAGAACGGTGTCGCCATCCGCTCCGACCAGCACCTGGGTGGTACCGTGCCGCCTCGCCGGAGGCGGGCCGTCCACTGCTGCTCGCCGGCTTGGCTCGCTCCCGAGGTCGATCGCCTCGAGATCGATCGACTCGGGCTCGATCGTCTCAGGGTCGATCGTCTCGGCATCGATCGTCACGGGGTCGGACCCGGTCGGCTCGACCCCAGCCTGGTCATCTCCGCCGGCAGCGGCACCAACCGCGGGATCCGACGACTCCTGACCGATCACGAGTGCCCGGCGGAGGTCGTCGATCTCGGCTGGCCCGTCCGGCCCGAACAGCAGTTCGGGGCTCTGACCGAGCAGCTCGTCGACGCGACGACCCAGCAGCGAGGCCAGCCCCTCGCTCACGAAGACGAGGTAGGGACTGGCGGTGGTCGGGTCGAAGAACAGCACGGCGACGCCGTCGACCGGGGCGGCCTGCGACAGCTTCGGCGCTGCCAGGCCTGGGCCAGCCAGCGCCACATCGGGCACCGGCGGGAGCTCGTCCAACGAGATCGTCTGGCTTGACCGTTGGCTGGCGTCAGTCACTGCGTTCCTTAGGGTTAGTCCGCCGACTTCGCTGCTGTCAGTCCGCCGACCTCACCCGAGGCGCAGCCAGCCTAGCCAATGAACCCCTGTTGTGTGATCCACCGCAGCGCCCGGATCGCAGCACCGGCCGGCGACCCGACAGGCCTGGGCCACGACCGGTTACCGTGCGTGCATGTCGCAGTCGGAGCCGACCGGGCCACCATCGGTACCCGGACCGCCAACGCCGGGCGGATTCAGGTCCGGCGCTGCCACGCTGACCGTCTCGGAGTTGTGCGCCAGGGTCGACGAGAGCGTCAACCTGGCGTTCCCCGACGAGATCTGGGTCCAGGGTGCGATCTCCGGCCTGACCCGTTCGAACAACGGTCACGTCTACTTCGACCTGGTCGAGCCCAGCGCCGAGATGGGGGCCACCACCGACGCCGTGCTCCCGGTCGCGCTGTTCGCCTCGACCCGACACCTGGTCAACAAGATCCTCCGCAAGGCCGGGGGGATCCGCATGCACGACGGCATCGAGATCAGGATCAGGGGCCGGGTCGCCTACTACCCACCCCAGGGTCGGGTGCAGCTGGTGATGTCGCTGATCGACCCCCAGTTCACCCTCGGTCAGATGGTGGCCGCCCGCTCGCTCCTGCTCGACAAGCTCAGGGAAGGCGGTCTGCTCGAGCGCAACCGGCGCCTCGAGCTCCCGCTGCTCCCCCTCCGGGTCGCGCTGGTCACCAGCGGGGGCAGTGCGGCGTTCGCCGACTTCGTCCACGAGATCGAGCTGAGCGGCCGACCGTTCCGGATCACCCTGATCGACAGTCGGGTCCAGGGCATCGAGGCCGTGCCGACCCTGACCGCAGCCGTCGAGACCGCAGACGGGTTGGACGTCGACGTCGTGGTCCTGATCAGGGGCGGGGGGTCGAGGACCGATCTGGCGGCGTTCGATCACGAGCGGGTGGCCACCGCGATCGCCCGCTGCCGGCATCCCGTGCTGGTCGGGGTCGGCCACGAGATCGACCGGTCCGTGGCGGACGAGGTCGCACACACCTCGGCCAAGACCCCGACCGCCTGTGCCGGGATCCTGGTCGAGGCCGTCGATGACTACGTGGCCCGACTGGATGGGGCCGCCAGGCGGCTCGGTGCGCTCAGCTCCCTTCGCCTCGGAGCAGCCCAGGACCGGCTGGTGGCGAACGGCACGAGGCTCGTGGCCGCAGCGGGCCGAGCGGTCGACCGGCAACGGGTCGAGCTGCGCCATGCCGGTCGGCGCCTGACCGCATCGCCGGCCCGGCTGGTCGAGCGGGCGGACCAGCGGCTGACGATCGCCTCGGCCCGGCTCGGCGCGCTCGACCCGGCCGCCGCCCTCCGCCGGGGCTGGACCATCACCCACACCGAGTCGGGAGCCATCGTCCGCTCGATCGAGCAGGTCGTGACCGGAACGATGCTGCGAACCACCACAATGGACGGCACGATCGCCAGCGAGGTGGTCGACGTCGGAACGGAGCCCGATGCGAGCAGAGAGTGAGACCGACCTGACCTACGGTCAGGCGCTGGAGGAGCTGGAGGAGCTGCTCGACGAGCTGGAGGGCGCTGACGTCGATGTCGACGTCCTGGCCGAGCGTGTGGCCAGAGGGGTCGAGCTGGTCCGATTCTGCCGGGCCAGGCTCGAGGTGGTCACCGAGGACGTCGACGCCGTCGTGGCGGAGCTGATCTCGGTCGAGGGAGGGGGCGGCGACCAGGACCGGTCGGCCGCCACGCACGCAACCGAACCCGATCGGAACGGGTCCTAGTGCCGGACCAGGCCCCACCGACCCAGCTGCTGGAGGTCGCCGGCAAGGTCGACGCCAGGCTCCAGACCGTGCTCGACCAGCAGTTCCGGCACTGGGAGGCCGTCGACCCTCGGCTCGGGGAAGCGGTGGCGGAGCTGACCAGGATGGTCACCAGCGGCGGCAAGCGGCTGCGGGCCGCGTTCTGCTACTGGGCCTGGCGGGGGGCCGGGGGACCGGACCATCCCGCGGCACGAGCCAACGGCGACCCCGAGGAGCTCGTGATCAACGTCGGGGCCGCCTTCGAGTTCCTCCAGGTGTTCGCCCTCATACACGACGACATCATGGACGACTCGGCGACGAGGCGGGGCACGAAGACCGTGCACGTCAACAACGCCGAGCGCCTCGACGCGATGGGCTGGCGGGGGGAGCCGAGGCGCTACGGCGAAGGCGTGGCCATCCTGATCGGTGATCTCGGCCACGTCTACGCCGACCAGCTGACCGGAGGGGTCAGCGACCGGGCCAGGCAGCTCTGGGACGAGCTCCGGATCGAGCTCAACCTCGGTCAGTACCTCGACATGCGCTCTGCCGCCGCAGCGGCGCTCGATCTCGACACGGCCCGGCAGGTCGCTACGTTCAAGTCGGCGCTCTACACGATCGTCCGCCCCCTCCAGATGGGCGCCTGCCTCCACGGCGCGGTGGACGACGAGCTGCTCGAGCAGCTCGACCAGTTCGGCCGGCCGCTCGGCCGGGCGTTCCAGCTCCGGGACGACGCCCTCGGCGTGCTGGGTGACGAGTCGCAGCTCGGAAAGCCGGTCGGCGACGATCTCCGCGAAGGCAAACCGACCGAGCTCGTGGCCTACGCCCTGGCCAACGCCGATGCGGAACAGACCGAGTCGCTGGCCAGGATCGGCAGGGCCGACCTCTCGGCCACCGAGGTGGCGGAGCTCCTGGAGATACTGCATCGCACGGGCGCGGTGCGTCAGAACGAGGCCGAGATCGGGCGCCTCGTCGCAGAAGCCACCAAGGTCCTGGCCGAGATCCCGCTCACGGACGAGGCCAAGACGGCGCTCGGCGCCCTGGCCGACTACGTCGCCGTCCGCACCGTCTGAGGGCGGGCCGGTCGGTGCGACCGGCCGGTGCGTCGTTCACCGAGTACGGTGGAGAGCGGTTTGAGCCTCGTCGCTATCATGCCGATGGGGAGAGTGGTGTCCGGTAAACAACGTTTCAGTGACGGCCTCCTGCGGCGGATCGGCGATGCAGGACGTTACCTCGGGGGTCCGAGCGCGTCCGGTAACCCTGACCTGACGCTGACACCGCGGGACCTCCACCTGAGTGCGGGGGTGTCTGCCTCGCTCAGCGCGATCCTCGGCGCGCTCCGGTGGGGGGCGGTGATGATCGGTCTGGTGTTCGCGGCCCAGCAGGCGGCGACCGGCGATCGACGCATCGTGGTGACGGTGACGGTCGCCATCTTCCTGACGACCTGGCGGACGATGAGCCCACTCAAGCTCGGCGATCGATCGTCGACCTCCATCGCCTGGGCGCTCGGCGACGTGGCCATCCTGGGCGCCGCCATCGGTTTGCGGGAGGGCTTCGCCAACCCGCTCGTCGGCACGCTGTTCGTTGCGGTCGCCATAGCGGCGTTCGGCTGGGGGCTGCCGATCGGCGCCACCGCAGCGGTCGTGGCGGGCTCGATCACCACGATCGTCTACTACTTCGGCGGCGATACGTTCGAGCCGCCGTCGGCCCTGGCCATCAGCACGCTGGCCGGGTCGGCGATCCTGCCCGGCGTTGCACTCGATCGACTGCTCGAGTACGAGGGCAGGCGAAAGCTGCTCGTCGACGAGCGCGACAAGCTCAACCGGACCAATCAGCTGCTGGCGGTCCTGAACGACCTCGCCCGTGCCCTGCCGTCCTCACTCGACCAGGCCGACGTGGTCAAGACGGCCCGTCACGAGCTGATCGAGACCTTCGACGCCAGGCGGTTGGCCCTCCTGGCCTACGAGGACGGCAGCTACTCGACGCTGGTCCAGGACGAGTTCAACCTGCCGCCGGAGCTGCCGGAGCGGGACCTCCCGACCGTGCTGCGGCGGGCGGCCCGCTCACCCGAGCCGCTCCGCATCCAGAACCTGTCGGCCGTGACGAATCGCGAAGGCTCGGGGTTGTACATCCGGCTCGTGGTTCGCAACCGCGACACCGGCCTCCTGGCGATCGAGCACGACGAGCGGAATCGCTACACCGAACGGGACCGGGAGCTGCTGATGGGCATGGCCGAGATGCTGGCCCTCACCCTGGCCAACGCCCGGTCCTTCAACCGCCTCCGCTCGCTCGCAGCGGCCGAGGAGCGGTCCAAGATCGCCCGCGACCTCCACGACCGGTTGGGCCAGTACCTGACCTACATCGCGCTCGAGCTCGAGCGGATCAACAAGGACGTGCCGTCGGCCGAGCTCAAGGAGCTCCAGGAGGACGTGCAGGGAGCGGTGAGCGAGTTCCGGGACACGCTGCTCGAGCTGCGGACGGCGGTGTCGGCCGACCGGCCGCTGAGCGTCGTGCTGCCCGAGGTCGTCGATCGCTTCACGAAGCGGAGCGAGGTCGACATCACCCTCGTCACGCCGGAGAAGTCGCAGCGGCTGCCGTCGCGGGTGGAGAACGAGTTCCTCCGCATCGCCCAAGAGGCGCTGACCAACGTCGAGAAACACGCCGCAGCGACCCGGGTTCACATACGCTGGACGGTCAGTGATGGACGAGGGGTGCTGATGATCCAGGACGACGGGCGCGGCTTCGACCCGGCGATGGGCATTCGAGGAAACGCCTACGGGCTGGTCGGCATGCGGGAGCGAGCGGCAGCCGTGGGCGCACTTCTGAGCATTTCGAGTGAGCTAGGGCAGGGAACAGCCATTACCGTACAATCCAGCCAACATCCGAACAGGTGAAATGATGATCAAGATCTTGCTCGCAGACGACCACGCCCTCCTCAGGGAAGGCCTGCGCAAATCCTTCGAATCAGCGGGTGACATGGTGGTTGGCGAGGCGTCTTCCGGCGAAGAAGCGGTGGCCCTGGCCAGGGCCCTGCAGCCGCAGGTGGTGCTGATGGACCTGTCGATGCCGGTGATGGACGGCATCGAGGCAACCCGCCGGATCCGGGAGGAGGCGCCAGCCGTTCGGATCGCAGTGCTGACCATGCACGACGACATCGACAAGACCCGCGACGCCATCGCCGCCGGGGCGAGCGCCTACCTCAGCAAGGGCACCTCTTTCTCCGAGGTCCGGGAAACGGTCCAGCGGGTGGCCGAGGGTGACACGGTGCTGTCGCCGGCACTGGCGGGGGCGATGCTGACCTCGGCCCAGGCCGAGGAAGCGGGGCACGACCTCCTGTCCGACCGCCAGATCGAGATCCTCCAGGCCATCGCGGACGGGATGAGCACCAAGCAGGCCGGCCGCCACCTGGGCATCACCACCAAGACGGTGCACAATCACCTCAATGCGATCTACCGCAAGCTCGACGCCCAGTCGCTGACCCATGCGGTGCTCAGCGCGGTCCGGCTCGGCATCATCGATCTGAACCGAGAAGAGCCCGTCGACGTGTGAAGCTGCAGGACCGCTTCACCCCTGCAAGCTCTCCAGGACTTCGACATGGTTCGCCAGCGAGCCTGCTGGCGCCGGCCGAGCGTGCTGGCCGGTCGCGATGGCCGACCGGCGGGACCCCGCCCGTTTCGGCCCCACCCAAACCCGGTAGGTTGCGATGGTGTCCGACCCCCGCACCGAAGCAAGCAGACGGCGAACGTTCGCCATCATCTCCCACCCGGACGCGGGGAAGACCACGCTGACCGAGAAGTTCCTGCTGTACGGCGGCGCGCTCGGCAAGGAGGCGGGCTCGGTCAAGGCCCGTGAGGGACGACGATCGGCGACGTCGGACTGGATGGACCTCGAGCAGCAGCGGGGCATCTCCATCACCTCGACGGTCCTGCAGTTCACCTACGGCGACTGCGTGATCAACCTGCTCGACACGCCCGGTCACCGCGACTTCTCGGAGGACACGTACCGGGTCCTGGCCGCTGCCGACGCGGCGGTGATGGTGCTCGACGCGGCGAAGGGCATCGAGCCCCAGACCTTGAAGCTGTTCGAGGTCTGCCGCGAGCGCGAGATCCCGTTCCTGACCTTCATCAACAAGTGGGACCGTCCCGGCAAGGCGCCGCTCGAGCTGCTCGACGAGATCGAGGAGACCCTGGTCGTCGAGCCGACCCCGCTCACGTGGCCGGTCGGCATTCCCGGCGATTTCCGAGGGGTCATCCACCGCGGCACCGGCGTGTACACCCGGTTCGAGCGGACCGCCCGGGGCTCGACGATCGCGCCGGAAGAGGAGGTCGATGCCGAGCGGGCGGCGATCGACGACGGCGAGTGGTGGAGCGCTGCGGTCGAGGAGGTCGACCTGCTCGACGGTGTCGGCCGGGTCGTCGACCCCAAGACGTTCCTGGCCGGCGAGTCGACGCCGGTCTTCTTCGGCTCGGCCCTCACCAACTTCGGTGTCCGGTTCCTGCTCGACGGCGTGGTCGACCTCGTGCCCTCCCCCGCCCCCCGGCAGCTCGCCGACGGCTCCCGGCGGGCCCTCGACGCCCCGTTCTCCGGTCTGGTGTTCAAGGTCCAGGCCGGCATGGACAAGGCTCACCGGGACCGGATCGCCTTCGTCCGCGTGTGTTCCGGCCGGTTCGAGCGGGGTATCACGGCCATCGCCGAGCGGTCCGGTCGGCAGTTCTCCACCAAGTACGCCCAGACGATGTTCGGACAGGATCGGGACACCGCAGACGAGGCCTACCCCGGCGATGTGCTCGGCCTCGTCAACGCCAACGACCTGCGGGTCGGCGACGCCGTCTACGTCGGCGAGCCGGCCAGCTTCCCACCGCTGCCGGCCTTCGCCCCCGAGCACTTCATGCGGGCCAGGGTCACCGACACCTCCAAGTTCAAGCAGTTCCGCAAGGGGGTGGCCCAGCTCGACGAGGAGGGGGCCATCCAGGTGCTGCGCGACGAGGACCTCGGCGATCAGGCGCCGGTGCTCGCTGCGGTGGGACCGATGCAGTTCGAGGTCGCCACCTACCGCCTGGAGAACGAGTTCGGGGCTCCGGTGGAGCTGAGCGCGACGCCGTACACGATCGCCCGCAGGACCGACGACCAGAGCGCGGCCAAGCTGAACGCGATGCAGGGCGTGTCGGTGCTGAGTCGCGCGGACGGAACGCTGCTGGCGCTGTTCGAGAGCAAGTACTGGATGGATCGGGTGCTGCGCGATCACCCGGAGCTGACCCTGGAGCGGATGATCGCCGAGGGCGGCCTCAACTAGGGGGACCGGCCGCCGTTCGGGCCAAGCTGGCCGCTGCTTCATCCAGCTTCGATTCGGGCAGACTGAGACCGTGTCCACCACCGATGGAGGCGTCGGGCCAGCGCGGTCCTACCCGTGGCTGATCCTGTTGATCCTCTGCGGCTTGGCGACGGTGCTCACCGGCCTGGGGTTGAAGGACCGGTTCGACACCGAGCGCGGCGAAGACCGGCCGGACATCGCAGCAGGCCCGACCCGATCGAACACCCGGGCCAGGATCGTTCCGTCCCCCCAGGACCAGCTCGAGCTCGACCGATCTCGCGAATCGCAGCAAGGCCGCATCGGCGTCGCGCCGTACGACGGATCCCTCTGGGTCGATCCGGCCTCGTCCGGACTCCCCTGGTCGGCGATCGGGGCGGTCGACGGCCTGCTGACCTTCCGGGGCAATCCCACGAGGACGTTCCACGGTCGGGGGCCGATCCCGACTGCGCCGACGATCCTGTGGGACCGGACCATCGGCTGCTCGAACTCGCCGGTCGGTGGTGAGCCGAAGCAGTGGTGCGGCAGCGGCTGGACCGGTCAACCGTCGGTGTTCCGGGCCCCGACCGCTCGGGGCGCGACAGACTCGGGCGCTTCGGGTGACGGAGCGTGGTGGGTCGGGGTCGGCGGCTACAACCGCAGCATCAACTTCTACGATCCCGAGACCGGGGCCGACGCCTTTCCCCCGTTCCCCACCGACGACATCATCAAGGGCTCGATCACCGTCGATCCGGACGGCTTCCCACTGGTCTACAGCGGCAGCCGGGACAACTACTTCCGAGTGGTGGCGATCGACGGAGCGGCGCCCCGTGAGCTGTGGCGACTGTCGGCGGCGAGCGACGATCCGACGATGTGGAACAACGACTGGGACTCCTCGGGCATCATCGTTGCGGACCACCTGCTGGTCGGCGGCGAGAACTCACGGTTCTACATCGTCCGGCTGAACCGCCGGTTCGACGAGGACGGCACGGTGGCGGTCGACCCCGATGTGGTGTTCTCGGTCGAAGGGTGGGACAGCGAATTGCTGGCGGCGATCGGCGATCGGCAGGTGTCGATCGAGAACTCGGTGGCCGTCAGCGGCTCGACCGTCTACTTCGCCAACTCCGGCGGGTTGGTCCAGGGATGGGATCTGTCCGGCCTCGAGCGCGGAGCGGTGCCGGAGCGGGTGTTCCGCTTCTGGACCGGCGACGACACCGACGCATCGGTGGTGATCGACGACGAGGGCATGCTCTACGTCGGCTCGCAATTCGAGCGAGGCAACGCCCGGGCCCGGGATCTCGGTCAGGTCTTCAAGCTCGACCCGTCCTCACCCGAGGACCCGCTGGTCTGGAGCCAGGACGCGTCGGCCGGTATCGATAGCGGGGTGTGGGCGACGCCGGCCATCCACCGGGATCTCGTGCTCATCGCCACCGACGACGGCCGGCTCCTGGGCCTCGACCGCGCCACCGGCTCGGTCCGCTGAACCATCGAGCTGCCTGGCCCGCTCTGGTCGTCGCCGGTGGTCGTAGACGACACGTTGATCCAGGGTGACTGCAACGGCGGCCTCAACGCGTTCGACATCGGCGACACCGAGCGGGCGCCGCTGCCGCTCTGGACGGTCGACCTCGGCGGCTGCATCGAGTCGACACCGGCGGTGTGGGACGGGCGTATCTACGTCGGAACCCGCTCGGGCGACTTCTTCGCTGTGGGCGACCCGGACTGACCGGCTGCGCTCACTCGGCGACCAGGGTGATGCCGACCGTGTCGCGCCCGATCACCGTGCCTTCTCGGTAGGCGGTGACCGTGATGGCCAGCGGGCCCGGTCCGAGTCCGGCGAGCACGTCGTTGTCCCTGGCGATCGTCAGCCTCCGGTTGTCGGTGCAGCTCTCGCCGCCGCCGGACCCGCCCTGGGACAGGGTCCAGCAGTAGCTGGTGGCCGTCCGCACCCGTTCCGATCGGAGCCGGAGCCGCCGGCCGACCACGTTCGTGTCGCCGCTCGCCGGCCGCTCGATCACGTCACCGGCCAACAGCACCAGCCCGATGCGCTCCTGCATCAGCACAGTCGAGCCATCGAACGCCCTGGCCGTCACGGTGAGGGGGCCGGGTCTGGTTGCTTCGGCCTCGAGATCGTAGATCGGGCCGGCGCTGCACCGGGTCCGGGGGCGGCCGACAGAGAACGTCCAGCAGTACCGGTCGGCTCCGGGTACCGGGTTGGCCTGGAACCGGGTGTCCGCCTCCCACGCCATGGTGGCGCCGTCCGATGGCGCCGCCACGAGCCGGTCTGGCAGGGGCCTCGGGGTCTGGGTGGTCTTCGGGGCGGTGGTGGAGGTGGTCGGCGCAGCGGTGGTGGCCGGTTTGGCGCTGGTGGTCGGTTTGCCGATGGTCGGGCTGGACTTCGTCGTGGTCGGACCAGTCGTGTTCGGCGTGGTCGGGCTCGGGGTGGTCGCGCTCGGGCGGCCGCCGGTCGGCGTATCCGGAGATTGCTCGGTGTCGGTCCCGGCGTTGGCCGTCGGCACCGATCCGATCGTCGATCCGGTGACCGCCGTGTTCGCGGCGATGGCCGCCTGGCCGGTCCTGGGGTCCTCGCCGTCGGGCTGGGTGGCGCCGGCTGCCAGGCCCGGTGCGGCAGGTGCCGGACCTGCGCCATCGGATCCTACGGCCCCGCTCGACCGGTTGTCGCCGGCCGCGGCCACGCCGGTGGCGCTCTCACCGTCCGACGCCGAGCTTCGCCTCGATCCCGAGCGGGTGGAGCCGCTCACCGCTCGCTGCTCCCCGGGACCGGGATCGACTCGAGCCAGCTCGTCGACCGCCGACTCGTCGGTTCCCT
The DNA here is from genome assembly GCA_024644005.1 of Acidimicrobiales bacterium. GTDB lineage: Bacteria > Actinomycetota > Acidimicrobiia > Acidimicrobiales > SZUA-35 > JAHELU01. The sequence continues at coordinate 2,063 of JAHELU010000072.1, read as the reverse complement.
CGGACGGCTCGGCGTCGACGGCAGCCCTGACGACCAAGAAGGCCAGCAGGCCGGCCGCCAGGGTGGCGATGACGATCGCCGCCATCTGGGTCATCGACCAGGCGGGAGTGCGGTCGGTGGGTGGTCCCAACGGCTGTCCGGGCAGATCACCGAGCCGGTCATCGGTTGCCGATGCCGAATCGATCAAGCCGGTGTCGGACGTGACCGCAGGATCGACCTCCGTCACCGACCAGCTACCAGAGCTCTCGCCGAGAATCACCCGCGCCAATACTAGTAGTCGTCGATTCGATTTGGCTTCGCAATCGTGTGCTCAACGCCACATCGCTTGAACCCGAGCGGTCGGCCCGGCCAGGACGATGAAGACGAACCCGGCGATGCTGGCGGCCGCCGCCACAGTGAATGCCGTCTCGTAGTCGAACGCGTCACGAAGGACACCGAGAGCCAGCGGTCCACCGGCGACGCCGATCGTGCCGAAGAGCTGGTTGAAGCTGTAGATCCGACCGTAGTTGACAACGCCGAAGGCCTCGGCGATCAGCAGCGGCTGCAACATCAGCAGGTTGCCGATGCTGATCCCGAGGAATGCCGATGTCAGGACGAGCATCGGCGGTGACGAGGCCGTCGCCAGCAGGAGCAGCGCGAGGGCCTGGACCACCGCCAGGGCAGCGGTGAACGGCTTGGTCGGCACGCGGAGCACCACTGCGCCGCCGGCCAGCCGAGCGGCAACGCTGGTCAGGGCCAGCACCGAGAGCGAGGTGCTTGCGGTGGCCCTGTCGGACCGCTCGAGCACCATGTTGAACAGCTGGGCGATCGCCCCGACCTGACCGAAGAAGATCACGGCGTAGGCGACGCAGAGCGCGATGAAGAACCGGGTCGTCCTGGCCGACACGAAGTCGAGGCCCTTCAGACCGGTGACCGCCTTCCTGCGATTGCCGCCACGTCCGGGCTGGTCCTGATAGAGGCCATCGCTCGGAGTCGCGGCCGCAGTGGCCGGTGGCAGCGGGTCGCCGTCGGGCTGCAGGCCCTTGTCCGACGGTTGGGACCGGACCAGCAGCAGGGCGATCGGCACGATGCCGAGCAGCCAGATCGCGGCGAGATACGGTGAGGCGCCGGCGAGTGATCGCTCGTCGATCAGCCAGGCCGAGATGGGCGTGACGACGATGCCGCCCACCGATAGCCCGGTCGACGCGATCGACAGGGCGACGGACCGCCGGCGCTCGAACCACCGGGTCACCAGCGTCGTGGCCGGCACCAGTCCGGCGAGGGCGAAGCCGACTCCGAAGATCCCGAAGAAGACGTAGAGCGCAGCCACCGACTCGACGAAGCGCAGACCGATCAGCGCAAGCGCCCCGACGATCCCGCCGATGGCGAAGAACCATCGGATGTCGAACGACTCCAACTGCTTCGAGAAGGCGAAGCCGGTCAGCCCGCTGATCGCGAAGAACAACCCGGTGGCGCCCGATACCGAGCCGACCGAGGCGTCGAGCTCCCTGGTGGCGGCGGCCAGGATGACCGACGCATTGTAGAAACCGACGCCGGACGAGATCACGAGGACGACGAACACCGCCGCGACGAGGATCCACCCGTAGAAGATGCCCTCGTCGGGGCCGGTCGGTGGCTCGACGAACTCCCGCGTCTGGACCGCCGCCTCGGGCACGTGGTCCATCGGCGCCGTTGAGGTCTCCGGGGCCGCAGCAGCCTCTGCAGCTGCCGCCGTCACGGCCACCGCAACCGGTGGGTCCAGGCTGGTGCCGACCGCAGCGGCGGTCGTCGCCGCGCTGTCGGTCGTAGCAGTGTCGGCGGCGACAGTGTCGGTGTCGGATGTGGCGGTGTCGGTGTCGGCCAGGGAATTATTTGCTTATTTCGGTTTCACCGTCGACAAGGTGGTGGAAGCGGTAAACGGTTTACTGGGTAAAGACTAGAACTTACATTACATGACGGGAGAAAACTTATGACCATTCGTGTTGGTATCAACGGTTTTGGGCGCATCGGGCGCATGGTGTTCCGCGCCGCGCAGGATTTCGACGACGTCGAGGTGGTCGGCATTAACGACCTGCTCGATCCGG
>JAHELU010000245.1 GCA_024644005.1 Acidimicrobiales bacterium | reverse complement strand
CAGGTCGCTGCCGCCGAGGTCGGTGTTGTCGAGGGTGCCGACGTTGAGCTGGATCTGGTTGCCGCCGGAGCCTTCCGAGCCGACCTGGAAGCTCAGGTCGGTGGCGGTGAACACCGGTGCCCCGGAGAACGTGGTGTCGGTCCCGATGCGGCCGATCTCGGCGGCCAGGGCGTCGACCTCGGACTTGATGGCGGTCCGGGCGGCGGCGTCGTTGGTGTCGTTGGCGGACTGGATCGCCAGGTCTCGCATCCGATTCAGCATGTTGTGCACCTCACCCAGCGCCCCCTCGGCGGTCTGGGCGAAGCTGATGCCGTCCTGGGAGTTCCTGGTGGCCTGCCGCAAGCCGGACACTTCGGCCCGCAGCTTCTGGGAGATGACCAGCCCCGCCGCGTCGTCACCGGCCCGGTTGATCCGGTAGCCGGAGGACAGCTTCTCCAGGCTCTTGCCGAGTGACGTGTTCGAAACGGAGAGGTTTCGGCTGGCGTTGAACGCCATGACATTGTTCGTGATTCGCATGGGCTCTCGATTTCCTTCCTAGAGAGAGCAGTGGGACCAGCTCAATCCGTTGAACCGGTCGTCGGCCGCACTGCACCGACCCCGCTCCTTCGGCTGCTCCAGGCGACAGGAGAGCACTCGGCGGGGTTTCGGTTCGACCGACCCATGAGCACGGTCGGTCCGACCCAATGGGCACGGTCGGTTCGACCCAATGGGCACGGTCGGTCCGACCCAATGGGCACGGTCGGTCCGACCCAATGAGCACGGTCTGTCCGACCCAGCCGCTGCGACGCGGGAGGGCGGCTCAGCGGAGGAAGTCGAGCAGCGAGCGGCTCAGGGCCCTGGCGGTCGCCGACAGGGTGGCCTCGTAACCGGCTTCGGCCGAGCGGAGCCGGATGATGGCCTCGGCCATGTCGATGTCGCGGATCTTCGACAGGTCGGTCTGGACCGCCAACCGCTCACCGTCGTGACGGAAATCGGCCGCGGCGAGCTGCTGGCTGATCGCCCCGACCCGGCCCTGGGCCGACGCGATGCGAGCCGTCGCGGTGTCGACCGCCTCGATGCCGGCCCTGATGCGGGCGCTGTCCCCGGCCTCGACCGCATCGGCCAAGGCGGCGATGAGCTCGAAGACGGTCCCGTTCATGGGATCGGCCGGGTCGCCGGTTCCGAACACCTCCGGACCCGGTGAGCCGACGACCACCGGTTCGTTCGTGTCGATCGTGCGGACCACCGCACCGCTGTCGCCGAGATAGCTCCCGGCGCTGTCGTAGGCGTCGGCCGTTCCCGAGGTGCCGGCGAAGATGGCCCGGCCGGAGACCCTCGTGTTGGCGATCGTCCGCAGGCCGTCTCCGATGGCCCGCAGGTCGGTGGCCAGGGCCACCCTCGGCACCGAGCCCATGGTGTCGTTCCCAGCCTGGACCGCCAGGGTCCTGGCTCGCTCCAGGTTGGTGGCTGCGGATTGGAGGGCGGTGTCCGCGGCCCCTATCCACAACTTGGCGTTGTCGTTGTTGCGCTGATACTGGCTGATCCGCTGCAGCCGGGCGTCATGCCGCATGGCCTGGGTCGACGCCAGGGGGTCGTCCGACGGCTGGTGGATGCGGCGGCCGGTCGATATCGCCTGCTCGACCTCGGCGGTCCTCGACCGCCCCTCGGCGATCCAGCCCATCCTGGAATTGGCCAGTCCCTGGTCGGTGATTCGCAGTCCCATCCCGAGCTCCTATCGGCCGACCAGGCCGGTGGACATGAGGGTCTGGAGCATCTCGTCGATGGCGGTCATCAGCCGGGCCGATGCCTCGTACGACCGCTGGGCGGTGATGAGGTCGGTCAGCTCCTCGTCGAGACCGACCCCGCCGGCCGAGAGCGCCAGGCTCTCCGCCTGATCGCTGGCGGCCTCGGCCGACTCGGCGATGCCGATGGCGCTGGCCACCGTGGAGGCCAGCGCACCGACCGTCTGGACGAAACCGGCCAGTGGACCGGTGGCGCTGTCCGACAACTGGGCCAGGCTCCTGGCGATGGTGTTGTCGAGCTGACCGGCCCCGGCCGCGGCGGCGGCCAACTTCTCGGGTCGGCCGGCCACGTCTGGGGACACACGGAGCTCACCGGGGTTCGGGCCGATCTCGAACAGGTCGAGCCCGGTCGAGCCGTCGAGTCCGGTACCGCTGCGGTGGATCGTGTTGACCTGGGCGGCAAGGTCGGCCGCCGCCGCGTCGAGGTCGACCCGGCCGGCGGGGATCGTGGTGGACAAGGCGCTCAGCTGCGAAGACAGCGACCCGCCCGCCACCGTGAGCTCCCGGCCACTGCCGTCGACCACCGCCACCCTGCCGTAGCCGAGCGCGCCGAGGTCGGGATCGAGCGAGGTTTCGATCGTCACCGAGCCGGCCCTGCCGTTGCTCACCAGGAGGTGCCCGTCGAGCGACACGGTGACCTGGCCGGTGGTGGTCTCGACGACGTCGACATCGGCGAGAGTCGCCAGCTCGGCGACCATCAGGTCCCGCTTGTCGAGCAGCACGTTGGGGTCGGCGTCGACGGTCAGCGCACCGAGGATCTCGTTGTCCACGGTGGCGATGCGCTCGCTGAGTGAGTTGATCGATCTCACCGTCTCGGCCAGCTGGTCCTCGGTGCCGGCTCGGAGCTGGTCGATCGCGCCGGCCGTTCTGGTGAAGCCCTGGGCCAACGACGTGGCCCGCTCCAGGACGACCTGGCGCATCGCCGGGTCCTCCGGGGCAGCGGCGAGGTCGTCGAAGCCGTTGAACAGCGCGCTCATCTGGTCGTGGAGCCCGCCCGGGTCCAGCCCTCCGACGATCTGCTCGAGCCGTCGCAACGTCTCTGCCGCCTCGCTGCGGGCCGCGGCGACGCCGCCCTGCAACCGGGCGTGGGCCGACAGGGTCCTGTCGCGCAACCGGGTGACCGCCTCCACGTCGACCCCGCCCTGCCTCGAGACCCCGGCGAACACCCCCCGTGTCGGGTTGCCGACCGGCGACAGCTCGACCCGCTGGCGGTGGTAGCCGGGCGTGTTCACATTGGTGATGTTCTCGCCGATGACGTCGATGCGCTTCTGGTGGGCGTTCAGGCCCGTGTAGGCGATGTTGAGCCCGCCGAAGCTGGCCATCGTCAGACTCGCCCGTCGAACAGCATCGCAGCTGCGGCGCCGTGCTCCAGTCGCCCGTCCTGGCCGTAGGACGGGCCCGCCGCCCTCGCCTGGAACTGCCCGCTCGCCTCGACGAGGGCGTCGATCAGGCGGTTCAGCCCGGCCGCCCCGTCGGTCAGCGCCCGGGTGTTGCGCTGCCGGAGACCGGTGATGCTGGCGGTGGTGGCCTCGAGCGCGGCCCGCTGCTCCGCCAGGATCTCGCGCCATGGGTCGGGCGCGTCACCCGCCAGGTCACGTAGCGTCAGCCCCTCGCCGAGCACCACCTCTCGCTCCAGATCCAACCCGTTCAGCGCCGCCGCCGTCTCTTCGAACAGGTCGGCCATCTGACGCTGCCAGTCCTGGCGCCCGGATGCGGAGACCATCAGCTGGACCTCGAGCAGGAACTCGAATCGGTCGAGGCATGACCGATAGCGCCACAGCAGGCCGTTCAGTTGACCCAGGTCGACGGATTGGTGCGCGGTCATACCTCAAGGCTCGGCAGATTCGGCCCGGTCATTAGCCTCGATCTTGCATAGCGAGCCCACGACCGGGTCCTTCACGGTCGCTGGGTCGCCGAGAGGTCAGGCCGCTCAGCAGGGCAAACGCTTCCCGACGAAGGATCCGGATTGGCTCATCGACCCAGTAGTCCGGTCCCGCCGATGGGTCGTTCGACCCGATCAGCCGGTGACCGTCACGCCCTTGCCGGCGGCCACGCGATCGCGCCACCCGCGGGAGGCGGCGAGCGACTCGTTGAAGGTGCGCTGCCGGCTCGAGCCCGGGCGCCTCGGTGCCCGGCCGTCACCGGCGGCTGGCGCGGGGGCCCCGGAGGCCGACCGGGCTACGGCGCCGACCGACGGTGTGTGGCTCGATGGGTTGCACTGCGGGTCCTCGTCGTAGAGCGCTCGCAGGCTCTCCCGCAACAGCCGCAGCGCCTCGTCCTTGATCTGGCTGGCCCTGCTCTGGGTCACGCCGAGCAGCGAGCCGAGATCGGTGATGCTGCGCCCCTCGAAGAAGTAGCCGACCACCACGATCCGATGCCGCTCCGGGAGGAGGGCCACGCCGTCGCGGAGATAGCCGATCAGCTCGTGGTCGTCGACGATCTCCTCGGCCCGGCGCCGCTGGTCGACCACGACGGCCGCCAGGGGCATCTCGGTGTCATCGGTCCTGACCGGTCGATCGAGTGAGTCGAGTCGGGCCTTGGCGATGTCGGCCCGCAGCCGGTGCAGCTCCTCGACGTCGCAGCCCAGCTCGCTGCTGAGCTCGACCATGGCGGCCCGCCTCGACGATCCCTTCGACTGTGCTCGCTCCTCGGCGGAGGTCAGTCGTCGCTCTAGGGACCGGACCGAGCGGGGGGCCCAGTCGGCCTGTCGCAACATGTCGATGATCGCTCCTTCGATCCGCCGCCCGGCGAAGGTGGAGAAGGCTGCTCCCATGGTCGGGTCGAACCGAGCGGTGGCCGCGATGAGCCCCATGATGCCGGTCTGGACCAGGTCGTCTCGGGAGTGGCTCGACGGGAGGTTGCTGGCGATTCGGTTGACGATGTGTTCGACGAGCGGGACGTTGGCGAGAACCATCTCTCGCTGCTCATCGGTGAGAATCGTTGACAACCCAGCCTCCTTGCGCCGTTGCTCTGGGAGACTTCGGCCTCGGCGACCCGTGACTTGACCGTTGCCTGCGGCCACATCCCGCCCCCGAGGTTCTCGCCAACGGCTACAGCTCAGTACCGGCGGCGATCGGCCGACCTCAGGAGCGTGGAACCAGCAAACCGGGGCGGAGGCCTGCTCGCCGGAGGCATGATCGCCGTGGTGGCGCTCATGGTGGTGCCACTACCGGCCATGCTGCTCGACCTCCTGCTGTCGATGAACATCGGCTTCGGCGTGCTGATGCTGCTGACCACGATCATGACCGCTCGGGCCCTCGATCTGGCCTCGTTCCCCTCGCTGCTGCTCATCGCGACCCTGTTCCGTCTGGCCCTCAACGTGTCGTCGACGAGGCTGATCCTCACCACGGGATCGGCCGGCGGGGTCATCGAGTCGTTCG
>JAHELU010000244.1 GCA_024644005.1 Acidimicrobiales bacterium | reverse complement strand
CACCGATGTTGGCGAACCGGTAGGTCGTGGCCAGCTCCGCCACCGCCAACGGGTACACGACGCCGGAGGTGATGCCTCCCTTCATGATCACGTCGCAGCTCAGTGCCGGCGGGGTGTAGGTGGCCGGGTCCTCGAGCGCTTCGATGCGCCGGCGCCGGGCCTGCTCCTCGGCCGGGAGGGTCGTCGCCGCCGTGTCGGTGGTGGCCATGCCCACCTCCCTTCGTGTGGTTGCGGTCAAGGGTCGTCGCCGGCGACAGGACCGTCAAGCGTTTGCGCTTTCGGTGGTTCGGGCCGGGACCGGCTGGGCGTGCTGGAATGTCGGGATGGATGTCGACGCGCTGCTGCTCGAGCTCTACGGTCGGATCGGTCCGCTGGCCCGGCAGGCGGTCGAGGACCTGCGTCCCGACCAGTTGCGGGAGTCGCCAGCACCGGGGGCCAACACCATCGGGTGGCTGGTGTGGCACCTCGCCCGTGTCCAGGACCATCACGTGGCCGAGATCCTCGATGTCGAACAGGTGTGGATCGGCGGTGACTGGGCCGCCCGGTTCGGACTCGAACCGGACCCGTCGAACATCGGCTACGGCCACGGACGCGCCGAGATGGCCAGCGTGAGGCCCGACGGTCCGCAGTCGCTCATCGACTACCTCGCTGCGGTGGAAGGCCGGACCCGTGAGCTGATCGGGCAACTCGCCCCGGCGGACCTCGATCGGATCGTCGACCGCCGCTGGGATCCGCCCGTCTCCTTGGGCGTGCGATTGGTGAGCATCGCCGACGACAGCCTCCAGCACGTCGGGCAGGCCTGCTACCTCCGCGGCCTCTTCGGCTGGTAGGACGCCGGAACACACCCGATCGTCGGGCGGAATTCGGGGTCGGTCCTCGGTGGGTAGACTCCACGGAGGTTGCCATGTCTCACGTCATCGAAGCTTCCGGCCTCGTCAAGCGGTACAAGGACGTCATCGCCCTCGACGGCCTCGATCTCTCGGTGCCGGCCGGCACCGTTCTCGGGCTGCTCGGCCCGAACGGGGCCGGCAAGACCACGGCGGTGTCGATACTGACCACCCTGCTCCAGCCGGACGAGGGGAGCGCCACGGTTGCCGGGGCCGACGTGATCGGAACGCCGCACCTCGTGCGGCAACGGATCGGGCTGGCCGGCCAGAACGCTGCGGTCGACGAGTACCTGACCGGCTTCGAGAACCTGGAGATGATCGGCCGGCTCTACCGCCTCGGCCGCAGGCGATCCCGTGAGCGGGCCAGGATCCTGCTCGAGCAGCTCGACCTGATCGACGCCGCCGACCGCCCGGTCAAGACCTACTCCGGGGGGATGCGGCGGCGGCTGGACCTGGCCGGCGCACTGGTGGCCGAGACGCCAGTCCTGTTCCTCGACGAGCCGACCACCGGGCTGGACCCCCGGAGCCGGATCGATCTGTGGGCCATCATCAAGTCCCTCGTCGCCCAGGGGACCACGCTGCTGCTGACCACCCAGTACCTCGACGAGGCCGATCAGCTGGCGGACGACATCGTGGTGATCGACCACGGTCGGGCCATCGCCAGCGGCACCCCGGACGAGCTCAAGGAGATGGTCGGGGGTGAGCGGATCGAGGTCACCGTCCGCGACGCCGGTCAAGCCGATCTGGCTCGCCGGACGCTGGTCAGGTTCGCAGTTGGCGACATCCAGACCGATGGTCGAGCCGAGACGCTCCTCGTGCCCATCACCGGGGGAGCGCCCGTCCTCACCCAGGCCCTCCGTGAGCTGGACCTCGAGGGTGTCGCGATACGAGATGTCACGCTGCGCCGCCCGACGCTCGACGACGCCTTCCTGGCCTTGACCGGCCACGGTGCCGAGTCGAGCGCCAAGGGCAGAACCGACTCGGCCCCGGCACGGGATGACGGTGCCGGCCGGCCGCGAGAGGCGTCACGACGATGATGGAGCTCGTCCACTCGTTCGGTGACGGTGCCGTCATCGCCAAGCGCAACCTCATCAAGATCAAGCGGGTCCCGGAGGTCCTCGTCTTCGTCCTGATCTCACCCATCATGTTCGTGCTGCTGTTCGCCTACGTGTTCGGCAGCTCGATCGACATCCCGGGCGGGTCCTACCGGGAGTTCCTGATCGCCGGCATCTTCGCCCAGACCGTCGTGTTCGGTGCAACGTTCACCGGTGCCGGGCTGGCCGAGGACATGCAGAAGGGGATCATCCACCGGTTCCGTTCCCTACCGATGTCCCGCTCGGCAGTGATCGTCGGCCGCACCGCCAGCGATGTGGTCTACAACGTCTTGTCGCTGGCGATCATGGCCATCACCGGGCTGCTCGTCGGTTGGCGGATCCACTCCGGGGTCCTCGACGCCATCGGTGGCTTTGCGCTCCTGCTGCTGTTCGCCTACGCCTTCTCCTGGGTGATGGCCTATGTCGGCCTGCTCGTCCCGAGCCCGGAGGTGGTGAACAACGCATCGTTCATCGTCATCTTCCCGCTGACCTTCGTGGCCAACACGTTCGTGCCGTCGGACAACCTGCCGGCGCCCCTCAAGTTCTTCGCAGAGTGGAATCCCGTCTCGGCCGTCACCCAGGCCGCCCGGGAGCTCTTCGGCAACATCCCGGCTGGCACCCCGCAGCCGACCGCCTGGCCCCTGAAGAACCCCGTGGCCTACACGCTGGTCTGGGTGGTGGCCATCGTGGCCGTCTTCGCCCCACTTTCGGTGGCTCGCTACCGCCGTGCCGCCCAGCGGGTCTGATCGCTCACGACGACCTGGGCCCGCCCGCTCGGGTCAGCAGATCACCGCACGGGCGAGCTCGCCGACGTCGGGGCCGACCTGGGCCGCCACCGAGCCGTCGGGCCGCCAGATCCCGGAGCAGCCTGCGCCCCGGTCGTAGCCTCCGCCGGCCCGCCCAGCGAAGCTCGCCACCACGACCCACGCCCCGTGATCGGGATCGGCGCACCGACGAGGGCCACCGAACCGGCTGTGCGGCAGGCGTCGACGATGGGATCCAGACGACGATCGGCGTGGGGGAGCGACGATGGCTGGGCCGCACCGACGATCAGTGGCTGGCGCATGCCGTAGTGTGCCACGGCGGCTTCGGCCCTCACGAGTGCCCAGCTCCCGGTAGGGTCTGCGGGCATGGCGTTCAACTACGAGCTGGATGAAGAGGTCGAGGCCGGCGTGCGGCGGATCGCAGGGGAGCGGACGGCGTCGGCCCTCGAGGCCCTCGGTGCGTTCGACGAGCAGCGTCCTGTCGAGACGGTCACGACCGTGCGAGAGCGATGCGACGAGGTCCGGGCCCTGGCCCGGCTGGTCAGGGGCTCGCTCGGGAAGCGGTACCGACCGATGAACGAGCGCTACCGCGATGCGGCTCGGGCCCTGGCCGGCGTCGGTCGGGCCCGTGTGCTGCTCGAGACGTTCGATCGGGTCGTCGCCACCGCCGCCGACGGGCTGCCGGACGGAGGTGTTGGCCCGGCCCGCATCGAGCTGGCCAGACGAGCGGCGGCCGGCGGCGAGCCGGTGGTCGACGCCCGCACCCACATCGAGCGGGCGACCGAGCTCCTGGTCGAGGCCGAGGCCCGGATCGACCGGCTGGTCCTGGCCGACGATGGCTGGTCGGCGATCGCCGACGGTCTCACCAGGACCTACGGTCGGGGCGTCGCTGCGCTCAGGGCCGGCGAGAAGACCGAGCCCACCGCCGCCGCAGTCGACGAGTATCGCAAGCGAGCCACCTACACCCGCCATCAGCTCCGGCTGCTCGAACCGGCGGCGCCGTCGGTGCTGACGCCCCTGGTCGAGCGCTTCGCCGATCTCTGCGACGGGCTCGCCGACGCCGCTCGTCTGGCCCAGCTCGAGGCTCAGCTACGTGCCGACCCCGACAGCTTCGGCGGTGGCGACGCCGTCGACGGTGCAACCGCCTTCCTGTCGGTCCAGCGGGCCGACCTCCAGCGCCGCTGCCTCGGGCTGGGAGCCCGGCTCCATGGCGAGGCGACCGAGGCCTTCGCCGCCCGAATCGGCGGCTACTGGGAGACCTGGCAGCGCCTCGGCGACGAGGAGCCGGTCGGCCGTATCGGTGTGGTGCCCGGCGCCGGCGATGAGCTGGACGGCCTGACCGTCGCCCAGCTCCGGGACCTGGCCCGCCGTCACGATCTGCCGGGGCGGACGGGCCAGCGGAAGGACGACCTGGTGGCGATGTTGCGAGCGAACGGACTCACCGCCGTCTGAGCCCATGCTGCGACCGGGGTGTCGCCGGTCCGAGGTCGGCCAGGATCGACCTTGCAGCGCGACCGCAGAGCAGGCCGATCGCCATGCCGCCCACGACGTCGAGCGGGAGATGGGCGCCGGCGTACATGCGGGCGCCACCGGTCATCCCCGCGGTGGCCAGTGCCGCCGCTCGTTCGAGAGGCTCGAGATGTGAGGTGGCGATGATGGCCAGCACCGTGGCGACGGCCGCATGACCGGACGGGTAGCCGAGCCCGGTCTGGGAGGGGCCCCGCACGACCACCCTATCCAGGTAGCAGTCCGGACGGCCTCGGCCGATCAGCGGCTTGATCGCCTTCACTCCTCCCCAGACCGTCACCCCGGTGATCGTCGACATGACCGCAGCGCGTATGCGGCCCTGCCGAACCAACCATCCAGACACGACGAACACCGCGCCGAGCGACCCCGATTGCATGACCGCCCATAGGGGGAGATCGATCTCGTCCGGCCCGTCATTGGCCACACGGAACAACCCCTCCTCGATCGGGCCGACCTCCCGGACCCGAGCTCGGCGGGCGCTGAGGAGCACGGCCCCAGCGGCCATGACGGTACTGGCATCCCGCCACGACCAGCCGATCACAGCTGCTCGTCGACGAAGGTCTGGCGGATCTGGTCGTTGAGGGACTGGCGGGAGAAGAGGCTGAGCCGGTCCTGGAGCTCGACGGAATAGGTAGCCGACGCGCCCGGGTCGAAGTCGAACACCCACCACACGCAGCCGCCGGTGAACGAGTAATAGCGAACGGCTCGGAACCCGAGTTGGATCCGCTCGACGAACTCGTACGCCTCGGCCCCGTCCTGATCGCTCGGAACCGGGACTGCTGCACCGAGCTCGCAACGCGGCCCGTATAGCAGCCGGGCCGCCCCCGCTCCCGCCCGGTCCGAGTCCAACCGGATCTCGGTGCCGTCGTGGTCGATCGCGACCGCGTCGACCGACCAGCCGTTCGGCAGCGAGTCGAGG
>JAHELU010000071.1 GCA_024644005.1 Acidimicrobiales bacterium | reverse complement strand
CCTGCTGCGAACCCCCGATCAGAAGATCAACCTGGCCATACCCGAGCTGCTGGACGCGCTGGCGGCGCTGCCCGAAGCAGCCACCGATCACACCAGCGACGAGTTCCCCTTCGTGCTGTCGGCCGGCGAGCGCCGCAGCTTCACCGCCAACACGATCATGCGGGATCCGTCATGGCGCAAGCGTGACCCCGAGGGAGCGCTCCGCCTCAGCCCTGCCGATGCCGAGGCCATCGGGGTCGGCGACGGCGCCCGGGTCCGGGTGACCACCCCGGGGGGAACTGCGGTGGCGGTGGCCGAGGTCAACGACACGATGATGGACGGCCACGTCGCCCTGCCGAACGGTCTCGGCCTCGGCTACTCCCCGGCCGGCGGCGACCCCGAGATCAGCGGCGTGGCGCCGAACGAGCTCACCACCACCGACTGGCGAGACCCGATCGCCGGCACCCCCTGGCACAAGCACGTCCCGGCCCGGCTGGAGGCGGTCGAGCCCTAGTGTTCGCCGCGGCGCAGCTCACCCCGAGCTCGGCCACCGGCCGAACTCGACGGTCGTGCCCACCGAAGCGGTCGAGCCTGAGTGCTCGGCGCGGATCAGCTCATCGTGTCGGCCGGTGAGGGCACTCCGCCGAGGACGGTGCCCCAGACGCCGATGTCCTTGATGGCCACCGGATCGACCGTCAGCGGGTCGTCGTCCAGCACGGCGAAGTCGGCCAGCTTGCCGGCCTCGATGCTGCCGATGTCGTGGTCCAGCTTCAGCTGCCAGGCCGCACCGAGCGTGGCGGCGTGCAGGGCGTCATTCGGGCTGATCCGCTCGTCCTCGCCGAGCACCCGGCCGGACGCCGTCAGCCGGTTGACGGCGCACCACATCGTGTGGAGGTGACCCATCGGCGTGACCGGGGCGTCGCAGTGGAACGAGAGCGGTACGCCCTCCCGGAGTGCGGTGCCGCAGGCGTCCATGCCCCTGGCCCGTTCCGGTCCGATCGTGATGTCGTGGTGCTCGTCGCCCCAGTAGTACAAGTGGTTGCTGAAGATGTTGGCGCACATGCCGAGCGCCGCCATCCGCCGGTACTGGGCCTTGGTGGTGAGCTGGCAGTGCTGCACGGTGTGACGGTGATCCCAGCGGGGGTGACGCTCGAGCACCTGTTCCACCGCGTCGACGAAGACCTCGGTGGCCTCGTCGCCGTTGCAGTGGGCGTGCACGGTCAGCCCGGCGACGTGGAAGGGCTCGACGATGTCGGCCACCTGGTCGGGGGCCAGCAGCCACAGACCGTTGCCAGGATGGCCGTCGGGGGCCCGGTAGTAATGGGGCCAGCTGATCCTGGCGGTGAACCCCTGCATCGAGCCGTCGAGCACGATCTTGACGATGCCGAACCGCAACTTGTCGGTGGCGGTGGCCCCGATGTCGGTGCCGATGGCGGCGAGCTGGGCCGGATCGCTCAGGCCGCCCATCATCGAGGAGAGGGCCACCACGACCCTCGTCGGGTAGTCGTCGTGGTTGACCACCCGCTGCCACCGCTCGGCCTGCTCCGGGTCGGACAGCTGGCTGGTTCCGAGGTCAGTGATGAGCGTGGCCCCGGTGTTTCGGGCCTCCCTGGCGTAGTTCCACATCGCCTCCTCGGTCCGCATCACCGAGCCGAGCCTGGCGAATGCGTCACCGGCCAACTGCATGGCCGCCGGTTCCTGCAACTCGCCGTCGGGCCGGCCCGACTCGTCGAGCGAGACGCCGGGAGTCGGGGTGTCGGCGGTGATCGCCGAGCGCTGCAGCATGGCCGTGTTGACCGTGGCAAGGTGGCCGCTGGCGTGGTACACGAAGATCGGTCTCGTCTCGCTCACCCGGTCGAGGTGGCGGGCCAGCATCCGCTCGCCTCTGAAGTAGATCGGATCGAGGCCCCAGGCCAGCAGCGGCTCGCCGGGGTCGGTCATGGCCGACTCGGCCTCGGTCAGTCGATCGATGACGTCGTCGAACGCCGTGCAGCCGGTCCACAGCTTCCCGTCCGCCCCCCGCCGGTCGTGGTAGCCGATGTAGGGCATCGTCCACATGCCGCCGGCCATCACGTGGCTGTGGGCCTCGACGAACCCGGGCACGAGCACCTTGGCCGCGAACCGGTCGTCGACCCGGCCGTCGCTCCAGCTCGACAACTCGTCGACGGTACCGACCGCCAGGATCCTGTCGCCCCTGACCGCGACGGCCTCGGCCGCCGGTTGGGCCGGATTCATGGTGATCACCCGCCTGGCGCGATAGATCGTGTCCGCCGATTCGGCCATGTGCAGCGCCCTCCAGGAAGATTGTCCGCTGGTTGATGCTACTGCTACAGTCCTGCTCGCAGGCGAACCGGCTGTGTCGCCGCAGGGGAGAGTACAGATGTACGGTCGGCCCATCCACAGGCTTCTGGCCATGCTGTTCGCGCTGTCGCTCGTCGCGGCAGCCTGCGGCGGTGACGACGACGGCGATGACGCCGAAGCCACCGAGACGGAGGACACCACCGAAGCCACCGAAGCCGAGTCGGAGGACACGAGCGATACCACGGCCGCCGGCAGCGACGAGGGCGACGCCGGCGCAGTCGACGGCGAGCCCGTGGCCGGTGGCACCCTGCTCATCGGGAGCACCCAGGTGCCTCGCCACCTGAACGGCACCGTCCAGTCCGGCTACGCCACCGCCGTGCCCGGCACGCAGCTGAACGCCAGCCCGCTGCTGTTCGACGAGAACTTCGAGCCTCAGCCCTACCTGGCCGAGAGCTGGGAGATAGCCGACGACGGCCTGTCGGTGACCCTGAACCTCGTCGAGGGGGCGGTGTTCCACGACGGTGAGCCGATCACCTCGGAGGACGTTGCGTTCTCCATCATCACCGCCAGGGACAACCACCCGTTCGCCACGATGTTCGCCCCGGTGACCGGCGTCGACACGCCGGACCCCCAGACGGCGGTAATCAACCTGAGCCAGCCCCACCCGGCCATCCTGCTCGCCATGTCTCCGGGGCTGCTGCCGATCATCCCGAAGCACATCTTCGACGACGGCCAGGACATGAAGACCCATCCCCGCAACAGCGAGGACTTCGTCGGCTCGGGCCCGTTCAAGCTGGTCGAGTTCAACCCGGACTCGATCATCCGGATGGAGCGGTTCGAGGACTTCTTCATTCCTGACCGGCCGTACCTCGACGAGATCATCATCGAGATCACTCCCGACCCCACCAACATCGTGCTCGGGCTGGAGAACGGCACCACCGACCTCTCGGCCAGCCTGGGCGGATCGGCCAACATCCTCCGGCTCCAGGACAACCCCGACGTCGTCACCACCGCCGACGGACACGAGGCGATCGGGCCGATCCAGTGGCTGGAGTTCAACGTGGCGGATCCGGTGCTCTCGTCGAAGGAGGTTCGCCAGGCGATCGCCGACGCCGTCGACCGCGACTTCCTGGCCGACACGATCGATCAGGGCACGACGTTCCCGACGCCGACCGGCATCGCCCCGGCCAGCCCGTTCCACAACCACGACGTCGAGACCGACGAGGCCGACCTCGACAAGGCCAAGCAGCTGCTGGCCGACGCCGGCTTCGCCGATGGGGAGATCGAGCTGACGATCGACTACATCCCCGGCACCGCCCAGTCGGCCTATGCGGAGTACGTGGTCCAGGCCCTGGAGGACATCGGCATCAACACCGAGCTGAGCGTGTCGCCCGACTTCCCGACCTGGGCCGAGCGGGTCTCCGGGGGCAACTACCAGATGACGATCAACAACGTCTGGAACTGGGGAGACCCGGTCATCGGCGTCCACCGGACCTACCTGAGCGACAACCGGGTCGGGGTGATCTGGACCAACAACACCGGCTACGAGAACGCCGATGTCGACCAGATCCTGGCCGAGGCCGGCCAGGAGATCGACGCCGACGCCAGGACCAAGCTCTATGCCGACTTCCAGGACATCGTGGCAGAGGACGTGCCGATCCACTTCCTGACGACTCCGCCCTTCTGGCAGGCGTACGGCCCGAAGGTCCAGAACCCGCCCATCGGGATCTGGGGCCACATGGCGCCGATGCACGAAGTGTGGCTGGCCCAGTAGCGGGACGGACCGCCGGGGACACGGTATGACCACGCCATGAGAACGGCGGCGGCCAAGATCGCCCAGAGCCTGGGGCTCATCCTGGCCGTCATCGTGCTCAACTTCTCGTTGATCCACCTGGCCCCCGGCGACCCGGCGGTGGTCATCGCCGGCGAGAGCGGGGCAGCCAGCCCCGAGACGCTGGCCCAGGTCCGGGCCGACTACGGTCTCGACAAGCCGTTCGTCACCCAACTCGGGATCTACGTCGGCCAGGTGGCGAGGGGCGATCTGGGAGAGTCGTTCTTCTTCGGCCGGTCGGTGACCTCGCTGATCGCCGACCGGCTGTGGCCAACGGTGCTGCTGGTCGGCACCGCTCTGATCTTCGCCATCGTGCTCGGCGTCATGGCCGGCACGTTCACCGCCCGCCGGCCCGAGAGCCCGGCCAGTCACGCCGTCACCGTGCTGGCCCTGATCGGCTACTCGATGCCGGTGTTCTGGACCGGCATCCTGCTCGTGATCCTCTTCGCCTCGGTGCTCAAGATCCTGCCGATCTCCGGCATGCACGATGTCGAGTTCGACGGCGGGCTGCTGGCGTCGTGGCTCGACGTCGCCCGCCACCTCGTGCTCCCGGCGCTGACCCTGGGGGTCATCTACCTGGCCCAGTACAGCCGACTGTCGCGGGCGTCGATGCTGGAGGTCCTCCAGTCCGACTACATCCGGACCGCCAGAGCCAAGGGGCTGGCCGAGAAGGTCGTGGTCTACAAGCACGCCCTGCGCAATGCGGTCATACCGGTCGTCACCATCGCCGGCCTGCAGTTCGGGGCCCTGCTGTCGGGAGCCTTGCTGGTGGAGACAGTGTTCAACTGGCCCGGCCTCGGGCGCCTCGCCTTCGACTCGATCCTCCGCCGGGACACGCCGGTGCTGTTGGGGGTGTTGTTGATGGCGGCGGTGATGGTGGTGGTGGCCAACCTGCTGACCGACCTGCTCTACCGGGTCATCGACCCCCGGATTCGGGTCGGCGCTCGCAGGACGAGGACCAAGGTGAGCACATGACCGATGTGATGATGCCGGACCAGCAGGAGTTGGTCCCGGCCGGTCGGGACGCCTGGCGGATGTTCCTCCGCAACCGGGCCGCGGTCGCCGGGCTGATCATGTTCTTCGGCATCCTCTTCATGACGTTCTTCGGACCGATGCTGTACGACGAGGACCCGAACGACATCGTTGCTCGACCCTTCCTCGAGCCGGGGACCGAGGGCGCACCGGCGATGGGCACCGACTACCTCGGCCGGGACGTCCTGGCCGGGGTCATCAACGGGGGCTCGACAACGCTGACCGTGGCGGCCATCGCAGCGGTGATGATCGTCGCCATCGGCGTGACGATCGGTGCCCTGGCCGGGTTCTACGGCGGCACGGTCGACACGGTGCTGATGCGGTTCACCGAGTTCTTCCAGGTCCTCCCGGCCCTGCTGTTCGCCATGGTGGTCGTCACGCTGTTCGAGCCGTCGGCCAGGACGATCTCGATCGCCATCGGGCTCGTGCTGTGGCCCAGCCTGGCCAGGCTGACCAGAGCCGAGTTCCTCCGGCTCAGGAACCTCGAGTTCGTCAAGGCGGCCCGGGCCATCGGCTCCACCGACCTGCGGATCATCTCGAGGGTCATCTTCCCCAACGCCCTGCCGCCGCTGATCGTCTCCACCACGCTGGTCATGGGGGCCGCGATCCTGTTCGAGGCGGGCCTCGCCTTCCTCGGGCTCGGCGACCCGAACACGCTGAGCTGGGGCCTGATGATCGGCCTCAACCGGGGCAACTTCCTGAATGCGTGGTGGACGGTCACGTTCCCCGGCCTGGCCATCTTCATCACGGTCCTGAGCTTCAGCCTGATCGGGGACGGCCTCCAGGACGCCTTCAACCCGAAGCTGCGAGGCCGCTAGTGGCGAATTCCGATCCACCGTTGCTCAGCGTGCGGGAGCTGACCGTGACCTTCGACGCGTTCACGGCGGTCGACCGGGTGTCGTTCGATCTCCACGAGGGACAGACGCTGGCCGTCGTCGGCGAATCCGGCTCCGGCAAGTCGGTGACCGCCCTGTCGATCATGCGGCTGGTGGAGCTCGGCACACGAGGGCGGATCACGGGAGGCGAGATCCTGTTCCGGCTCCCCGACGGCGCGGTGATCGACCTCATCCAGCAGTCGGAGTCGGTCATGCGGGACATGCGGGGCAACAACATCTCGATGATCTTCCAGGAGCCGCTGACCAGCCTCAACCCGGTCTACACCGTCGGGAACCAGGTGGCCGAGGCGGTCATGCTCCATCAGGGGCTCGACAGGGCAGAGGCCATGGACCGGGCGCTGGAGGTGTTCGAGCTGGTCCGGATCCCCGAGGCCAGGCAGCGGCTCGGGGAATACCCTCATCAGCTGTCTGGCGGCATGCGCCAGCGGGTGATGATCGCCATGGCACTGTCCTGTGACCCGACGGTGCTGATCGCCGACGAGCCAACGACCGCGCTCGACGTGACGATCCAGGCCCAGATCCTCGGCCTGATGCGGGAGCTGCAGAACGAGACGAACGCCGCCGTCATAATCATCACCCACGACATGGGGGTGGTGGCCGAGGTGGCGGACGACGTGGTGGTCATGAACCAGTCGAGGGTCGTCGAGCAGGGCTCGGTGTACGACATCTTCGAGCGCCCGGCCGAGCCCTACACCCGAGCCCTGCTGGCCTCGGTGCCCCAGCTCGGCTCGATGGCCGGGCGGGACGAGCCGGCCCGATTCGACCTGGTCGGCGAGGCATGACCGGCGTCGACACCACCCCATCGACGCCGGCCTCGGGCGCCGAGGACCGGACGCCGCTGGTGGTGGTCGATGATCTGTGCAAGGTCTTCCCGGTGGCCGATCGGGCCAAGATCCACGCCGTCGAGCACGTCTCGCTGCAGGTCGATCGGGGGGAGACGCTGGCCGTCGTCGGCGAGAGCGGCTGCGGCAAGTCGACCCTGGCCCACCTGATCATCCGCCTGCTCGATCCGACCGGCGGCCGGATCGTGCTGGACGGGGCCGACATCACCGATCTGTCGGCCAGGGCGATGCGGCCCCACCGCCAGAAGATGCAGATCGTCTTCCAGGACCCCTTCGCCAGCCTCGATCCCCGCCGGACGGTGGGCCGGGCGGTCGGCGAGCCCCTCCGGGTCCACAAGGTGGCGAGCGGCAACGAGCTGGAGGAGCGGGTCGCCAACCTGTTCGAGCGGGTCGGCCTGGAGCGGCAGCACGCCAGGCAGTTCCCCCACCAGTTCTCCGGCGGTCAGCGGCAGCGGATCTGCATCGCCAGGGCGCTGGCACTGGAGCCGGAGCTGGTGATCGCCGACGAGGCCGTCTCCGCCCTCGACGTGTCGATCCAGGCCCAGGTCATCAACCTGATGATGGACCTCCAGGCGGAGATGGGTTTGAGCTACCTGTTCATCAGCCACGATCTGGCCGTCGTCGAGCGGATCAGCCACCGGGTGGCCGTGATGTACCTCGGCCAGATCGTCGAGCTCGGTCCCCGGTCTGCCATCTTCGAGAATCCGCAGCACTCCTACACCAAGCGCCTGCTGGAAGCGGTGCCGATCGCCGACCCCCGCCGGCGCCACCACCGACCGCTGCTGACCGACGAGATCCCGAGCCCCCGCTGGGGCCCGGGGGAGGCCCCGGAGCGGGTGGAGCTGGCCGAGGTGGAGCCGGGCCACTTCGTCGGCGTGGAGGCCCCGACCGGGTAGGCCGAGCTCGCGGACCGCCGACGAGACCGGTCGATCAGTCGCCCAGGTGGGCGGCGATCCAGCCGTCGTCGACGACGCCGGGCAGGCCGATGAGGACGAGGCGGGAGCGGGGCTCGCCCTGCGTGGGTTGGCCGGGCCGGAGGCTCCAGCGGTGTCCCACCCGCTGGAGGATCATCGGCCGATCGGCATCGTCTGCGAGGCGGATCACGCCCTTGGCCCTGACGATCCCGTCCGGTAGCGCGGCCATCAACCGCGCGACGGTGGCTCTGGAGAGCGCCCGGTCGGCGACCCATGACCAGCTCTCGAACACGTCCTCGGCGTGGCGGTGCAGCGGGTCGTCACGATCGGCTCGGCCGGCGGCGGTGGCCGGCCGGTCGACCGCGCCGAACAGCAGGACGGGATCGACCCTGGCGTGTCGGGCGTCGACCACCACGGCGCCGGGGGCCCGGTCACGCAACCAACGCCTGGCGGCCTCGGCGGTCGGCTCGTCGACCAGGTCGACCTTGTTGAGGACGACGATGTCGGCTGCTCGTAGCTGCCCGAGCACGGTGTCGCCGACATAGCGATCGGTCGACCGCTGCCGCACGGTCTCGGCGTCGGCCATGACCACCACCGCGTCGAGGGCCAGCCCTGGCCCGTGGCCGTATGCCGCCACCGAGGCGGGGTCGGCGACACCGCTCGCCTCTATGACGAGCCGCTCGGGTCGGGGTCGGAGCTCCCGGATGGTGGTCAACGCGGTGGCGAACCCGTCGACGAGGCTGCAGCAGATGCAGCCGTTGGCCAGTGAGATCGTGTCGCCGTCCTCGCTCTCGATCAACTCGGCGTCGATGTCGATGTCACCGAAGTCGTTGACGAGCACCGCCACCCGCTCGTCGGCGGTCCGCAGGATGTGGTTGACGAGGGTCGTCTTGCCGGCCCCGAGGTAGCCGCCGACGACGGTCACTGTGATCCGGTCGTCGGGCAGCGCCGCGCCGCCGCTGTGATCGCTGCCGTCCCGGCCGTCGTCGCTGTGCACGCGCCAATACTGGCTTCGCCCCGGGCGACCGACAACCTGTTGTCGGTGGTGCCCGATTTCTGGTAGGACGTAGAGGAGCGGCGGCTCGATCGGGGGCGCTTCGAATCGTCAATCGTGGAGGGGACACAACATGGACAACAAGGTCGCCGGTATCGGCCTCGGGGGGATCATCACGCTCATCGGGTTGCTGCTGATCTGGCCGATCGACGGTTGGAACGTGACCGGCATCATCGTGGTCCTCATCGGTCTGATCGGGTTCGGCGGCTTCGCCAGGGGGAAGTGGTACTGAGGTTCGCGTCCGCCCGCTGAGATCCCGTGGCCGAGCGCCATCGGCCGCTGACCGGAGCGGCTGGCGATCCAGGCAATTGGCTATCCTTCGCCCATGACCCCAGTCGCGTCATCACTGTCGGCCAACCGGTTCACGGCCGAGGGTTGCCGACTGGACGACTTCCGGGCGGTCGTCGAGACGGCCACCGACCCTGCCCGGTATCCGAGGGCCGTCGAAGTGGTCGACCGGGTCCCGGTATACGACGGAATCGGGCTCGGCTCGGATCCCGCAGGCGCGGCGGGCCGGGTCGCGCTCCTGGACGAGCTGGCCGATGCGATGCTCCATGGCCCGGGCATCGTGATGATCCGGGCTGCGGTGGACGGCGATGCAGTCGATCGGACCTCCGCCGTGTTCGAGGCCATCATCGCCCAGCAGCAGGAGATGGCCGGGAGCGGGGGCGACCACTTCGCACCGCCGGGTACCAACGATCGGATCTGGAACGCGCTGGAGAAGCTGGCGATCGCCGATCCGGAGGCCTTCGCCGACTACTACCGGAGCGAGACGATCGCCATCGCCGCCGAGGCATGGCTGGGCCCCGGCTACCAGCTGACGTCACAGATCAACGTGGTCAATCCCGGCGGCGGGGCCCAGCGACCGCACCGCGACTACCACCTCGGGTTCATGACCGACGAGGCCGCCGAGCGCTATCCGAGCCACATCCACCTCCTCTCGCCATTGCTGACCTTGCAGGGCGCCGTGGCCCACTGCGACATGCCGGTGGCGACCGGGCCCACCATGTACCTCCCTCACTCGCAGAAGTACGGTCCCGGCTACCTGGCCTGGCGCCGGGAGGACTTCATCGCCTACTTCGAGCAGCACCACGTGCAGCTGCCGCTCCGCAGGGGCGATGCGGTGTTCTTCAACCCCGCCCTCTTCCACGCCGCCGGCACCAACAGCACCGCCACGGTCGAGCGGATGGCGAACCTGCTGCAGATCTCGTCGCCGATGGGCCGGGCCATGGAGCAGGTGGACCGCCGGCGCATGTGCCTGGCCCTCTACCCGACCCTGTCCGCCTGGCGAGCCGCCGGGCGCCCGGCCGCTGCCGTCGACCGGGTCGTCGCCGCATCGGCCGAGGGGTACCCGTTCCCGACCGACCTCGACCGCGACCAGCCGATCGACGGGTTGGCCCCCGCCTCCCAGGCCGATCTGGTCAGACAGGCGCTGAGCGAGGGCTGGACGCCGCAGCGGCTCGACGACGCCCTCGCCGCCCATGCCGCGGTCAGGACGCCATGACCCGTCCCGCCCGATCGGGTGCCCGCCGGTTGGATCGCAGTGCGCTCCGACGATCCGGGCCCGCACCGTCGTGACGGTTCGCATCGGCGTGTTCGGCACCAGCTGGTGGGCCGACGCGATGTACCTGCCGGCGATCGAGAGCCATCCCGACGGCAAGGCCGTTGCGGCCTGCGGTCGCGATGCCGAACGGGCCGATCGGTTCGCCGACACCTGGTCGATACCGGGCCGGTTCACCGATCCGCAGAGCATGCTCGACGAGGCCGCACTCGACGCGGTCGTCATCGCCACGCCGAACAACACCCACTACGAGCTGGCGATGGCCGCCATCGAGGCCGGGCTCCACGTGCTGTGCGAGAAGCCGTTGGCCATGAACACGGCGGAGGCGGAGGCCATGGCCGAAGCCGCGGCCGAGCACCGGGCGATCACCCTCGTGCCCTTCACCTACCACTACATGCCGGTCAACCGCTGGGTGAGGCAGCTCGTGGCCGACGGCTACATCGGCCGTCCACTCCACGTGAACCTCCGCTACTACAGCAGCTTCGGCCACGATCCCCGCTACTCGTGGCGCTTCGATCCCGACGTGGCCGGGACCGGCATCATCGGCGATCTGGGATCGCACTGGATCCACCTGGCCCGGTGGCTGCTGGACGACGTGGAGACCTCGATCTCGGCCACGTCGACCGCCTTCGTCGAGCGCGAGGCCAGGCCGGACGGCTCAACCTACGAACCGCTGGAGGACAGCGTGGCGATGACCGTCCGGTACCGGTCGGGGGCGTACGGCGTGCTCCAGACCAGCGCGGTCTGCTGGGAGGGCGGGCCGTTCGGGCACAGTCACCACCTCGACCTCCACGGCGACGACGGCACGATCTACGCCCGCTGTGACTGGGATCGCACCCAGGAGGTCCGGGGGCTCAAGCGGGGATCGACCGAGGTCCCCCGGGTCCTGCCGATCCCGGACGACATCTGGGGTGGCGTTCGCCGGGATCGGGTCCACGACACCTATCGCGACGTCTTCCGCTCGACCGATGCCATGACCAGGGCCTGGATCTCGGCCGTCGCGGCCGGTCGGCCGGTCCAGCCCGACTTCGCGGAAGGACTGGCGGTCCAGCGGGTCATCGACGCCGCCGCGGCCAGTGCCGCCAGCAACGGCTCGCCGGTGCCGATCGACCAGCGGGCCGCCACCTGACCGACCGGCGGCGCCGATCTGCCGGCCGGTGTCGAGAACCGCCGGCCCCGATCGTCGTGAGGGTACAGGTGGTCGGGACCGGCTCGCCGAACTCGGTACCGGTCGGCCACACCGCAGGCCGGCGGCGACAGCCCGCCGGCGTCGACATGGAGGAAACAGCGATGCCCAAGTTCGTCTTTGCCTATCACGGTGGGACCGGCATGCCCGAATCCGCTGAAGAGCAGGAGAAGCTGATGGCGGCCTGGAGCGCCTGGTTCGGCGGCATGGGAGATGCCGTCATCGACGGCGGCAACCCGATCGGCCAGACCGTCACCGTCGGCCCGGGCGGTTCGACCACCGAGGGCGGCGGCCCCAACCCGCTCACCGGGTACAGCCTGATCAGCGCAGACGACATGGACGCTGCGCTGAAGCTGGCCGGTGGCTGCCCGGCGCTCGACAGCGGCGGCTCGGTGGAGGTGGCCGAAGCTCTCGAGATGTAGCCCACCGCCGGCCGGTGGCCCGCCCCGTTTGCTAGGGTGGCCGGAGTGGACGGACGGTCGACCACTCCGGCACGCTCGCCATCGGCTCGCCCGGAGCCCCCGGCCGCAACGGCCCACTTCGCCCGCTGGTTCGGCCTGACCAAAGGGGAGCTCCTGGCATCGGCGGGCCAGCCCGGCCTCGTGGCCCAGACCGGTGGCGCCTACCTGCCCGGCCGGTTCACGGTTGCCGGTCCCGACCACGACCGGGCGGAGACCGAGCCGCACATCGAGACCTTCCTCGTCGAGCGCGACGGCACCTGCAACCCGACCGGCACCGACCGCCGAGCCATCGAGGCCTGGTCGCCGGCGGTCGAGGCCATGACCGCGACCGTCATCGAGTGCATGACCCGGCTGGGGGTGGCGCTCGACGAGCCGGCCTATCTCACCGCATCGTCGTCCACCGCCGCCGCCGTGACCGGCACCGCCCATGTGGACGACGACCAGTATCGACCCGAGGACGGCGTCGGGTTCGTGGCCATCGTGGCCAGCCATCTCGGTCCCCGGATCGCCGTGTCGCCGATCGCCCATCGACCGGCGGCAGCGTCGCTCCCGCTGCAGCTCGACCCTGATGCCGTCGCTTCGTTCGAACGCGGGGGACTCGCCCATCAGCAGGCGGCCGCCGAGCGGATCGTGATCTTCCCCCAGTTCGGACAGCTCCATGCCGGACCCTCGCCGGGCACCATCCCGACCGGCTCCGTGCGGACCCTGCTGGTGCTCCGGGCCGGGACCCGACCGGCCACCTAGTGTCGAGGGGGTCGCGGCTCAGCCGGGACGCCGGGGCTCCGGGCCGACGTAACGGGCGCTGGGGCGCATGATCTTGTTGTTGGCCGCCTGCTCCAGGAGATGGGCCACCCAGCCCACCACCCGGCTGGTGGTGAACGTGGGGGTGAACATCTCCTGGGGCAGCCCTGCCAGGTGCAGCACCACGGCCGCGTAGTACTCGACGTTGGTCACGATGGTGGCATCCGGTTTCCACTCGGCCAGTGCGGCGAGCATCCGCTGCTCGACCTCCAGCGCCCGATCGACGAGCTCACCACCGAGACCGATCGCCATCTCCCGCAACAGCAGCGACCGGGGATCGTCGGCCCGGTACACGGCGTGACCGAAACCCATCAGCTTGTGGCCGGCGGCGAGCTGCTGGCGAGCCCACCGCTCGGCATCGGCCGGATCCCCGATGGCATCGAGCATGTCGAGGACCCGGCTCGGGGCCCCGCCGTGCAACGGACCGGACAGGGCACCGACGGCGCTCGACAGGATGCTGCCGATGCCGGCTCCGGTGCTCGTCACGACCCTGGTGGTGAACGTCGAGGCGTTGAAGCCGTGGTCTGCGGTCAACAGCAGGTAGGTCTCCACCGCCCTGGCCACCCGGGGGCTCGGGGTGGCTCCGGTGATCAGCCGGACGTAGTCCGCTGCGTGACCGAGCCCGGGGTCGGCATCGAGCGGACCGACCTCGTTGGCCAGGCGATGGAGGCCGGCCAGGATCGTCGGCACCGCTCCGGCCGCACCGAGCGCGATGGCCCGCCGCTCCAGCGGGTCGAGATCGATGGTCGGGGTGTCGTCGACGATCAACGACAGAGCGGCCCGCAGGCCGGCCATCGGGTTCAGCGACGCCGACCTGACGAACGGGGCCAGCACATCGAAGACTCGGGGATCGACGCGGCGGGCCCTGGCCAGCTCGGAGCGGAAGACCGCCTCGTCGGCCGCCGCCGGCAGGGAGCCGTCGATCAGCAGGCTGGCCGCCCCCTCGAAGGTCTGGTGGCGGGCGATCTCGACGGCGTCGTACTCCCGATAGTGGAAGAAGCCCTCCGCGCCGCGGACGCTACCGATCATGGTGTCGGCCACGACCACACCCTTCAGTCCTGCGGGGGCGACCAATTCGGAGTGCCCAGTCAATTCGGAGTGCCCAGTCAATTCGGAGTGCCCAGTCATGGTTGCAGCCTGACGGTCTGGCGCAGGACGGACAAGCTTGATATCGTCAACGTTGATCAATATCAACGTTGATCGAGTCAACCAGCGACGGAGCGCGTCGATGACGGAACGGGGACTGACCACGACCGAGGTGGCCGAGCTGCTGGGCGTGAAGCGGCAGACCGTCTACGCCTACGTCAGCAGGGGCATCCTCCACCGGGAGCTGGCGATGGACGGTCGTACCAGCCTGTTCGATCGGGCCGAGGTCGAGGAGCTGCGGCTGGGCCGTCGCCCGGAGCAGGAGGGCGAGCTGCGGACGATGCTGACCACCCGGCTGACCAGGGTGGCCGACGACGGGCTGTGGATCAGGGGCCACGACCTCGTCGCGCTGGTCGGTCGGGGGGCCCGGTTCGTCGACGTCGCCGATCTGCTCTGGGACAGCCCGGCGGACGAGCCTTGGCCGGCCACCGCCGACTCCAGGGCCGCAGTCGACACGAGCGCGGTGGTCGACCCGGACACCGACACCGCCCTCCTCGATCAGCTGCGGGTCCTGCTGGCCGCAGAATCGAGCCGGGACCCGCTGCGTCACGACCTGTCACCGAAGAGCGTCCGAGGGGCCGGGCGGCGGGCCATCGTGGCCATGGCCTGCGGTCTGCGCAGTAGCCATGCCACTCGACCGCTCGCCGGCGGCTCGCTCGACGACGTGCTGTGGAGGCGGCTCAGCGCCCAACGGCCGACCGAGGTCAGGCTCCGGGCCCTCGACGTCGGGCTGGCCTTGCTCGCCGATCACGGCCTGGCCAGCTCCACGTTCGCCGCCAGGATCGCCGCCTCGGTCCGGGCCGACCCGTACTCGGTGGTGGCGGCCGGCCTCGGTGCGTTCGGCGGCCCGCTCCACGGTGCGGCCAGCGTCGGCGTCCACGAGCTGTACCTGGCCGCCGAGCGCAGGGGCGACGCCGCCGCCGTCGTCGGCGAGCTGCAGCGTCGGGGGTCACCGGTTCCGGGATTCGGCCACTCGATCTACCGGACCCAGGACCCTCGCTACGGCGCGCTGATGACCCACATCGTGGAGGGCTGGGCCGACGATCCCCGGCTGCAGACCGTGTTCCGGGTCAGGGACGTCGTCGGGGAGCGGGGCGATGCGATCCCCAACGTCGACCTCGCCATCGGTGCCCTGACCTACCTCGCAGCGATGCCGGCCCACGCCGGCGAGGCGATCTTCGGCATCGCCCGCACCGCGGGCTGGCTGGCCCACGCCATGGAGGAGTACGAGGAGAAGCCGCTGCGGTTCCGGCCGAAGGCCCGCTACATCGGCGACCAACCGCAGCGGGACCGAGACCGCCCGCTCGGTTCGATCAGCCGATCGAGCGGAGATCGACGGTGAAGATCAGGGTCTCGTTGGGGGCGATCACGCCGCCGGCCCCGGCCGAACCGTACCCCATGTCGGGTGGGATGGTGATCGTTCGACGGCCGCCCACCTTCATGCCGGCCACGCCCTGATCCCATCCGGCGATGACCTGACCGGCCCCGATGGTGAACGACAGCGGCTGGTTCCGGTTCCACGATGCGTCGAACTCGGCTCCGGTGCTCCAGCTGACCCCGACGTAGTCGACATTGGCCTGCACACCGGCGGCGGCCTCCGGGCCATCGCCGACGACGTGGTCCTCGATGACCAGCTCGGTCGGAGCGTCGCCTTCCGGGACGGTGATGGTGGGGCGCTGGGACGTATCCATCGCCAGGAGGGTAGCGGCCGAGTGGCCCGACCGGCGATCGAGGGGCGACAATGAAGCCGTTGGACCGATTGGCCGATCGGCCGCCGGATCACGAGAAGAGAGAGCACCGACATGCCGAACTTCGATCTGGACCCCGAGCTCGAGCACCTGCGGAAGCGGGCGAGAGACGTGGCGGCCGACGGCGTGGCACGGTTCGGCCGCCACAACGACAGCTGGATCAATGGCTTCTCCAAGGAGTTCGCCCAGGTCATGGCCGACGAGGGCTGGATCGGCATGGGGTGGCCGAAGCAGTACGGCGGCCAGGAGCGGCCCCCCATCGAGCGGGTCATCGTGGCCGAGGAGATGATCGCCGCCGGCGCCCCGATCGCCGCCATGTGGTTCGCCGACCGCCAGATGGGGCCGACCCTGATCGCCTACGGGACCGAGGATCAGAAGGCCGAGTACCTGCCGAAGATGCTGAGCGGGGAGACGACCTGGTGCATCGGCATGAGCGAGCCGGATGCCGGCTCGGACCTGGCCGCGCTGAAGACCGCTGCGGTCCGCGACGGCGACCACTGGGTCATCAACGGGCAGAAGATCTGGACGAGCTTCGGTGAGGTGGCCGACTACTGCTACCTGATCTGCAGGACCAGCTCGGATGGGCCGCCCCACCGGGGCATCTCGGAGATCGTGGTGGCGATGGACACACCGGGCATCGAGGTGCGGCCCATCACCGACATGACGACGAACCGACACTTCTGCGAGGTCTACTTCACCGATGTCCGCGTCCCGATCGAGAACCTGGTCGGTGTCGAGGGTGATGCGTTCAAGCAGACCATGCGTCAGCTCGAGCACGAGCGGGGCGGCATCGACCGGCTGGTCTCCAATCGTGCCCTGTACGATCTCGCCCTCGAGCGGGCCGACCTCTCGGACCCGCTGGTCCGCCAAGAGGTGGCCCGGCTGGAGATCGGCTATCGGGTCGGCCGGCTGCTCGTGTACCGGGAGGTGCTCCGCCAGGCTCCGGCCGGGTTCAGCGCCGCCACCAAGTGCTTCTGCACCGAGCACGAGTGGCGGGTGGCCGAGTTCGTCTCACGCATGCTCGGTCCGGAGGCCACGCTGTTCGACGAGGTGACGAAGGGGATCCTCTACGCCCCCGGGTACACGATCATGGGTGGGACCTCGAACGTGATGCGCAACATCCTCGGCGAGCGGGTGCTCGGCCTGCCCCGGGAGCCCCGGCCCTGAGATCCGGCGGCGGCCGCCGCCAGGCCGTCCCCGCCACCACCCCGGACCACCAGGCTGGACGGGTCTGCGGTCGGCCCCTAGCTTGAGCGGTCATGTCGGTCGTCTCTGCTGCACGGTCCGGGCTGCGCTCGGCGGCCGCTGCCCTCGCTGCCACGACCGGCGGCTCCGGCGAGCGGGGCCCGAAGCGCTCGAGGCCGGCCCGCTACTCGGCGGCCGGGCTGATCGCCAGGGGGGCGAGCGGTCGGACCTGGCCCCGAGCGTGGCGGGAACTGCCGTTGCAGCGATCCTACGACGTGGTGATCATCGGCGGCGGGGTCCATGGTCTGGCCACCGCCTACTACCTGGCCACCAACCACGGCATCACCGATGTTGCGGTCCTCGACAAGTCCTACCTGGGCAGCGGCGGCTCCGGTCGCAACACCGCCATCATCCGCTCCAATTACCTCACACCGGAAGGCATCGCCTTCTACGACCGCTCACTCCAGCTCTACCGGACGATGGCGGTCGACCTGAACATCAACGTGATGTTCTCGCAGCGGGGACACCTCACGCTGGCCCACACCGATGCAGCGCTGCGAACCATGCGGTGGCGGGCCGAGGTCAACAAGCTGCAGGGCGTCGACTCCCGCGTGATCGACCCCGCAACCATCGAGCGCCTCGCTCCCGGACTCGACGTCTCGTCCCGGGCCCGCTACCCGATACTCGGTGCGCTCTACCACCCGCCGGGTGGGATCGTCCGCCATGATGCCGTGGTGTGGGGCTACGCCAGAGGGGCCGATCGTCGCGGCGTCGAGCTGCATCAGCGCACCGAGGTGACCGACATCGTAGTGGAGGGCGGCGACGGCCCCGACGGCAAGGGGCCGGGCGGTCGGGTCACCGGGGTCCGGACCAACCGAGGCGACATCGCCACGCCGATCGTCGTCAACTGCACCGCCGGTTGGGCCACGCTGGTCGCCGACATGGCCGGGGTCGAGCTGCCGATCTCCACGCGACCGCTCCAGGCCGCGGTCACGGAGCCGGTGAAGGTGTTCCTCCCGACGGTCGTCGTGTCCGGCTCGCTGCACGTCTACGTCAGCCAGACCGACCGGGGCGAGCTGGTGTTCGGCGCATCGGTGGATCCGTACAACAACTACTCGGTCAGGGGCTCACTGGAGTTCACCGAGGAGCTGGCCAGCCATGTGCTGGCCCTCATGCCCGGTCTGTCCAAGATGCGGCTCCTGCGGCAGTGGGCCGGCTTGTGCGACATGACCCCGGACTACTCGCCGGTGATGGGCTTCACCCCGGTCGGGGGATTCCTCTGCGACGTCGGCTGGGGCACCTACGGCTTCAAGGCGGGCCCGGTCTCCGGCGAGACCATGGCGGAGTGCATCGCCACCGACCAGACGCCCAAGCTGATCGCCCCGTTCGCCCTGTCACGCTTCGCCGCCGGCCGGCTGGTCGGCGAGAAGGGTGCGGCCGCCGTCGGCCACTGATCGGTAGGACCGATGCTGCTCGTGCCCTGTCCCCACTGCGGTCCCCGCAACGCCACCGATCTTCGCTACGTCGGCGAAGCCCACCCCCGCCCGGACCCCGGCACCGCCTCGATCGAGGAGTGGCGGGCCTACCTCTATCTCGAGCGCAATCCGGCCGGCTGGCTCCGGGAGACCTGGTACTGCCGATCCGGCTGCCGCCGCTACTTCACGCTGGAGCGGAACACCGCGACGAACGAGTTCCGGCAGCCGGCGCTGCCCGGCAACAAGGTCGGCGGTCGGGCGTGAGCGGGCTCGCGCCGTCCCGCCTGCCGCCCGGACCCGGCGAGGTCATCGACCGAAGCGCGCCGATCCGGTTCCGGTGGAACGGGACACCACACTCTGGCTTCCAAGGTGACACGATCGCAGCTGCGCTGCTGGCGAACGGCGTCCGGATCGTGTCCCGCAGCATGAAGTACCACCGGCCCCGCGGCTACCTGACCGCCGACTACTGGGACCCGAACGGGCTCGTCCAGGTCGATGACGAGCCGAACGTCCGCTCGGGCCACCGGCTGGTCGAGGAGGGGATGGCCGTGTCGGCCCAGAACGTGTGGCCGTCCCTCGATCGGGACATCAAGGCGGCCAACGGTCTGGTCGGCCGATTCCTGAGCGCCGGTTTCTACTACAAGACGTTCATCCGACCGCGGCGGCTGTGGCCGGCCTACGAGAAGGTCCTGACCACCTTCGCCCCGGGGGGATCGGTCGACCTCGACACCCCTCGCGGTCTCCACGACAAGCGGTTCGCCCATCCCGACGTGCTCGTCGCCGGCGGCGGACCCGCCGGCATGGTCGCTGCGTTGGCAGCGGCCGATGAAGGTGCGCAGGTGATGCTGGTCGAGCACGGTCACCAGCTCGGCGGGCACCTGTTGTGGGGCGACGACGGCGAGCGCAGGCGGGCCGCCGACCTGGCCGCACGGGTCGGCCGGGCCGGGATCGAGGTCCTGGTCGACTCGACGGTCACCGGTCGCTACGAGGACAACTGGATCGCCGTCGTCCAACGGAGCCATCCGCTGGCCGTCGAGCGACTGATCAAGGCCAGGGCAAAGGTCCTGGTGGTGGCCCCCGGCCTGATCGAGCGGCCGTACGTGTTCGCCGGCAACGACAAGCCCGGGGTGATGCTGTCCGGCGCGGTCCGGCGGCTGATCAATCTCTACGGCGTCCGGCCGGGGCAGCGGGCCGTCGTGCTCTCGGCCAACGACGAGGGACGGGCCGCCGCAGCCGATCTGCGCCGGGCCGGCGTCGACGTGGCCAGGGTGGTGGACGCCGGCCGAGGCGAGGACGTGGTCGCGGTACACGGCCCAACCGGGGCGGTCCGCTCGGTCACGCTGGCGGACGGATCCGTGATCGACGCGGACCTGCTGGTGACCGCCGTCGGCTGGACCGCACCGACCTCGCTGCTCAACATGGCCGGGGATCGCCCGCGCTACGACCCCGTGACGGCCCGCTTCCATCCCGCCACCGCCATCGACACGGTCGTGGCGACCGGCGGGCTGGTCGGCGACGGCGATCCAGAGCAGCTGATCCGCCACGCCGAGGCCACCGGTCGGTTGGCGGCGAAGCGGGCCGCAGCTGTCGGGCGCCGGCTGCAGGCCGCCACCAGCCGGGCGCGGCCCGTCGACGGCGCTGAACCGGCCTGGCCGGTCGACGATCGCGCCGCGCTCGACCGCCGACCCCATCCGGCGCTGTTCCGGTCCTCCACCCACGGCATCGTCGACTACTCCGAGGACGTCGGTTCGAAGGACCTGATCGCAGCGGCGGCCGAGGGCTACGACTCGGTCGAGCTGGCCAAGCGCTTCACCACGGCGACGATGGGGCCGTCCCAGGGGAAGCTGGAGACGGTCAACACGGTCGCCGTCCTGGCCGAGGCGAAGGGCGAGTCGATCGAGGCGGTGGGCACCACGGTCTGGCGGCCGCCGTACGGGCCCATCACGCTCGGCGGACTGGCAGGGCGGCCATACGAACCGGTGCGGGTCTCGTCGATCCAGCCCTGGCACGAGGCCAATGGGGCCGTGCCGATCGTGGCCGGGGCCTGGCTGCGACCAGAGCACTACGGTGACCCCCGAGCCGAGGTCGACAACACCAGGAACGCCGTCGGCATCACCGACGTGACCCCGCTCGGCAAGCTCGACCTGCGGGGGCCGGACGTCGCTCACCTGCTCAACCTGGTGTACACCAACCGGTGGACGACCCTGCCGGTGGGATCCGTCCGGTACGGGCTCATGTGCGCCGAGGACGGGATCGTGCTCGACGATGGCGTGACCGGCCGGCTCGCCGACCAGCACTACCTCATGTCCACCACCAGCTCCGGGGCGGCGACCGTGTGGGAGTGGATCGAGAACTGGCTCCAGACCGAGCACCCCGAGTGGCGGGTGCATGTGACGCCGGTCACCACCGGGTACGCATCCATGAACGTCGCCGGCCCCCGCTCGCGCGAA
>JAHELU010000243.1 GCA_024644005.1 Acidimicrobiales bacterium | reverse complement strand
GGCGAGCGGGGCCTCGTGGCACCGACCTCCCGCTCGGGCAGCGGCAACAGCGTGAGGAACGTCCGCTGGGCCTGGGTCGTCGTCGTCTCCTCGACGAGATCGGCCTCGGAGACGATGCCGTCGTCGGTCTCGACCCGGGTGTCCCCACGGCTGGACCAGACCTGTACAGCTGCCACGGCCACCAGCAGGACCAGGAGTACGGGGGCAACCTTGTTCAACGAAGCTGGCTCCAGAACGGCGGATCAGAGGCGAGAGGGTCGGCCACCCAGTGTGCCCGGATCGCCGATGGCCTCCACCCACGCTCAGCCGGGCCCGGCTGCCGTCCCCCGCTCAGGCGACGACCCTCACGACCACCAGTGGGCGGATCCACCCACGCTCAGCGACCGGCCTGGGCCACCGCCAGGTCGATCGAGGAGATCATCCGCTCCCGCAGGCCCTCGACGTCGATGCCCTCCGTGCTCTTCTTGCCGAGCATGTACCGGGCGTACACGCCGTGCAGGATGCAGGCCGTCTTGAAGTAGTTGAAGGTCCGGTAGTAGTCGAGGTTCGACAGCTCGCAGCCGGTCAGCTCCGCATAGCGCTCGGCGAGGGCCGCTCGTCGGGGGAAACCGGGGGCCGTGGTGGCGGACTCGTGGGAGACACGGATCTCGTCGTCGGGGTCGCTCCACCCGTTGAGGGCGTATGCGAAGTCGGCCAGGGGATCGCCGAGGGTGGCGATCTCCCAGTCGAGCACGGCCACGATGGTGCCGTCCTCGTCGACCATGCAGTTGTGCATGCCGTAGTCACCGTGGACGACCCTGGCCGGGCCCTGGTCGGGAACGAGGTCGACGAGCTCGTCGTGGAGCCGGTGGATCCGATCGTCGTCATAGTCGGCCCCCTCCATGGAGGCCTGCCAGGAGCCGTACCAGGTCCGGAGCTGGCGGCTGACGTACCCGTCGTGGCGGGCCAGCTGACCGAGCCCGACGTCGACAGGGTCGATGCTGTGGAGCTCGGCCAGGGTGGCGATGAACGAGTAGCCCGCGGCGTCACGGGCCTCCATCGACAGCCAGCCCTCGACGTCCTCGGCGGTGTACAGCGCCCGACCCCCGACCTCGCTCATCACGTAGAACACCGCGCCGGTGACCGCAGTGTCCTCGCACAACCCGAGGGCGGTGGCCACCGGCACGGTCGTGGGCCCGAGCCCGGAGATGATGGTGAACTCCCGCTTCATGTCGTGGGCCTTCGGGAGCAGCTCCCCCAGTGGCGGCCGCCGGATCACGACCCGCCGGCCCTCGGCGTCGCACAGCAGGAAGGTGAGATTGGAGTGACCGCCCTCGAGACGGGTCCAGCGGAACGGACCGACGAGGCCATCGATGTTGGCCTCGATCCACGCCTCCACTGCCGGCCGGGCGTACCCCGGTGTCGTCCCGTCGTCCTGTTCGCTCATGGTCAGGATTGTTGCGGCTTTTCGATCGGCGGGAAAGTTCCAACCGGAGGCTCGGCCGGCCCGCACCGGCCGGTCAGCCGTGCCGCCGGAGCCAGGTGAGGACGGAGATGGCCACCGCTTCGGGCTGCTCCGGCAGGAGGGCGTGACCGGCACCGGGGACCTCGACCAGCGAGACCTTGCCCCCGAGCTCGTTGGCCAGCAGGCGGGTGCTCTCGGCCGAGACGATCCGATCCTCGGCCGGTCGCACGATGAGCGTGTCGACCGCGCCCCCGCCGGCCCAGGCCTCGGTGGGCGTCCGCTGCTGGGCTTCGAGCTGGGCCGATGCCAGGATGGGATTCCAGCCATCGACCCAGACCACCGGGTCGTTCCCGCCGGCGAAGAAGGCGAGCGCCACCGCCTCCAGGTGCTCCTCCATCGACAGCTCGGGCACGAACGTCCGCCGATGGGCGGTGGCCGGTTCCGGCTTCGGTGGGATGGGACCGGGGGTGGCGAGCAAGACCATGTTCTTGACCAGCTCCGGGTGGCGGGTGGCGGTGGTCCTGGCCACCTGGCCGCCGAAGTCGTGACCGACCAGGGCCGAGGGTACCCCGCCGTTGGCGTGGATCACCGCTGCGACGTCGTCGGCCAGGTCGGCGAGGGTGATGTCGGCCACCGAGCTGGACGAGCCGACCCAGCCCCGGGGCTCGAGCGAGAGCACCTGGAACCCGGCCCTGGCCAGCCGCTCCGACAGGTCGAAGAAGTCGTCCGCGTTGCGCCCGAGCGACGGCAGCAGGACCACCGGCTGGCCCTCGCCCTGGATCGTGACGGTGAGGTCGGTGGCCGGACCGCGGACCGTGGCGGTGGTCCGGTAGTTCGACTGCTGCTCCAGGCCCCGGACCTGGGCGGCGAACGTGTCGAGCTCCACCATCGCGTCGATGGAGGAGTCGTCGTCGTAGGTCTTCCACAGCAGGCGACCAATGAAGCGGAACGCGTCCACCAGCCGAGGCCCGACGGAGGGACCGACGTGATTGCCACCCCTGGTCAGGCGGTACTCGTGGGGCACGCCGATGTCGAACAGGCAGCGGTGCAGCAACTCGGTGCCGTACTGGACGTGCAACAGGTCCTCGTCGCCGGCCTCCAGGTAGATCGAGAGGTTGCTCGCGGCGACGGCGGTCGAGTTGGCGACCGCCAGCGCCGTCGGGTGGTTGGCCTTCCAGTACTGGTGGTCGAGCGGGTCGCCGAACAGCTTGCTGCGGACCCCGGCGGGCAGGTAGACCTTGTCCCGGCTGGGGACGCGATCCCAGGTCAGCGCAGCCTCGACGGTCGGCTCGACGGCGATCACCGCCCTGAACCGGTCCGGCCGCTTGAACGCCATGCGGAGCGCTCCGAGGGCGCCGACCGAGATGCCACCGATCAGCAGCGGGCCGTCGGTGGCGCCGGTTCGTTCCCGTACCGCCGGGATGAACTCGTCGAACAGGAACGTCTCCCAGAGCTCCGAGCCGTCCTGGCGGTCGAGATAGAACGACCAGCCGGCGCTCGGGGTGGCCACCACCATCGCGGGCAGCGACTTGTCGGCCCAGCAGCTGACGAACTGGGCCTTGCAGGTCTCGAGGAACCGGCGCGATCCGCCGCCGCCGTGGAGCCAGATGAGCACCGGCTGGTTGGTGGTCGAGCGGTCGGTCGAGACCAGCGTGGAGAACTCGACCGGCCCGGGGACGAGGTCGGTCGCCAGCTCTCCGTGTTCGAGCGTGGTCCCACCCCGCCGCTGCGTGCCCTCGGTATTCGCCATAACCTCTGAACACTCTAGGTGGTGGAGCCGGTCGGTACCTCCCGGAGCGCGACGACCGACCGGGCATCGGCTGGGCAATAGTGCCAGTCGGTCACCGGCCCTTCCGATCGACGGCCGGGGCCGGATGCTGTCGGATCGCGACGCGCCGTCCGACTCAGAGGTTGGCGACCGCAGTCTCCGGATCGACGTAGTTGAGTCCGAGGGCGTTGGCGACGGCCAGCTCGGTGACTTCACCGGACGCCACGTTCAGCCCGTTGCGGAGGTGCCGATCGTCCGACAGCGCCCGCTTGGCTCCCTTGTCGGCCAGCTCGATGGTGAACGGGAGGGTGGAGTTGTTGAGCGCGTAGGTCGAGGTGCGGGGGACCGCTCCGGGCATGTTGGCCACGCAGTAGTGGACCACGTCGTCGACCACGAACGTCGGATCGCTGTGGGTGGTCGGGCGGGAGGTCTCCATGCAACCGCCCTGATCGATCGCCACGTCCACGACGACGGAGCCGGGTCGCATGGCCGACACCATGTCGGCGGTGACCAGGCGAGGAGCTCTCGCCCCCCTGACCAGTACGGCTCCGATGACCAGGTCCGCGTCGAGCACCAGCTCCTGGACGGCGAACGCCGTGGAGTAGGCGGTGTCGAGCGCTGAGCCGAATCGGGCCGCCAGCTCGTCCAGCACCTCGATCTTGCGGTCGATGACGGTGACCCTGGCTCCGAGGCCGAGCGCCATCTCCACCGCGTTCTGCCCGACGACGCCGCCGCCGATCACCACCACCCTCCCGGCCGGAACCCCCGGCACGCCGCCGAGCAGCAGCCCGGCACCACCCCGGGAGGACTCGAGGCAGTGGGCGCCGGCCTGGATCGACATCCGGCCCGCGACCTTGGACATCGGCGCCAGCAACGGCAGATCACCGTCGTCGTCGGTCACGGTCTCGTAGGCGATGCAGATGGCACCGCTCGCCATCAGATCCTTGGTCTGTTGGGGGTCCGGGGCGAGATGCAGGTAGGTGAACAGGATCTGACCCTCCCGCAGCCTGGCCCGCTCGACGGCCTGGGGCTCCTTGACCTTCACCACC
Organism: Acidimicrobiales bacterium; assembly: GCA_024644005.1. Taxonomy (GTDB): domain Bacteria; phylum Actinomycetota; class Acidimicrobiia; order Acidimicrobiales; family SZUA-35; genus JAHELU01. The sequence goes on along the minus strand of JAHELU010000243.1, from coordinate 986 downwards.
AGCTCGGCCTCGGCGAAGACCTCATCCGGTGTGTCGACCACGACGGCCCCGACCTGTCGATAGTGGAGGTCGGTCGCCCCGATGCCGAGGCCGGCACCGGTCTCGACGAGGACCTCGTGACCCCGGGCCACCAGCTCGTTGACGCTGCCCGGGGTCAACCCGACCCTGAGCTCGGCGTCCTTGATCTCGGTCGGCACCCCGACTCTCATGCCCCTGCCCTCCCGTCCGTGCGGCCATCCGCCTGAGCGGCGGCACCGCTGCGGCGGTGCCGGTCTGTGCTGTCGATGACGGTCATCGCTACCAGCGTACGCCACGCACCGAGCCAGAGCCTTGCGAATCGTGCTCTGGAGACGGAGGCCTACGCAAGATCGTTGCGTAGGACGGCAATCCGTCGGTATAGATTGAGCGTCATGAATCTAGACCCGATGGATCGTGCGATCCTGACCGAGCTGCAGCACAACGGCCGGGTCACCAATGCCGAGCTGGCCGCAACGGTCGGCCTCTCCCCCTCGGCGTCGTTGCGGCGGACCAGAGCCCTCGAGCAGGCCGGGGTCATCGACCGCTACGTCACCCTGATCGACCCGGGGGCGGTCGGTCGGGGCACCACGGTGTTCGTCGAGATCTCGCTCGACACCCAGTCGGAGTCCCAGCTCGATGCCTTCGAGGCGGCGATCGTCGCGTGCCCGGAGGTGATGAGCTGTCACCTCATGGCCGGTGACGCCGACTACCTACTGCAGGTGGTGTGCTCCGACGTCGGGGACTACGAGCGGGTCCACCGCGACTGGCTGTCCAAGCTGCCCGGCGTGTCCCGCATCCGCTCGAGCTTCGCCCTCCGGGCGGTCTGCCAGCGCACCGCATTCGACCTGTAGCGGGGCGGTCTGTCAGCACGGCGTTTCGACGGCGTCCGACCTCTGGCGGGGCGGTCTGTCAGCACGGCGTTTCGACGGCGTCCGACCTCTGGCGGGGCGGCGGCAGAGCTCGGCCGG
>JAHELU010000242.1 GCA_024644005.1 Acidimicrobiales bacterium | reverse complement strand
CATCGCCGCCCGCCACGACGACGGGCTGGTGGCGGCGTTCTGCCACGGCGGCGTTATCGCAGCGGTCCTCGGCTACGCCGTGGGCGTCGGCGCCAGGACGTTCACCGGCGCCCGTCACACCTCGATATCCCATCTCGTCGTCGAGCTCCCTGGCTCCGACCCCGATCACTGGACGCTGCGGCTGTTCAACGACGGGTCCCATGCCGGGACCCTGACCGCCGACAGCCACCCGCCGGGCTGATCGAGCGGCCCGGCCGGATGCGATCGGTCTGATCCGAGCGGCCTGGCGCAGGTGGGCTGGAGGGGCGATTCGACCTCCGCCATGGGTCGGCTGCACCGGGCACGATGAGAAATGGCGTCCACGTCCTTCCGAACAATACTCACGTAGGGTACTGTTCATGACACAGCCTGTGGTCGGTATCCTGCGGTCGGCAAGACCCGCGACCGTGGTCGGAGTCAGCAACGAGGTCGTGAGCAACGTGCTTTGGCGAGAGAGATACCGGATGGCGGCCAGTGCGCTCCTCACCGGCGCGGCCGTCCTGGCCGTTCTCGACTACATCGCCAGGGACGCCGACCAGCGCGGTCTGTCGATCCTCTACCTCGCCTTGGCGCTCGAGCTCGCAGCGGTGTACGCGTTCTTCGTCGACTGGAGCAGGATCCGCTCGGGCTGGCGCCTGGTCCCGGCCGTGGTGGTCCTGGCCGCCATCGTCGCAGCGCTGTTCTGGTCGGACAGCGCCGACACGTCGCACGCCATCATCGGCCTGGCCGCTGCGGCCGTCATGATCCTGGCCTATGTCGGGTTCGTGCTCCCACCGGGGGCGGCGCTGATGTTCAGCCCGCTGGTCATCGGCGTGCTGCTGCTGGCCAACCGACTGGAGCCGTTCCGGGTCAACCTGGCACTGCCCCTGCTCGGCGTGCCGGTGGCGGCCGGGCTCGGCGAGCTGGTCTCGGCTCTGGTCGACCGCAGCCTCCAAACCCAGAACCGGTTCTCGTCGAGGTCCGAGCGGCTGGCCAGGCTCGAGGACGTCCTGCGTCGATTCAGGCGACCATCGTCGCTCGAAGAGGCGGCCGAGGAGGTGGCGCTGGCCGCCCTGGAGATATTCGAGGTCGAGCGGGCCACCGTGGTCCTGCGCGACACGGTCGGCGGGCTCATCCCGGTCACGCTCGGGCCGTCTTCCACCGAGGAGCCCGATTCCCGTACCGCGGAGCTCGTGGTCGACACGATCGGCGGCGACGAGCCCCGGTTGGTGCCGAATCTCGAGGAGACGATGCTCGTGCTGCCCCTGCCGGCCACCGACGTGCCGGCCGGTGCCGTCGTCGTCCACCCCGTCAGCCAGGACGATCCCGGCTTCACCCTCGATCTCGCCAGGCTCTTCGGCACCCAGGTCGGTATCGCCATCGAGCACCTGTTCGAGATCGACAAGCTCGAGCGGGCGACGACCAGGGACGAGCTGACCGGCATCGGCAACCGTCGTCACGCCGACACGTTGCTCAACTCGATGGAGGACGGCGACGCCCTCATCCTGCTGGACCTCGACGGCTTCAAGGCGGTGAACGACACCCTCGGCCACGCCGCCGGCGATCAGGTGCTCCAGGACCTGAGCAGCCATCTCCGCGACTGCCTCCGCGACTCCGACACATCGGCCAGGCTCGGCGGTGACGAGTTCCTGGTGGTGGCAAGACGGGCATTCGCCGATCCGGTCGCCGTGGCCCAGCGGATCCTCCGGGGCTGGGCCAGCTCCGGCCGCTCGACCACGATCAGCGCCGGCGTGGCGCTGCACGAAGCCGATGTCGGCGTCGACGAGACCTTCGAACGGGCCGACCAGGCGCTGTACCGGGCGAAGTCGGCGGGCAAGAACCGAGCCCAGATGTGGGTCCAGCCGAAGAGCCGGGTGATCCGCAACGGCGATTCGGCCGACGACTGACCCATGCACCGGGGACCGACGGCCGAGTCGGGGTCGGGGTCAGCCAGGTAGTGCCAGATCCGGGCCGGAGGAGCCGTCGACCGTCGGCGGTTGCAGCTCGACGATCTTGGCATCGACCTCGTCCTTGATGCCGGCCAGCGGCAGCACGTTGAGCACGCCCTGGCCCTTGCGCACCAGGTCGATCAGTTCCTCGCCGCTGCGGGTCAGGACGGAGGTGGAGCCGTGGATGACCAGGTTGGCCGAGGCGACGTCCTCACCGAGCTGCTCTCGCATGAACGAGAACACCTCACGGACCGACTCCAGCCGGATGCCGGCGTCGAGCAGGGTCTTGATGACCTTGAGCTCGAGGAGGTCCTTGTAGGAGTAGCGGCGGCGGGAGCCGGAGCCCTTCGCATCGGCCACGGACGGCCGGACCAGGTCGGTTCGAGCCCAGTAGTCGAGCTGGCGGTAGGTGATGCCCACGATCTCGGCTGTCCGCTTCCCGCTGTAACTGGCTGTCACTGACATGCGCGCTGCGCTCCTCGTTTGGCCCGACCGAAGACCATTCCCGGCACCGTACTGAAACACCACCAGCGCGTAATTACGCAGGAGGAATTTACCTGCTGCTGATCGTAGTAAGCTGCGCGCGAAGAGTCAACGACTCGCGCGCAGGGCGCACGGTCTGGTGCAAGCGCGCCGCATGGCCGCGCTTCCTGCACCACATCCCCTCCAGCATGGGCAACCAGTGACGACAGACATCGACAACCGGGCCGCCGTCGACGAGGACTCGATCGAGCGCATCGGCTGGCTTTGCGACCGGGCATTCGGCGCCGGCGAGGCCACCGTGACCGCCACGAGGGACGTGAACCTGGGTCGGGGGGCGTTCAGCCTCGTCCTGCAGGCGCAGCTGGCGTGGGCCGACCGGGACCGAGCCTCGGCGGGCCCGCCGTCGGTGGTGGCCAAGCTCCCCGTGCCGGGACCCAACGGTCGAGCGGCGATCGAGAGCGGCGCCTACCAGCGGGAGGCCATCGCCTACCGGGACGTCCTGTCGACCGACCCGATCGGGAGCCCCCGGATCCACGTCGTCGACGAGCCGGGCGACGGGACCTGCTCGCTGCTCATGGAAGATCTCAGCGACCATCGCTCGGTCGATCAGCTGGCCGGATTGACGGCGGGCGACGCCCTCGTGGTGGCCAAGGCACTGTCCCGGTTCCATCGCCGCTGGGCCGACAGCGATCGGCTCGCTCCCCTGCCGGTGCGTCGCAACACCATCTCCCTGCTCCCGGCCGGTGGGCTGGCCGCCGGACTGACCGCGCTCGAGACCAGCTGGTCCGACGCCGTCGACGCTGGGGCCATGCGCCAGTTCGTGGCCCTCGTCGACGCCAGGTCCGGACTGGCGGATCGGGCCGATGTGGCACCACAAACCCTCTGCCACGGGGATCCGCGGGCCGACAACCTCGTGTTCGATCCGGCCGGCCGGGTGGTGCTGTTCGACTGGCAACAGATGGCGGTCCAGTTCGGCGAGGCCGATCTGGCCTGGCTCGCCGCCACCAGCCTCGACGTCGCCACCCGCCGGTCGGTGGAGGCCGAGATGGTGGCGGCCCACGGCGGCAGCTTCGAGCGGTACCGGCTGGGCCTGGCCCTGCCGGGACTGGCGGTGCTGCTGCTGGCGCAGCGTCACCTGTCGACCGTCCGGACGAAGCGCCTGGTGGCGCTCAGCCTGGAGCGGATCTCGACCGCGCTGGCCGACCACGATGTCGCCGCGCTGGGCTGAGCCACGACCGGTCGATCGACTGTCGCCCACCCTCGGCAGCGGGCGGGGCTGGGCGCAGTCCGGTGCCTACTCGGGTTGGAAGTCCTCGGGATTGACCTCGTCGAGGAACTTGCGGAGCTCCTCGACCATCTCCTCCTCGTCGCCTTCCGACTCCTCGCCCTCCGCCTCCTCGATGCCGGCCTCCTCGATGAGCGCGTCCTCGGCGAAGATGGGGCTGCCGGTCCTGGCGGCGAGGGCGATTGCATCCGACGGTCTGGCCGAGATCGTCTGGACCCCACCGGTGGCATCCCGCAGGTACAGCTCGGCGTAGAAGGTGCCGCCCCGGAGCTCGGTCACGACGACCCGCTCGAGGACCGCCCCGAGACCGTCGATGACCTCGGCGAACAGATCGTGGGTCATCGGCCGGGCCATCGGCGTCCCGGACAGTGCGAGATCGATGGCGTGGGCTTCGGGGCCACCGATGTAGATGGGAACGACCCGCCGCTGGCCGCTGGTCTCCCGGAGCAGCAGGATCGGAGTATTGGTCGGAAGCTGAACCCGAACGCCCACTAACTCCATCTCGATCGTCATAGATCCCACGGTACCCCACATCGGGGTGTCGAGTTACAACGCACCGGGGGGGTTTTGCCGATTCGACCACGATTCGAGGGGCCGGAACGGGATGAGCGGATCGGCTCAGATGCGGTTGGCCAGCGCGAGATAGACGAGCTTGAACTTGCCGACCTGGACCTCGTCACCGTCGTTCAGCGCTGCGGTCTCGACCCTCGACTGGTTGACGTAGGTGCCATTGAGGCTGCCGGCGTCCGACACGTGGAATCCGTTCCCGGCCCTGGTCACCACAGCGTGGCGACGGGAGACGGTGACGTCGTCGAGGAAGATGTCGCTCTCGGGGTGACGGCCGATCGACACCTCGTCGCTGTCGAGGGCGATCCGACTGCCCTTTTTCGGTCCCTGACGAACCACGAACATCCCGATCGTGCCCTCGGGCATGTCGGCCAGCTCCTCGGCCGATATGTCGACCGCATCGGCCGCCGGTGCCGGATCGTGGATCATCGTCGCTTCCTCGCTCACCGCCCGCTCCACGAGCTGGGCGCCGCAGGAGCTGCAGAACCGCGCGCCAAGCGGGTTCTGGTACCCGCAGTTCGGACAACCGGCGTCCATGGCCTATCCCTCCGTCAGCCCGACATACGCGTCGGCGTCCATCAGCGAATCGAGATCGACACCGGCCGAGAGCTCGATCACGCAGATCCACCCGTCGCCGTAGGGATCGGCATTGAGCCGTTCCGGCTCCTCCCCGAGGTCATTGTTCACTTCGACCACGACACCGTTGACCGGGGCGTAGATGTCGGAGACCGACTTCGTCGACTCGACCTCGCTGATCGACTGACCGGTGGTGACATCGGCGCCCACCTCGGGCAGGTCGACGAAGACGATGTCGCCCAGGGCGTCCTGGGCGTAGTCGGTGATACCGATCCTGACCCGGTTGTTCTCCTCGAGCTTGACCCACTCGTGATCCGAGGAATACCGAAGATTATCTGGCGTGAGCATCGTCTCTACGCTACTCGCTCGCTCCGGCAACCCAAAGCGATGCTCGACTCGAGACCTGGGACAGAATCGACCCCAGGGGCACCCCCACCAAGCCGA
>JAHELU010000070.1 GCA_024644005.1 Acidimicrobiales bacterium | reverse complement strand
TCCGACACATGCCGAGGTCATCAAGCATGGCAAGCAGAGAAGCCTGACGCACGCGTACCTGGCATCCGTCAGCGTCCCGACCATGCGCTCGCTGGTGATGTTGAGGTCGTAGTCGCCGGGGTTGGCGGGGTCGGCGTCCCAGTGGTGACCGAGCGGCTTGCCCGGGTTCTCCGAGTAGAAGGTGGTGGCGGTGCCCTTCAGGCCGATCTCGGCGTCGACCAGGCCTGCGTCTTGGAGTGCCTTGGCCAGGTCCTCGTTGAACCGGGCGAACTGCTGCTCGGAGGCGAAGCCGAGCGGCTTTCGCTTCGCGAACATCAGCTCGATGTCCGAGTGGTCCACCCCGGAACCCAGGAGGTCGACCTCGAAGCCGTCACCGCTCAGCAGCTCCCGGTTCCTGATCTGCCGCTCCAGGATGGCCGGATCGACCGGACCGTCACCTGGTCCCGCGAGCGGTGGCACCTGATCGAGTCGACCGCCACCGAGACCGCCGAGCTCGTCGATCACCCCCGGCCCCGAGCCCGGTGGCCCCTCGATGGTGGCCGGGTGGAACGGGACGAACTCCCCGTCGGGTGGGAACGTCGGGATCGTATGGCCGGTGAGGGGGTCGATCGTGCGGCTGGCCACCGTCAGCCGGCCGTCCGGGTAGGCCCACAGCAGCTGGTTCGGGGCGTGGACGGGCACATCGAGCAGGTCCGACAGCTGCTGGGCGAACCCCGTCGGGTCGCAACCGGTCTCACAGGACAGCAGCCGGATCGGCTGCCCGTCGAAGCCGGGCTGGGAGCGGATGTGGTCGGCCGCCTCCTGGGCGGTCAGCAGGCGCTGGCCGTCCGGGGTGTCGAATCTGATGGCCGACGAGTTGCCGTGGGCCACGACGTCGAGCATGCCGTCCGGATTGATGTCGGGACGCCGGGCTGCGTTGAGCAGGAACGGGTCCTGGGGACCCATCAGGTAGAGGCTGCCGTCGTCGGGGAGCGCCAGCCGAGCGAGGTGCCGGCCCCGCCCCGGCAGTGCGGCCAGCGTGGTCATGCTGTTGCGCAGCGCTGTCCGGGCCGTGACCCGCATCCCGGTGCTCGACATCCCGATCACGAGGCGACGGGCTGCGGCCGCCATCCGGCTCCCGGTGCTCCCGACCCGGGTGATGGCTCCGCCCCCGCCGGTGAACGCGGTGATGAGCAGGTCGGGGGCGAACTGCCCGGCCCACCCGGCCGGATTCTCGACGAAGCCCTCCCAGTCGGCGACGGACCGGACCAGATCCAGGCCCGGGTGGGCGTCCCAGGTGCCGCTGCGGCGGACCTGCTCCATGGCCTCGTCGTACTGCGACGTACCGGGCAGCAGCGACAACCCGGCATCGGCCATCGCCGGCAACGACTGCACCAACCGGATCCCCCGGTGCTGGGTGGGGTCGCCATCGACACGCCACCGCTCGATCCAGAACCCGGGGCCGCCCGGGTTGACGGCCGCGGCGTCGTACACGAACAGGCCGAGCCCCACCACTGCGGTGCCGGCACCCTTCAGGAACGAGAACTGGTCGCCGAGCATCGCCGTCGGCTCGGTGACCATCCGGTGGATGTTGGTCGGCGAGCCGGGGACCAGCGACGTGATCGTGTACAGGCCGCTGCCGATCTTCTCGTACCAGGCCCGATCGTCCGGCTGGGACAGCAGGTCGGCGTCGAGGGCATAGGTGATGGCCTCGGTCAGCCCTTCGAGGTTGGGATGGCTGCCCTCCAGCCTCCCGAGCGCATCCTCGAACTCGCTGTCCTCGAAGCGGCCGTCGCCGTCGAGGTCGACCAGGACCGTGCCGGTCCGGTCCAGCTCGGCGGACAGCGTCTCGTAGATCCGGTTGTTGGTGACGTACTGCTGGACATCGGCGAACGAGGCGACGCCGTCGCCGTCGCCGTCGCCCACCCCGTACCGGCCAGCCGCCAGGTCCTGGAGCACCATGCCGTCGCGGGCGGTGTCGAGCCGGAGCCACTCGTCGGGATTGTCGGAGAAGAAGGTGGCGATGGCCAGCGCCTGCTCGCCATGGGCCGCCGGGTCGGCCAGGATGGCCGCCCAGTCCGCATCGGCCAGCTTGCCGTCCCAGCGGTCGAGGTCGGCCTGGTCGGCGGTCTCCATCGCCCGGAACAGGCCCTCCTCGTCGGCCAGCAGCATGAAAGCCGCTTCCTCGCCGGACGTCACCGGAACGTCGAGGTAGGCGTGGAGCGGCGTGTCCGGCGGCCACGGCGAGTCGTCGGCCCGGATGTCCATGTTGATCAGGGCCACGGCCGCGTTGTAGGACAGGCCGCTCTCCTCGGCCACGGCCGCGATGCCGATGTCGACCTGGCTGACATCGGCCCCCGTGACCGCCTCGACCCGCTGGACGAGGGCGGCGCCCAGTGCCCAGCCGATGGGGTCGAACGCCTCGGGATCGCCCGCCCGGTCTTCGAGCAGCTGGAGCACGGTCGCGATCGGGGCTTCACCGTAGGTGGCGCCGACGGCGTCGAACAGGGCCTCCCCCGCGGGCACACCCCGGTCGACGAGGATGGCCACGTGACGGGCCAGGTCGCCGTCCCCCTCGGCCAGCCGGTCGATCTCCAGGCCGAGCGCCACCTGCAGATCGGTGTAGCGGCCGTCGTTCGGATGGCCGGTCCAGCCGTCGATCTCGGCTGCCAGGGCGTCGACGGTGGCGGTGGTGACGGCGAACTCGGCCTCGTCGTAGCCCATGTCGAAGCGGGCCGCCACGGCCACGATCTCCGGGTCGTGGGTCCAGTAGTCCTCGCTGGCGGTCAGCCGCCGGAGCAGGTCGTTTCGCTCGGCGACGAGGCGATCGAGCATCGGATCGTTGTCGGTCCCGGCCCACCCGGCGATGCGCTGATTGAGATCGGTGAGGCGGATCCCGTCGATGAACCGCTCGGCCTGTAGATCGTTGCGGGACACCAGCATCTCGGCCTGGAGCGGTGGCATCCCGTAGGCGACCAGGAGTCGGTGGTCGTCGAGCTGTCGGCTGTCGAGAGCGGTCAGCAGGTCCTCGTCGAGAGATCGGTCCTCGCCATCGGTCCGGTAGCCCGCATCCTCGAGGGCTCGGTCGAGCAGGTGGGACGGGATCGAAGCCAGCGCCTCACCGGACCTGGTCGCCGGGTGGCTGCCGGGCGCGTAGTCGACGAGCGCATCGTGGATCGTGGCCACGAACTCGTCGTTGAACGTTGCTTCGGCGACGAGCTCCCGGAACGGATCGATCCAGTCGACGGACGGCACGTGGCCGAGCGACGACACGACCGTCGATCGTCTGGCCTCGAGATCGGCGAACATGCCGATGAGGTGCCGCCGGTAGACGGCGCCGTTGGCGAAGAACTGCCGCAGGTCGGTGGTCCTCGCTCGAACTCGCTCTGTCACGGCAAGGGCCCCCACCACGGCAATCGGTATGGGCCAGAACCTAGGACCGCCGACCGGGTGGTGGAATGGGGACCGGTCCCCGTTGTGGACCCCCGGGTGCCGGTTTACGTTCACCCCGACGAACCCGACGGAAGGTGGCCGATCTCGGCGAGGCGGCCGGAAAGGTGACCAGACATGGTTTTGCACGCAGTGAAGATGACCGACCTCGAAGCGGCGCTCGCTTCGGCCAGGACCGAAGCGGCGCTGATCCTCGATCAGGTCAACTTCGTCCAGAGGGAGCTGAAGAGCACCTCCTTCGTCGGCGAGCAGGCGGAGAGCCTGGCCGAGGAGATGAACACCAAGATGACCACGTTCGTCGCCGCCACCTACGACAACGTCGACGAGTTGCTGCGGGTGATCGTCAACAACATGAACGTGGTGGTGACGAAGCTGGGCGGTGCGCCCTGGCCCCACGAGCCGGTCGAGCGGGGTCAGGCCACCAATGCCGAGGCGCTGCGGATCTCCGCCAACCAGGACTACGAGATCGACACGGACGAGATGACCGGCTTCGCCGGCAAGGTCGACGAGTGGTTCGAGGCCATCGCCACCAGCTACAACAACGTCCGGGGCACGATCGCCGAGGGGACGCCCGGCTGGCAGGGGCCGGAGAAGCTGACGACGGTGACGGCGGTGACGAGTGCGGTCGAAGAGATCGTCGGCTCGGCTGGCAACGGTGACGGAACCGGCGTCCGGGGTGTCGGCGCCTCGCTGTCAGGCTGGCTGCGAGACCAGGTCAGCGTCATGAACAGCGGTTCCTGACGGGCTCGGCCTGCCGACACCCCACGGCGGCTCGCACCACCAACCTCCCTTTCGGTGCGGGCAACCAACTGCGGTGCACGGCGACCTTCGGTCGTTCGTGCACCGCAGTTTCGCGTCCCCCCCGAACCGGCCCATCATGGCGTCGCATCACGACGTCGCCGGGCTCAGCCCTCGGCGGGGAAGGGGTTGGCGAACTGCACCATCGTCGCCACCCGGTCGACCACCACGAGGCCACGACCCTCGACCATCGGGAGCCCGGGATGCCACGGCGGTGGGATCCCGATCACCTCGTGGGCCTCACGGAGATCGTGGGGTCGGAGATGGACTATCGAGCGGGCGGCCCGAATCGCCTGCATGATCGGGCTGGGGCTGAAGCCCCTCGGCTTCGGTCCCGCCGCGACGTGGCGAACCAGGCCCAGCAGCATCTCCAGCGGCCCGGTGACCGTGCGATCGTTCTCCGGCAGGAGATCGTGGTCGTCCAGCAGGAGCAGCCGCAGGTGCGCTGAAGGCTCGGCCGCCAGCTCGACCAGGTCCTCCAGGAACCGTTGCCGGGCCTCACCCTCGTCGAAACAGGCCTGCGACGCCTCGCCGAGGCGACGCAGTGGCGAAGACGGGGGAGCCAGCACCCAGAGCTCGGCTCCGGCTCGGGCGGCCTGGCGGCCGATGGTGGCCAGGGCCGTCGACCGGCCGCTTCGGGGGTCGCCGACGATCGACACGTCGTCATAGGTCAGATCGAGATGGAACGGCTCGACGCTGAGGTCGGCCAGGCCGATGACCGGCCGGTGGGCATCGTCCGATGGTGGCAGGTCGATCGCAGTGGGCAGGGGCGCGGTCTGCAGACGGGGATCGACCGTGCCCGACAGGGAGTCGGCCACCGCCACGAGGCGCGCTCGCTCCCGGCGCTCGCGCTCGTCGGCCGTGGCGCTCGCCGGGATCGCCGGGTCGACGAGCTTCGCAACCTGGACGAGGGTCGGGCCGTTGTAGAAGGCCTGGCCCGGGGCGAGATCGATCCCCTTGGCGTCGGCTGCGCCGATGCCGCTCTCGGCGTAGCCCTGGACGTCGGCCTGCCGGAGGGTGAGCCGGGCCGAGATCGCCGAGCTGATGGCCGAGCGCACCGTCGAGCGCCGGGAGGTGCTGATGACGGGATACATGGCGACCTGTCGGCCGTCGGTCACCAGCGTGGTCAGCTTGGCGTAGTACTCGGTCAAACCGGCGGCCGCCGGGCCCTGCTCCATGGCCTGGATGACCGCATCCATCCCGTCCACCAGCAACAGTACGGCGGGCTCGCTCGGGGGCGCCTCGGATCGGGCGACGGACTCGGCCAGGGCCTGCCGGCGTCGCTCGAACTCGGTGTGGAGCAGGGCGATGATCCTGGTCACCGCCTCGAAGTCGTCACTCGCCGCCACGCCACCGCACTGCGGCAGCCGGCCGAGGCCACCCAGCTCCCGGGACGCGAAGTCGATGGCGAAGATCGTCAGCCGACCACCGCCGAGGTCGTCGTCGTCCATGGCGGCGGACAGGGCCAGCGTCTTGAGCACCGTCGACTTCCCGGAACCGCCCGTTCCGGTGACGATCAGGCCGCCGGTCCTCGCGAGGTCGACCACGGCCGGATACTGGGCCTGGGCGCTGGGATCGTCGATCATGCCGAAGACGATCCGGGACCCCGGCCGGAGCGACTGGCCACCGGAGTCTGCGAGCGACCGCCGACGGACATCTTCGATCGACACCTCGGGCGGGAGCACCTCGAGCCACGGCGGCCGGCCCCGCTCCAGGCCCAGGCGGGCGGCGGCGCCGACGACCGCGTCGAGCAGGGCGGCGACCTGGGTCCGTTCGGCCACCGCTCCAGGACGCGGGCCCGAGCCGGCCTGCTGCTGCACCGGTCCAGGGCGTGCCGCCGGAGCCGACGAGAGCCCGGCCGGATGCTGCGTCGGTCCGAAGGGGACCACGGTCACCGGCGGAGGGCCGGATTCGGCCAGCAACGGCGCCCCGGCCCACGCCGACTGGAAGGCGACCAGGTCGCCGGCGCCCATTCTGGCGTATCCCCGTCCCTTGAGGGGGGCTGGGATCGCGGCCGCATCCGCGGTGCCGATCACCGACGTCGACTCACCGCCGTCCAGCATCCGCAGCGAGATCCGGAGATTGGTGTTGGCCTTGATGTTGTCGTTGACCGACCCGGACGGCCGTTGGGTGGCCAGCAGCAGGTGGATGCCGAGACTGCGACCCCGCTGGGCGATGTCGACGATGCCGGTCACGAAGTCCGGGATCTCCTTGACCAGGGTGGCGAACTCGTCGACCACGATCACGAGCGACGGCGGGGCCTCGTCGGGATACCGCTCGATCATCTCGGCCAGGTCCTTGGCCTTGCCCTGCAACAGGCTCATCCGCCGGTTGAGCTCGGCCTGCAACGAGGTCAGGGCCCGCATCGACAGCAGACCGTCCAGGTTCGTCACGTACCCGACGGTGTGGGGGACGTCGGTGAACAGGTCGCTGGAGGCACCGCCCTTGTAGTCGATGAACAGGAAGTTGATCCTGTCGGGCGGGTTGTAGGCGATCAGGCCTGCCACGATCGACATCACCAGCTCGCTCTTGCCGGCACCACTGGTGCCACCGATGAGCCCGTGGGGGCCGTGCTCCACCACGTCGAGGACGAGCGGCCCGCTGTCGGTGTACCCGATCGGCGCCTGGAGCGAGTAGCCGCGGTCGGTCTTCCACTGGCCGGCCACCCAGTCGCTGTCGATCGACTCGATCCCGAACGCGGTGAACAGCGGCACGACCCGGGGGATGGCGGTGGCGGCATTGGCTGACGATGCGTCGCGGAGCGGGGCCAGGGCCCGTCCGGTCTCGGCCGCGAACTCCCGGGTGGCCCGGTCGAGGTCGACCAGCAGATCGGGCCGGTCCGGGTCGGTGAACGAGACGCGGGACAGTCGACCTGTCAGCGGCGACTGGCAGTCGACGACGGCTTGGGCCTGACGGGGGACCCGCTCCGCCGTGTCGGTCAGCCAGAGAACCGAGATACCGGCCCCGGGGCAGCTGTCGAGCAGCCGGGACACGAGGGCGGCATCCGGCTCCAGCGCACGATCGAGCAGGACGAGCAGCCAGGGGAACGGCGGTGGGCCGCTCGTCGCACCGGTCCGCCGGGCCGCCTCGGCCACCAGCTCCGAGAGCAGCAGATCGGCTTCCTCGGTGGTCTGGACCAGGTGGGGACCGCCGAGCGGTGAGCTGCTCGACCGCGTGTGGGGGCTCCACTTCAACCAGTCGAGCATGCCTCCGGCCGGCGCCAGGGCCGCCAGCACCACCAGGTCCTCGGGACTGTGGAGGCAGCCGGCCTGCACGGCCAGCGACGACGCCAGCGCCGAGGTCTCGCCGGCCCGACCGATCAGGCCGACGACGCCGAGCTCGGACAGGTCGAGCAGCACGGGCACATCGGTGACCGTCTCGGTCTCGCCGTAGGCCTCGACCATCCGGTCCCGGTACTCGACGTCGCCGGCCTCGTTGTATCTGACCTCGAGGACGGCCGGGAGGTCGCCCACGCCGACCCGGAGGCTCAGGAAGTCGTCTGCCTGGCGGTCCCGGACCCACAGGTCGATCGCCCGGTTGACCGCTCGGTCCCGGAGCCCGGCCACGTCCGGGCTCGAGAGGAACCGTCGCTCCCGTTCCGCGGCCATCGCCGAGCGGACCTCGACGGCCTTCTGGCGGAGCTCGTCGTCGAAGCGGGCCACCGACTCGGCGAACTTCTTGCCAGAGCGGCGTCGCTGCTCGAACCAGTTGCCGATCACCATGACCGGGGAGAAGACGGCGAACATGAGGTAGCGGGGGTTGTCGAACAGCACGGCGAACGAGATGCCCATCAGGATCGGCAGGACCGCAGAGAGGTAGGCGAAGCGCGACTTCTCCGGCTGGGCCGGGACGTCGGTGATCGGATCCACCACCAGCTCCTGCACCGGCGTCGGGAAGTAGGGTGTGCGATGGAACGGCACCTGCCCGAACGCGTCGACCCGACCGGGCCGCCGCAACGGGGTGTCCCGCACCACCAGGCTCGACGCGCCCACTCGAATGGCCTGGTCGCGACCGATCGGTCGCCGCTCGGTAACCTGGGCGCCGGCCGTCCTGACCTCGTTGCGGTCGGTGGCCAGGACCTCGACGGTGACCTGATCGTCCCGGTCGACGGAGAACTGCAGGTGGCGCCGCGAGACCTGGGGATCGGACAGCACGAGGTCGCAGTCCCGGTCACGGCCGACGACATGGGTGCCAGGGTGGAGGGCGACCGACCGGCCCACATCCGGGCCGGAAGCGACGATCAACGAGGGCTCGCCGGCCCGGGGCGCTGGCCGGGGATGGACCGTGCCGACGACGAGCGTCTCGCCGGACAAGATGCCGGCCTCGACCATCGTCAGCCGGTCGTCGAGCGGTCCGGTGGTGGGTCGTGACACGGTGAAGTCGGGTTCGACGGCGAGGCCGAGCACCGCTGCGATGGCGTCGGCGACATGGCGAACGGTGTGCGAGGGCTCCACCCGGACCTCGAGGTCGGCCAGATGGACCCGCCGGCCGTCCTCGACCCGGAGGTAGATCTCCATGCCCCGCACCTCCACCGGCCACTCGCCATCGGCCACTCGCCACTCGTCGACCAGTCGCCGTGGAGCGTCCGGGCCCCACCACGACCGGTGGCGACAGTGTATGACCCGACCTGCGAGCTTTGGAGGGGGACCGGTCCCCATTGGTCGGTCGGCCATCGGGTACCACACTGCGGGCACGGATCGGACACGGAACCGGAGCGATGCCCCACCCTGCCTACAGCTACCTCAGCCCGACGGTCCTGGAGATGGCGCTGCAGTTGGCCCGCGAGCTGCGACGGGCCGCCGGCGACGTCGCCACCCTCTTCGACGGCGGCTCCGGCGGTCGGGTAGCCGACAAGGCGATTGCCGTCGAGGACTGGGTCGGTCCCCATCACGACACGTTCGTTCGGCTGTTCGACAACGAGTCGGCGTCGGCCAGGACCACCGAGCTCCGGCTGCGGCACGAGGCCGACGACTGGGCCCGATTCTGGGCCACGGCAACCAACGCTCGCAACGATCGGCTGTACGACGAGGCCATGGACCGATATGACGTCGCCATGGGCGCCTACCGGGACGCGCTGGCCGACTATCGGGAGGCGATCGAGGAGGAGCCTGGGTCGGTGACGGTGCTGGCGGCCCCGCGGCCGCCCACTGCGCCGGTGCCACCGCCGTTCGTGCCGACCCCCACCGCAGCCGACGACTACAGCCCCACCCGCTGACCAACAACTGGCTGCTAGCGCGATGGGTGCCATCTGAAGAACAGATGACTCGGGTTGGAGACCGTACAGGAGCCAGCCCGGCGGCCGATAGCCCGTAGGTGACCGATCCATCGAGTCCGTCCTTCGCCGATCGGGCCGCCGTGCTCGCCGCGATCTCGGCCCGGCTCCAGCGGCCTCCGCTCGGCCTGGTGCTGATCGAGGTGGTCGTGCGAGCCGACCAGATCGGCGGACCGATCGATGCGGCCACGGTGCTGCGAGCGATCGAGGACCGCATCGGCCGGGAGACCGGACCCGACGACCTCGTCCTGCCAACCGGGCCGGACCGGCTGACCGTCGTCAGGGCCGGGCTCACCGCACCGGCCGAAGCCGAGGGGCTGGCCCTGCGAATCCGGGCCGGGCTCGCCGCACCGATGCTGGCCGGCGAGGGCCGGGTTCACTGCCGGGCCGCCATCGGCGTCGCCGTCAGCAGAGCAGGTGACTCGGCAGCGGATCTCCTGCGTTACGCCGAGCACGCCCTCGGCGACGCCAGCCTGCTCGGCGGCGATCGTGTGGTGGCCTTCGACGATCGAGACCGCGAACTGCTCCTCCCCGACCCACCGTCGGAGCGCTAGGCGGTCGGTTCGGCTGGTGGCGCCGGCGGTTCGGCTGGTGGCTCCGGCGGTCCGGGCTGGTCGGACGGTTCGAGCCGCTCGGGTCGCAGTGTCGGGAACAGCACCACGTCGCGGATGGCCTGGACGTCGGCCAGCAGCATGATCAACCGGTCGATGCCGATGCCGAGACCGCCGGTCGGCGGCAGGCCGTAGTCCATGGCCCGGAGGTAGTCCTCGTCGACGGGCATCGCTTCGTCGTCACCGTGGTCCAGCTGTTCGGCCTGGTCCTCGAACCGGTCCCGCTGGTCCCCGGGATCGATCAGCTCGCTGAAGGCGTTGGCCACCTCCCGACCGGCCATCACCGCCTCGAATCGCTCGGTGAGCCCCGGTACCTCCCGGTGGTCCCGGGCCAGCGGCGAGACCTCCTTCGGGTAGTCGGTCACGAAGATGGGGCCCCACAGGTCGGCCTCCACCGTCTTCTCGTAGAGCTCGAGGATCAGCTTGCCCGGCCCGTAGTAGTCCCGCACCTCGACGCCGTGATCGACGGCGATCCTGCGCAGCTCGTCGTGCGCCATCGTCAACCCGACCCTGACACCGGTCCGCTCCTCGATCAGCTCGATCATCGACGCCCGGCGCCATGGCGGGGCGACGTCCATCTCACGACCGTCGAAGGTCAGCGTGGTGGTCCCGTGGATCTCGACCGCCAGGTGGGCGACCAGCTCCTCGACGAGCGCCATCATGTCGTTGTAGTCGGCATAGGCCTGATACAGCTCGAGCATCGTGAACTCGGGGTTGTGGCGGGTGCTGATCCCCTCGTTGCGGAACACCCGACCGATCTCGAACACCCGCTCGAAACCGCCGACCACGAGCCGCTTGAGATACAGCTCGGGGGCGATCCGGAGGAAGAGCTCCTGGTCCAAGGCGTTGTGGTGGGTGGTGAACGGTCGAGCTGCGGCGCCGCCCGGGATGGGATGGAAGATCGGGGTCTCCACCTCCATGAACCCCCGCTCCGCCAACCATCGCCGGATCGACGACATCACCCTCGAGCGCAACAGGAAGACCTCCCGGCTCTCGGGGGTCACCCAGAGATCGAGGTAGCGCTGCCGGTAGCGGGTGTCGGGATCGGAGATCCCGTGGAACTTGTCGGGGAACGGGCGGCGGGCCTCGGCCAGGAGCAGCCACTGCTCGACCTTCACCGACAGCTCGCCCTTGCGGGTCTTCATCACCTCGCCGGTCACGCCGATCCAGTCACCGAGCGACAGCTCGCAGAACCGCTCGAAGTCCGGCGTGACCTTGGCGGGGGCGAAGAGCTGGATCCGACCTCCGGAGTCCTGCAGGGTCCCGAAGGCGAGCTTGCCCTGGACGCGGCGCAGCATGAGGCGACCGGCGACCGTCACCTGCTTGCCGGTCTCGGTGCCGTCCTCGATCGAGTCGAAGTCGAGTCGGATCTCGGCCGAGTTGGCTGTCGGCTCGAATCGGTACGGGACGCGATCCGGTTCTTGGTTGGACATGTCGGTTCGATTCAGTTCTGGTCCGGGACGACATCGAGGCCGATGTCGAGCACGGGAGCGGAGTTGGTCAGCGACCCCGACGATACGAGGTCGACCCCGGTGTCGGCGTAGGCGTCGAGGGTCTCCAACGTGATACCACCTGACGCCTCGAGCAGGGGGCGCATTTTCCCGGTCTCGGTGACCCAGTCCCCCACCTTGGCCACCAGCACCTTCAACGCGCCGGGACCGAAGTTGTCGAGCAACACGATGTCGGCGCCGGCCTCGAGCGCCTCGAACAGCAGTGGTTCGCTGGCCGCTTCGACCTGGATGGTTCGGCCCGGCCAGCGCCGCCTCGCCTCGGAGACCGCGGCGGCGACGCTGGTTCCGACGAGGTGGTTGTCCTTCAGCATGAGCCAGTCCGAGAGGTTGCCCCGGTGATTGGCCGCCCCGCCGGCCCGGACCGCCGCTTTCTGCAAGGAGCGGAATCCGGGCGTGGTCTTGCGCGTGTCCCACACGATGACCCGGCCGGCGGCCGCGTCGACCCACCGAGCTGCGTTGGTGGCCACCCCGGAGAGGTGGCTGAGGAAGTTCAGGGCCGTCCGCTCGGCGGTGAGCAGCGTGGCGTAGGCACCTGCCGCCACGCCGATGATCTCACCGGCCTCGACCCGGTCACCGTCGGTCTTGCGCCAGGTCACCGTCAGGGCGGGATCGACAGCGGCGAAGGTCTCCTCGACGCAGCGACAACCGGCGATGACACCGGGTTGACGGGCCCCGAAGTGGGCCGTGGCCTGGAGCGTGGGATCCAGCAGCGAGGAGGTGAGGTCACCGAGCGGCGTGAGATCTTCGGCCAGGGCCCGCTCGACGAGGAAGCGGATGTCGGCCACGGGTGGTTGCAGATCGGTACGCACGGCTTGGTCGGTCCTGTCGCTGGTCGCGAGTGCAAGCATACGGGAGCGCTCCATCAACCGCTGGGTTGTCGGGGTGCGTCAGGTGGTGGATCGGCGGGCCCTGCGGACGAGGGCGATCACCATCGGAGCTGCCAGCGACAACCGTCGCAGGTCCCCTCGCAGCGCCGGCTCGTAGCGCACGACGAAGCTGTCGACCGGAGCGAGCAGGCGACGGTGCTCGACGAACGTCCTGATCTCACCGACCTGTCGGCGGTCGTGGTCGAGCAGGCTCAGGTGACTGCCGCTCAGGCCCCGGAATCCCCGACCGAGCACCGAACCGAGCCGCTCGTTTCCCGCCTCGATCACCAACTCGCTCGATCCGAGGGAGCGCATGACGTAGTCGGCACTGGCCACGCCGCTGATCCGGTAGGCGAACCGGAACAGCTTCGACTCCGGTCGGACGCTCAACAGCCGGTGTCCGCCAGGATCGAACAGCGTGATCGGGCCAGCGGTCAGGCGGGCGCTGCGCCTCACCTGGAGCCGGGCATGGCCGAGGACCCGCCCGACGTGGTCGACCACGTCGAAGTCCGGCCAGTGGGTCGAAGTCCTGGCGAGGTGGACGAGCACCGTCTCGTCGAAGATGCTCCGCCCTGCCTCGTAGACCACGAATCCGGCTCTGGCCACCAGCCGCTGGGCCCTGCCCGGTGGAGGGGGCTCCTGGCCGACGGTGGCCGGCCGCGGCGGTGGGGGCAGTGGCATCGGCCGATCGTAGTGGCGAGAGGAACCACGGTGGCCCACCGGCAACAGGTCTCGACTCGGCGGCGGCGCGTGGTGGAGCCGGGCCGGTGGCCGTCCCCCCAACAGTCGGCCCCGGCCCGGACGATCGAGTCGGCTCAGCCGGGACCGCCGATGTCGACACTGTACGCTTCCCACAGCACGTCGGCCACCGCCTGGCGGAGCCGGACCGTCTTGCCGAGGATCGGCAGCAGCCGTTGGCGGACCTCCGTTGGCTCGGAGCCGTCGAGCGAGCACAGCAGCTCGTCGACCTCGGCCTGGATCAGCGGCAGCTCATGGCGCAACCGATCCACCGGAGTCGAGAGCCGTGGCGATCTCTCCACCGCTCCCGCCAGCGGGCCGGCGGGAGCGAGCAGCGCCGAGATCTGAGCTCGACCGGCGGTGGCCAGATCGGTCAAGGCGTGGCGAACCCGGTCGAGCCAGTCGGCCTTCGCGCCGGCCGGACGGGCCAGGGCATCCTCGAGCCGGCCGAGGGCTGCGCCGATGTCGGCCCGACGAGTGCTGAATCCGTTGAGCTCCGGGCCACTCACGGCCAGGATCCGGCGGGCGGCGGGCGGCCACGATGCATCCGATCAGTGATGCGACCGGTCATGCCGAGTCCTGGACGAGATGGGTCACCGGCAGACGGAAGATGCGTTGGAGCCTGGCCGGCAGATCGAGCTTCAGCCACCGGGAGATACCGGTCGGGAGCGTCGAGACGATGATCTCGTCGAACGTCGACCGGTCCATGACCCGACGGACAGCAGCCATCGGATCGCCGACGCCGACCTCTCCGGTCAGTGCGGCGTCCAGGTGGGCGAACGACGCCCGGAACGAGTCGAGCCGCTCCTCGGCCTCGTCGAGCGCCACCAGCCGATCGCGGTCGGCCACCTCGTTGAGCCGGGGATCGAGCGTCCCGCTCATGTCGTGGTAGCCCGAGCTCCGGGGACCTTCCGGTACGAGGATGTGGAACTCGCAGTGCCCCGTGGCGACCTTCTCCTCGATCAGCTCCCGCAGGCCCGGGCTGGGCAGCGTCTGGTTGGCCAGGATCAGATAGCGCTTGACCTGAACCGACGTCTCGCCCCGGTCGTCGTGGCGCGACCGGTCGAGCTGGAACGCCATCTCCAGCTTGACCCGATACAGGAGCTCGCCGTCGCGAACCACTGCGTCGGCTTCGACCACACTGGCTGTCGACAGATCGTGGATCGTCTTGACCGCCTCGCCGACGCCGCGCCGAGCTGCGTCCTCCCATGACGCCGACGATGTGGCGACGACCCTGATTACCTTGTGGACCTGGCCGCTAGCGACCTTCGCCATCAGCCATCCACCGACTCGTGCTTGAACGAGAGGCGGATCTTGCAGCGGAACATCGCGACCTCACCACCCTCGATGACGAGATCCTGCTCGACGACCTCGGCCACCCGCAGGTCCCGCAGCGTCTTCGAGGCCTCGGTGACTGCGGTCGCTGCCGCCTTCTCCCACGACTCGTCGCTGGTGCCGATCAGTTCGACGACGTTGTACACACTGTCCATCTCGAGCCCCTTGTCCTCGTGGTCACCGGTGCTGGTCCCGTGCAACCTAGGCTCGACACTAGTTAGCGCTCGCTAGGTTGGCAACCGCTCGAACTGGTAGGGTTGGCCTCGATGAGCTCGGGCCACGCCCATCCCCGAACGGGAGGTGTCGATCATGGCTGAGCGCAACAGAGCGAGCGCAGCGGTCGGCCGGCGGGCATCGAGCGAGCGGCCGGCCCCGGATCGGCGAGCCGAGCTCGAGCGGGTGGCGCTGCGGCTGTTCCTCCACCGAGGTTTCGCCGCCACCTCGGTCAGGGAGATCACGGCCGAGGTCGGGGTGACGGTGCCGACGCTCTACTACCACTTCGGCAGCAAGGACCGGCTGCTGGCCGCACTGGTGGAGGGCCTCGTGACCGATGGCGAGGCGGTCATCGACGACCTGGCCACTCGATCCGGGCCCCGGCTGCCGAGCCGTGCCCTCGCCTCGTACTACGACGTGATGACCAGACACCTCGACGTGTTCCGGCTCGTGATGACCGATCCGTCGGTCCGATCCCACGATGACGCCGGCCGTCGGCTGGCCGAACAGGGCACCCGGTTCCTCGGGTTCCTGACCAACGGCAGTCGACGCCGTCAGGACATCGTCCGGGCCAACGCTGCGCTCGGCGCCATACGACGACCGCTCCGGCTGCCCGACTTCGACCGGGACGCCGACCGGGCCCAGATACTGGCGTCGGCCAGGGCCGCGCTCTCGGCCCGGGTGCGACCGGTCGGCGCCTGACGGTCAGGGTGTGACCGGTCGACCTCAGAGCGGTCCGATGGCGCGAACCTCACCGACTGCGCAGGCCAGGTCGTAGCCGCTCACCGTCAGGTCCGGCGCCAGGTCGAGCAGCGGCATCATGACGAAGTTCCGCCTGGTCATCCGGGGATGGGGCACCACGAGGTCGTCGTCGTCCACCACGAGGTCGCCGACGAGCAGCACGTCCACGTCGAGGGTCCTGGGGCCCCAGCGGACCTCCCGGGTCCTGCCGGCCGCCTGCTCGAGCTCGTGGCACAGCTCGAGCAGCTGTCGAGGGCTCCGGTCGGTCTCGAGCTCGATCACGATGTTGTAGAACGGTCCCTGCTCGGGACCACCGACGGGCTCGGTCTCGTACACCGGCGACACCGCGACCACCTCGTATACGGCGGCCACCGCTTCCCGTAGGATCGCCCGACGATCGCCCACGTTCGATCCGAGGGCCAGGAAGGCTCTCACGGCCGGGTCCGGTGGATGCTCACTCCCGTCGTGTCGACATGCGCTGCCACCGGTGGGCGCAGCTTGCGGGCGGTCACCGTGACCTCGACGACCGAGCCGAGCTCGAACACGAGCTCGGCGATCCTGGCCGCCAGCCGCTCGAGGAGCTGGAACCGCTCGACGTGGAGCTTGGCCACCAGCAGATCGACGAGGTGACCGTAGTCGGCGGTATCGGCCAGGTCATCGGTGCGGCCGGCTCTCGACAGATCGAGGTACAGGTCGAGGTCGAACAGGAACGGTTGCTTGCGGGCCTGCTCCTCCGGCAGTACCCCGCAGTACACCAGGAGCTCCAGGCCCCGGATCTCGATCCGATCGCCAACCGGTCCGGCGGGCACGGCCGGGCCGGGCTCAGGCGTCGCAGGCCGGCTGGGCCTGCGCCTGCTCGGCGGCGGTGACGATGGTCCGCCCGACCGGTCCCATCTGGCGGCCGAGGATGCGCTCCATGACCATGATCGCGTCGAAGGTCTCGGGGATCATGCCCGTCCAGCGGAGGTAGCCGGCCATCAGCCCGGCCATCCGGTCCCCGACCTCCTCCATGTGGAGGAGCAGCTTCTTGCCGTCTGCCAACAGCGCCTGCATCTCGCCGTAGAGCTGGGGCAGTGCGGTCTCGAGATCGAGCGATGGCGAGAACGGCCAGTGCTTCCACGGCATGCCCTGCTCGTCGTAGCTGTGGAGGTTGTGATCGGAGGGGATCAGGGAGACGACGTAGGCGAAGTTGTTCTCCCGTATCCAGATCACCTCCTCCTGGCGTCGGACCCGGCGATGGTTGGCGCCATAGCCCCCCGGCCGCTCGCAGATCGCTAGTTGATCCTGGATGATCCAGTGAAATGCACGGGGTCGGATTCCCTGGGCCCACTTTCCCTTGGCCATGTCACCTTTCTCCTGCGACAACGGTCGCAGCCTGTTTGGCCGCCTTGACGTCGTGTACTCGGATCAGCGCTACTCCCTGCATCATCGCATACGTCGCCGTTGCCACCGATCCTACTAGGCGATCCTCCGGAGGTGTTTGCTGATCGGCCCCGTCGGAACGGGCGATCAGCTGCCCGAGCATGGCCTTGCGGCTGGTGCCGACCGCCACCGGCCAACCGGTTGCCACGAGCCGGTCGATGTTGGCCAGCAGCTGGAGGTTGTGGTCGAGGGTCTTGCCGAAGCCGAAGCCGGGATCGATCCAGATGTCCTCGACCCCCGCAGCGCGAGCGGTGGTCGCCCTGGCGACCAGGAACGTACAGACTTCGCCGACGACATCGTCATAGGTCGGGTTTCGCTGCATCGATCCCGGCTCGCCCTGCATGTGCATCACGATCCACCCGACGCCGAGCTCGGCCGCAACCGGCCAGAGCGACGCGCCGACGTCGTTGATGATGGAGGCGCCCGCGGCCACTGCGGCCCTGGCCACCTCGGCCCGGCGGGTGTCGACCGCCACCCGGCAGCGGGGGCTGAGGGCTTCGACGACCGGCACGACCCGCTCGAGTTCGGTCTCGATGTCGGGCGGGGCGGAGCCTGGCCGGGTCGACTCGCCACCGACGTCGATGATGTCCGCCCCCTCGGCCAACATCGTCATGGCTCTGGCGATTGCCGCATCACGATCCAGGTAGAGACCGCCGTCGCTGAACGAGTCGGGGGTGACGTTGAGAATGCCGAGGATGGTCGGTACCGGACTCGACGGAGATCTCGAGTCTGAGGGAGGTACGCCCGGCTGCCCCACGACTCATCGAGTGTACCGACTCCCGAGCGCGAGCCGGGTCCGAGTCTGGCGCGTCGCCCGGGACACGCCACGAC
The DNA here is from genome assembly GCA_024644005.1 of Acidimicrobiales bacterium. GTDB lineage: Bacteria > Actinomycetota > Acidimicrobiia > Acidimicrobiales > SZUA-35 > JAHELU01. The sequence goes on along the minus strand of JAHELU010000070.1, from coordinate 3,579 downwards.
TGTCGTCAGAGATCGAATCGTCCCTCGAGCGGGTCATGGTCCGATGCCCTGATCGTGGTGCTTGGATCGGCCCCCAGGCCATCCTCGAACGAGACGTTGAAGTGGAGGAAGTCCACCGCAAGCGTCGCGTCGAGCAGTGTGGGGCTCACCAACATGTGGTCGAGCACCTGGCTGTTGCCGTCGAACACGAAGCTGAACCGCTGCGCGTCCTTCACGTCGAACACCAGGTTGGTGAGGGGCACCTCACCTGGCCCACCCTCGAGTATCGAGAGCGGATCGTCGGGCCCCTCGCCTGGTTCGGCGAACTGGAAGTCGTTCAGGTCGCCGGTGACCATGACCAGGGCGTCGGGGTCATCGTCGAGGATCGTATTCACGAAGTCGCGAACGACTTGCGCCTGGAGCTTGCGCTGCATCTCGGTGATCCGATCGAACGGCAGACCGGCCGCCGACGCGGTCCCGAAGATCGGATCGTCGCCGCCCTTGGACTTGAAGTGGTTGCCGACGATGTGGACCGTCTCACCGTTGACCAGGAACTCGCCGTACAGCGGTTCTCGGCCCGGGCTGGCACTGTTGGGGCCGAACGCCGCCTCGACGTCTGGACCGGACAGCTGGAAGACATCGACCAGCGTCGTGCGGTCGGCGTCGTAGAGGAACGCCACCTCGATGCCACGGCCGTCGCTCGTCTCGAACGACACGGCGGTGTAAGCGGTGCCGGCCGCGGCGTTCACCCGATCGCCCAGCTCCTGGGCGATCGCCGTGTTCTCCACCTCTTGCAGCACCATGATCGCCGGCAACTCCAGCTCGGCGACGATCGACGCGGCCAACTTGGTGAGCTGTGTCTCCAGCGCCTCTGGCGTTGGGGTGCTGCTAGCGTCGTCCTTGCCGCCGATGTTGAGGGTGATCGCATCATTGCCATTCCACAACACGCTGCTGGACGTCTGGTCGGTCACAGCCAGAATCGCAGAATCGGCGCTCGGGTTGGCCAAGACGAACACCTCTCCGTCTGCGATCGTGCCGGACAGGCCGATCGTCCGACCAACGGTCGTGCTGCCGTTGAAGTAGATCTGCACGGTGACGTTGGCTGCACCGAGATTCACCGGAGCACCGGTCCCGTTGTAGACCTCCAGCGCCTTGTTGAAGGAGCTCCCCTCGACGTACTCAGAAATGATCAATCCGTCGGTCACGCCGCACGTCACTGAGTGGGTGCCGAGGCCGGCGAAGTTGTTGTTGCCAAGCGAGTTCCACTCGATATTCGGGTCGAACGAATCGAACGGGTCGGTGTCGCCCGTGCACACGGAGTCCTTACGCTCCAAAGTGTTGTTGGCTGTGATGCCTCCCCAGCCGGAGCTCCCTGGGTCGTTTCCGATCTGCCCAAACGAGTCGATCACGACCGGCGTGTTGAGCTCGAGGTCGAACAGGTTCTCGACGTTGTAGCTGGTGATGACGGCGTTGCCGTTCGGGCCGGAACGCTTCGACACCGGCACCTTGGGCACGTTGTGGGTCTTCACATCGAACTCGGTCGGCTGGATCTTGTAGTTGCCGAATGTGTAGTCGACCACGCCGACCAGCGACCTGACGACATCGCCTGGGTTCGTCGCGATCGGCGTGTCGAGCGTCGAGTCGTCGACGAGCACCCGCTCCGGGTTGTAGTCGACCTCGTTCGGGCCGAGGCCCTGCAGCAGGATCTGCTTGGTCTGCGGGTAGTAGCCCGAGCCTGGCTTGGCGTCTTCCTTCGTGAGCAGGGCGAATTCGCCAAACCTGCTGGTGGGCCCGACGACCCGGCCGTTGGCGACGGCGACGCGCATACCCTCCAGCGCCGCCCAGAAGTCGATGGCGTCCGCTATGGACTGGTTCGGAAGGTCGTCGATCTCGACCGGTTGCGGCAGCGGGTTCCCGCTCGACACGATCTCGTACGGTGCGAAGTCGTCAGGGTCGTCGAGGCGAGTGAGCGGGAGCGCGTTTCCGAACTGGAGGTCCTCGACGTCACCGGTGATGATCACCAGATCGCCGACCTGCGGCAGCGGATCGAGCCGGTCGCGGTCGTCGACGAAGATGCCGTCGGATGTGGCCGGGTCGCCGTCGCCAACCGGATCCTGGATCCACATGTCGCGGCCGTTGGCGCTCACGGCGGTGACGACGCCGCTCGTGGTGACGATCTGGCCTTCGAGGGGCGAGAAGAGGCCGTCGCCCTGGATCTCGGAGATCGACACGACTGGGAAGGGCTGGGCACTGGCCGCTGCCATCGGGAGCAAGGCCATCAGCACTGCGAGGGCCAGGATCGAGGTCAGGGTACGTCGGCGGTGTTTCACGGGTTCCTCCATGGTGGATCGAGAACAGCGGCACTCCCGGGACCGAGAGGTCCCGGGAGTGTGTGGTTGCCGCTACGGCAATTCGACGATTCGGCCTTCGCCGCCTTCCGGATAGTCGGCCGCGGTGATGGTGCCCACGAGCGGTCCCTGGATGTAGTTGGTCAGGGCCTGCTGGTAGGACACGCCGATGATGTCGAACGGCGCGCCGCGGAACGGATACTCGTCGCCGCCTCGGGCGAGGAAGTCCACGATCGCGATGTCGATCGCCTCGCCGGGCACCACCGCGCCGCCGGTGACGACGGTACCGAGCCCGTCGACCACGACCTCCTGGACGCGGGTACCGGGTGTGGCGACCGTGCCGTCGGGGTTCAACACCTGGGCGGTCCCGGACGCGCTGTACTCGAACGTCATGCCGGCGACCTGGGCGAAGCGCCCGGTACCACCGGGCGTGTCGCCGGGCTGGGTCCTCGACACCGCGTTCTCGAGGATCTCCTTGAACTGATCCCTCGGGATGTCGGGGACGATCGTCACGAAGTTCGGGAACGGCACCATGTCGAACGTGTCGAGCAGACTGATGTCGCCGGCCGGGATGATCGAGTCGTTGCGGATCCCCCCGCCGTTCTGCAGCGCGATGTCGACCTCGGGGTCGACTTGCTGGGCCTGCCAGAGCTGCGAGTCGGCGATCAGGTTGCCTTCGTTGGTCTCCACGCTCCGCACCGCCGAACGGCGACCGTCGAGGTCGACCTCGGACACTCCGATGACCTGGGTGGCCAGGTCGGCGACGAATGCAGCCACCGGCGCCTCGACCGCAGCCTGGAGGCCGGGATCGCCGGCCACGCCGTCGGCGAACGCTTCGCCCACGATGCGGATCGGTCCGCCGTCCCAGGCGATCACGTTCCCGTCGGCGTCGAAGTCGACGACGAGGCGTCCGAGATAGCCGTACTGGCCTGAGGTGGTGACGACCGGCACCTGCAACCCGTCGGCGTCGACGGCGATCTGTGGGTAGGCGCCGAAGATGTCGCCCGGGCCGTCGCTGGGCAGCAGCTCGGACGGATCGTTGGCGAGCAACTCGTCGCCGCCGCCGGCGATCATGACGTCGACGCCGGTGAGCTGGGTCGCGAGCGCGATGTCGCCGTCGATGTCCTGCAGGTGCGAGATGAAGATGATCTTGTCGATTCCCTGCGCCTCGACTTCGGCGATCTCGGCCTGCACTGCGGGCAGCACGGCGTTCACGATCACGTTGCGGGGCGAAGAGATGAAGGGCAGGTTC
>JAHELU010000241.1 GCA_024644005.1 Acidimicrobiales bacterium | reverse complement strand
TCACCGATCGAAACACTGGTTTGTGTTTCGTATCGGAACGGCGTAGCCGCATTTGATTTGCATTTGACCGCGCGTCGCGCCCCATATGTGTCATTTCGGGTGGTTGAGGGCAGTACTCCGGTGCGCAGCATGGCAGCGAGCCCGAGCCTGGCCGGCCGCCACCGCTCATCGGCGCGCTTGTAGACCACGTGGTTGAGCTCGTTCAGCCGACCGGGATCGGGCGGAGACCCGGCGGCCCGCCATTCGGCCATCGGCCGCCCGCCGGCCCAGGCGCCGGTCGTGAAGCCGAGCACCTCGGTCACGACCCCGGCGAGCTCTAGCGCCCGGACCAGCGTGTCGACCAGGACCGCCACCGACTCGTGGCGCTGGGCCTTCATCGAACCGGACGTGTCCACGAGGAAGGTCACCGCAGCGTCGCCGATCACCCGGATCCGCTCGGTGCGGTGGATCAACCGGTTGGTCGGATCGGCGACGACCTGGGCCAGCCTGGCCGGGTCGAGCACGCCGTCCTCGGCTCCCCCGCTCCAGCCGTCGACCACCGGGGCCGGGAAGAGCCGCTGCAGCCGCTGGGCCAGCCTGGCCACGCTGACCGCCTGGGCTCCGATGTGGGCGTCGAGCTCGGTCCTGGCCCGACGCAGCAGCGGTTCGCGGTAGAGCTCGACCCCGTTCGTCTCGGCGTCGTAGGCGGTGGTGAAGACGTGGTACGAGCGGTCGGCGACCGGGCTGGACCCGTCGGCGGGCCCGCCGGCCGCCAGCTCGTCCAGGAGATCCCAGTCGATGGGGAGCAGCAGCGCGTTGTCGAGCACGGACTGCGGGGCATCGTCGGCTGAGGCCTCGGCATCCTCGACCAGCTCGGCCACCAACCGGGCGATCTCGGCCGCTGGTTCGGCGAACTCGGCTTGCGATCCGACGGCGGCCGGGAGCGCCCTCAGGGCGTGGCCTGTCAGCTTGGCCAGGTTGGCCCTGGTGACCTCGATCACCTCGTCGACCGATTCCGAGGTCGGTACCCGCAGCAGGCGGGACCGGAGCATGTGGGTGATGGTGTAGACGAGCAAGCCGACACCGGTCTCGGCCACCCTTGCCCCCCGGGCCGCATCGCTCCACCGCTCGAACGCGGCGGCGGTGTTGACCCGGATACCGGCGAGGGCCGGGTCGGCGAGGGCCTCGCAGCGGAACTGCTCGGCGATGTCGAACACGATCCGCTCGAGGATCGGTTCCGGGCTGAGACGACGATGCAGGACGGGATCGCTGTGACGGACCCGCAGCCCGAGCCCGTCCATGATCCCTCGACGGACCCCGAGGGCCGGATCCCCGAGCGCCGGATCCCCGAGCGCCGGATCCCCGAGCGCCGGATCCCCGAGGGCCGGATCCCCGAGGGCGAGGTAGGGCACGACCACCAGGATCGGCCGCTCCGCCACCTCCAGGCGCCGACCCCGGATCTCGACCCGCGGCTCACCGGAGACCGCCCGCAGACCGGCCGCGCCGACCCGATCGAGGCGACGGGCGACGGTCATCGAGCCCGTCCCCGCCCCATCAGCCGAAGGCCCGTTGGTAGTACTCCTCGACGATCGGCTGCTCGGCCTCGTCGCACTTGTTGAGGAAGGTCAGCCGGAAGGCCGTGGCGAGGTCGCCGAAGGTGACCAGGTTCTCGGCCCAGGTGATCACGGTCCGGGGCGACATGACCGTCGAGATGTCGCCGGCGGCGAGGCCGGTTCTCGTCATCTCGGCCACGGCGACCATCGAGGCGACGACGGCCGCCCCGTCGGCCCGCTCGCTCATCGCCGGTACCTGTCCGAGGACCACCCGCTGCTCGTCCCCGGGGTCGAGGTAGCCGAGTCGGGCCACCACGTTCCAGCGATCGAGCTGAGCCTGGTTGAGGGTCTGCGACCCTCGGTACAGACCGGTCACGTCGCCGAGACCAACCGTGTTGGCGGTGGCGAACAGCCGGAAGCGGCGGTGGGGCTCGATCACCCGGTTCTGGTCGAGCAGCGTGAATCGGCCCTCCTTCTCGAGGACCCGCTGGATGACGAACATGACGTCCGGCCGACCGGCATCGTACTCGTCGAACACGAGGGCCACCGGCCGCTGGAGGGCCCAGGGCAGGATGCCCTCGGAGAACTCGGTGAGCTGCTTGCCGTCCCGGACCACGATTGCGTCGCGACCGACCAGGTCCATCCTCGTCAGGTGCCCGTCGAGGTTGACCCGGAGGCAGGGCCAGTTCAGCCTGGCCGCCACCTGCTCGATGTGGGTCGACTTGCCGGAGCCATGGGGGCCCTGGACCAGCACCCGGCGGTTGTGGTCGAAGCCGGCCAGGATGGCGAGGGTGGTCTCCGGGTCGAAGTGGTACGCCGGATCGATCGTCGGCACGTGATCGGCGAGCCCGCCGGCGTCGGCCAGCACGCCGACCTTGAGGTCGGTGTCGAACCCGAACAGATCCGAGACGGCCCCCAGCTCAATACCTCGAGCTTCGGCGCTCCCGCAGCTCGAAGTGCCCGACGGGCACACCTACACGTAGTCCTTGTACTTGTCGAGGTGGCGGACCGGCCTGGACAGGGCGTCCTTCCGGAACGGATCGCCGAGCTCCTGGGTGCACATGATCTCGATGACGGTGGTCTTGCCGTCGTTCATCTGAGCGTCGATGGCATCGGTGAAGGCGGCACCGACGTTGTCCAGCTTGTCCACCCTCACCCCCTCGGCCCCCATGGTCTTGGCGATCTCGGCGTAGTTCTCGCCACCGTCGAGCTCACCGGCCACGAACCGGCGGCCGTAGAAGTCGACCTGGTTCTTCTTCTCGGCCCCCCACTGCCGGTTGTGGAACACCACGGCGGTGACCGGGATGTCGTGGCGGACGGCGGTCATCGTCTCGACCATCGACATCGCCCAGGCCCCGTCGCCGGCGTAGGCCACGGCAGGCCGATCGGGAGCGGCGCACTTGGCCCCGATGATGGTGGGCAGCGCATAGCCGCAGTTGCCCCAGCTCATCGGGGCCAGGAAGCTCCGGCCCTCCTCGAACCGCAGGTAGGAGTTGGCGACCGAGTTGATGTTGCCGATGTCGGTGGAGACCATCACCCGTGGCGGCATCGCCTTCTCCAGCTCCCGGAGCACCTGTCGGGGATGGAGCCAGTCCCCCGGCATCTCGGCCGCCTCGGCGATGGCGTCCATGCTGAAATCGTCGGTCTCGTGGATCCACTCGTCGAGCTCGTCCTCCCAGACCTGCTTCTCCTCGGCGGTGGTGACCGCCCTGGCATCGCGGGTGGCGTCGCATCGCAGCTCCCGACCCTCGAGCCGTCTCGTCAGGGCGTCGGCGGCCGCACCGGCGTCGCCGCAGATGCCGACCGAGATCTTCTTGACCAGCCCGAGCATCTTGTGGTCGGCGTCGACCTGGATGATCTTGGCGCTCTCGGGCCAGTACTCGAGGCCGTGCTGGGGCAGTGTGCCGAACGGCCCGAGCCGGGTGCCGAGGGCCAGCACGACATCGGCCCGGCTGATCAGCTTCATCGCCGCCTTGGAGCCCTGGTAGCCGAGCGGGCCGCACCACTGGGGGTGGCTGGCCGGGAACGAGTCGTTGTGGAGGTAGCTGTTGACCACCGGGCAGCCGAGCCGCTCGGCCAAGGTCACGCACTGGGCGATGGCGTCGCCCATGACGACGCCCCCACCGCTGATGATGACCGGGAACTCGGCGTCTGCCAGCAGGTCGGCTGCGGCGTCGAGGCTCGCCTCACCACCGGGGCCACGATCGAGCCGCATCGGCTCGGGGATCTCGACGTCGATGTCGCCGTAGAAGCGGTCTCGTGGGATGTTCAGCTGGGTCGGACCCATCTCCGACATCGCCCGGTCGAAGCAACGGGCCGTGATCTCCGCCATGCGATGCTCGTTGTTGATGTGACCCTGGTACTTGGTGAACTCCTGGAACATCGGAAGCTGGTTCGCCTCCTGGAAGCCCCCGAGGCCGATGCCCATCGTGCCGGTCTCCGGGGTGACGATGACCACCGGCGAGTGGGCCCAGAAGGCGGCTGCGATGGCCGTCACGCAATTGGAGATGCCCGGCCCGTTCTGGCCGATGACCATGCCGTGGCGGCCCGACACCCGGGCATAGCCGTCGGCCATGTGGGCGGCCCCCTGCTCGTGGACGACGGGGATCAACCGGATGCCGGCCGGCGCGAAGATGTCCATGGCATCCATGAACGCCGAGCCCATGATGCCGAAGGCGTCGGTCACGCCATTGGCGACCAGGGTTTCAACGAAGGCTTCACTGGGGGTCATGCGGGTCATGGTCTAGACCCTATAACTGGGCCGTGAGGGTGTCTACCCGCCCGGGCGGTCGGTCCCGGTCGCCGACGACGGCGACCCGCCCATAGCCCGGATGCCGACGCACAGCAGCTCGATCAGGTGCTCGAACGAATCGTCGAGGTCCTGCTCCAGCGGGTGACCATCACCGGCCTCGAGGTGGCTGAAACCGTGGAAGGCGCTGCGCAGCGTCCGTGCGACGTGGACCCGCTGATCGGCTGCGAGGTCGAAATCACCGAGCGCCAGCTCGAGGGTCTCCACCACCTGGTCCACCGCTGCTTCGAGCTCCGGGTCGCCGGCGCAGGGGTAGCGATCGGTGGCGGCGTAGAGCCCCGGGTGGTCGACCGCCATCTGCCGCCAGGCCAGGCCCATGGCTCGCACGGCCTCCTCACCGGCCACCCCCACCGCAGCGCGGGTCAACCGCGCGGCCAGCAGCTCCCGACCCCAGAGCCCCAGCGCCCGGATCAGATCGTCGTAGCCGGCGACGTGCCGGTACAGCGCTGGTTGGGAGGTGCCCAGCGTCCTGGCGATCCTCGTCAGCGTGACGGCGTCGAGGCCTTCCTCGTCGGCGATCCGCCCAGCGGTCTCCACCACGACGGCGGTGCTGAGGCTCGGCCGCTTCATCGATGGGCGATGGTCAGAGCGGGGTCGGACGGAAGATCGGGTGCCACTTAGTCGTTCTAACATCGCGGTTAGAGCCGGGACAACTCGGGGAGCCGACTGGGCGACGGCGGAAACCGGCCGGCCCGGGGCGATACTCCGGTCATGGTCCGGATCGACGTCGACGGCACCGATGGCGGTACCACCATCGACGTGGTGCCGCTCGGGCAGTGCCGTCCCGATCCGTCGTTGCTCTCACCGGACGAGCAGGCCAGGTTGGCATCGTTCCGGAACCAGAGGGCCGCCGACTCCTACCTCCGCCGGCGGTCGGAGCTGCGGCGACGGCTGGGCGCCAGACTCGACCGCCAGCCGGCTTCGCTCCGGTTCGCCACGGTGGCGAACGGCAAGCCCGTCCTGGCCACCGAGCCCGGCGAGCCGGCCCCGCTCCAGTTCAACCTGTCGGCCTCGGGGGAGC
>JAHELU010000069.1 GCA_024644005.1 Acidimicrobiales bacterium | reverse complement strand
TTCGACCAGAAGACGACGTCGTCGGCCATGTACTCGGTCAGTTCCTGCACGAACTCCGCAGCGGAGATCTCGTCGGCTGCGTACCTCGCAGTGGATGCCGACAGTGCTCCGGCGACGGCCAGAATCGCGTCGTCATGTGTCACCATCGCACCTCGGTTCCGCCTGCTGGCCGGGACCCGACTGTAATCGACGTGGAGGCGCGCACACACGCCGCACGTGCCCGGGCGCTCCATATCGACGAGGCCGGGGGGGTCTCCGCCCCGTCCTGGATCCGGCGTACTGGCCCGGAACGATCGCCCGGGAACACGACCACGGATGGTCACGACGGGTGTTACCAGGTCGACGACGGCCTGGTCGTAGCCGTCCGTGGCGAGGTGAGCCCCGACCCGTCGGTGATCCCGAGTTGTGCGAGTCGTGCCGAACTAGTGCGCGTCGAGTCGATGTGGCAATCCGGTGTGACCGTGCGGTCGACCGGCGCGGATGGACGCCGACCGGACGGAGTGCCGCGCGAGACGGTGTTCGACGCCGATGTCGTAGGCGCAGTTTGCGCTGGCGGCGAGATCAGCCCAGGACCGACCGGGAGATCGCCCCGAGCCGGGCGGCCGTCGGGAGGCGTCTGGCCCTCGCGGAATAGTGGCAGTCAGACACTCTCGCTGTAGAACGCAATCCAGTCTCCCACCTCGGTGATCACGACCCATCGGCATAGCTGAATGTCCTCGTGGAAATGGCAGAGCGCTGCATCTCGCCATTCGTAGATCAAACCCAGGCGATCGTCTTGTTCGATTTCGAACGGTTGGGAGAGGTCATGGACAAGATCAGCGAGGAGGCTGCCGCCCTGGCTCTCGGCGGTTCGCCAGAAGTCACCCGGGGCCATGTTCTGGTACTCCTCAACAAGCACATCGGTATGGACGAACGGAACGTCGCCAGCGACGGCCAGTTCGTTCAGCCAGTCGAAGTCGCACGCCGTTGCTGCAGCCAGGATCTGCGATCGCATGGCGGCAACCGGGCCAGGGAGATCGTCCTGTGCCGGTGGTATCGGTAGACCGGCGGCCGAACACATGGCCGTTGTGGTAGCGGTCGACGGCCCGACGGTCGAGGTTGTCTCCACGGAGGCCGGTGCTGACGACGTCGTCGCTGAACCCGTCGTGGAGGGCTCCGCCGCCGGCTCCGACTCGGTCGTTTGCGACGAATCGACGAGCGTTGGTGTGGCTTCTTCGGTGTCTCCGCAGGACACGGCACTGAAGACCAACGCCACCCACATCACCAAGAAGACGAGGGGCTGTCCAGCAGACCGAGCGTCTCGTTTCACACCACCAACCCACCAGGTGCAGGGCCCGCGCCGCCAGAGAAGAAGGTCCCTTGGTCTCTTTGCCAACCGGCCCCGGACAGGCAAGGCGCCCAGTAACGTGACCACGCAGGGTGTGAAAGCGATTCCGGCTCGGCGCGAGACTTGGGCACCGACGAGCGTTCCTGAGTGCGCTGCTGGTGCCGTACTGCGGGTGGGTGGTCGCCCGTTCACCGCACGATATGCCTGCCCTTGAGTTGTGCCTCCGTTGGGTGGTCGGCGGACTCGACGTGGGTTCCAGCGAAGTAGAGCAGTTCGCCTCTTGTCCGGAGGCTCGTGCCCGATGACGTTGTGTGTGCGGATCGCTGAAAGGAGAGGACCGTGTGGCCACGGTGCACCCGCAGGAAACGTGAGACATCCAGACATCTCCTCGTGCTCGTGGTCGCGGCGGTGTTGGTGGTCGCGTGCGGATCCGACGAGGAGCCTTCGTTGTCGAGCGACGATCACGTCATCAAGGTCGAGTTCGACGGCAACCGATGTACGGTCGACGGCGACCCTCCACGGTTCCAGCGGGGGACTACACCTTCGTGTACACCAACCTCAGCGACCGGGCCGACGTCCATTTCCACGTTCGGAATCTTGTCGACGGGCACTCGTACGATGAGCTGGTCGCCGATCAGCAGGCGGCAGGCGGTGAGGGAGTCGACTTTCCTCGGCCACCTTGGGTGCACACTCCGGTGCTGAGCTTTGAGCGCCCCCAGCTGGAACTCGACGAGAACCAGCGCCAGCACGACCATGTTCTTGAGCCGGGACCTCACGGAATGCTCGTGGCCCCGGACCGCTCGCCCAATGCGCTGTGGCTGTGCGGACCCCTCGAGGTGGTCGCAGCATGAATATTCGGCCCAACCGTTCAGGGGAGGTTGGGCGTGGGCTTCCACCAACGCCGGCTTGGAAGCGATCAGGAACGAGATGACGCTGCGGTGCGTGAAGGCGCTCGTAACCGGCGTCATCCGCCGGTCTACGCGCTGCATAATCCCGGCGTTCGCCGGTCAGTCCGGTTGGCTCTGGAAGAGCCGGGAGGCAACGGCGTCGGCGGCATCCCGGGCGATGGCGGGGGTGACGTGGGAGTAGAGGTCGAGGGTGACGCCGACGGTGGCGTGGCCGAGGCGCTCGGAGACGACCTTGGGGTGGACGCCGGCCTTCAGGGCCAGGGTGGCGTAGCTGTGGCGGAGGTCGTGGAAGCGGATCTTCGGCAGACCTGAGGCCTTGACCTGGCGGGCGAACTCTCGGGAGAACCAGTCGGGGTTGACGACGTCGCCGAGGTCGTCGCGAAAGACCAGATCGTGCTCGTCGAACCAGGCGGGGCCGGCGGCCTTGCGCTCCTCGACCTGGCGGCGGCGATGAGCTCGCAGCACATCGACGGTGTGCTCGTCGAGGTAGACGACCCGGCGGCTGCGCTCCGTCTTGGGCGTGGTGATCACCGGCTGGTAGCTGACGGTGGTCACGGTTTGGCGGACGGCGAGCTGGCCGGCGTCGAGGTCGACATCGGGCCAGCGGAGGCCGAGCACTTCGCCTCGGCGCATGCCGGTGGTGGCGGCCAGGACGTATGCGGCGAAGAAGCGGTCGTCGTTGACGTGCTCGAAGAACTGGACGACCTGGTCGGAGTCCCAGGTCTGATGCTCGACCGGATCCACTACAGGAGGCTTGGCCGCTGCGGCGGCGTTGCGGGGAGCGAGGCCCAGACGCTCGGCGTCGGCAAGCGCCTTGCGGAGGACCACGTGGGTGTTGCGGACGCTCTTGGCGCTCAAAGGCTTGCCGGCTCGGCTGCCAGTCTCGGCCAGGTCGCTGTAGAACGTCTCGATGTCGAGTGGCGCAAGGGCCTTGAGCTTGCGACGGCCGAGAGCCGGCTTGATGCGCTCGACGGCGACTCGGTAGCTGGCCCACGTCGTCTCCTTAAGCTGCTGGCGTTGCGTCTCCAGCCAGTCGTCCACGAAGGTGCCCAGGTCGAGCGACGAGCGGTTGACGCCCATGCCCTGGGCCACGTCGTGCATCGCCGTCCTGAGCGCCGTCTCGGCCTCTCGCTTGGTGCGGAAGCCCTGGCGGGACGACTGGCGGCGTTTGCCGGTGGCCGGGTCGGGCTCGAGGTCGATCCGGTAGCCGTAGCTGCCGTTTCGCTGGAAGACCGATCCCCTCGCCATGACCTCGAGGCTATCAGCTGTGCGCGTATCGTGCGCGTCGGGCGATTCGGTTGAGTCGGACCAGGAGAAGCGATTCCGTGTTTTCCCTGTTGGGAGGGTGCCCGGGGCGGGAGTCGAACCCGCATGACCGTTGCCGGTCCGAGGGGTTTAAGCCCTCTGCGTCTACCAGTTCCGCCACCCGGGCGTGGTGGTCCAGCGTAGATCGTCTCCCCGGTCGGCAGGACTGATGCCGGCGACCGGGCGGGATCAGTGACGGGCTGGAGCGGGATCGAACGGCAGCTCGGGATGATGGCAGACCACCCGGAGGCCGTCGCCGGGCCGGATCAGATCCTGAACTGGGGCAGCCGATGGTGGGGATCCGGCTCGACGCCGAGGTGCCGCAGTACGGCCGGCGCATAGTCGAGGTAGTCCAGCAGTCCGTCCGTCGGCGGCTTGAACGTCGGCGAGTTGGCGACGGCCAGGATGCCGCGAGCGATGTGGCGGCCACTGGAGTGGTCGTCGACGGGATACACCTCGACCCCGACGGACCTCGCCAGCCGACGAGACCTGCCGATCTTGACCGTCCGCTCGTCGACGACGTCGATCTCGTAGGTCAAGGTGACGACGCCGGCGGCCCGATCCACGTCCCAGAAGACCTGACCGGCGTCGACATCGTCGAGCCGGGCAGCCGCCTCGGCTGCCCGGTCGGCCGTGCCGCAATCGATCGTCAGCTGCGGCGCCATCGAGCCCAGGACCTCGACGTCGGGCCCGATCTTCAGGGCCTGCAGGAACCGGAGGGGGTCGACGATGACCGCCTCGTGCCCCAGTGCGGTATCGAGTCGGGAGCTGGGACCCTGGCCCATCGAGGAGCAGACGATGAGCGTGCGGTCGTTGGCGACGCACCAGCGATGGACCTCGCCCAGGAAGCGATCGAGGGCCACGATCGCCATCGTCACCTCGTCGCGGTGACGGGCCACCCAGTCCCAGCGATAGTGCTCGTCGGCGAAGTCCTCGGGATACATGGCGTACCAGTAGCGGTGCATGGCAGCGGCCACGTGGTTGGTGAACAGCACTGCGAGATCGGGAGACTCCTGGGCCAGCAGCCGGAGGAACAGATCCCGGAGCACGAAGAACTGACCGGTCCGCAGTCGCTCCCTCGGGATTCGTCCCAGGGCGACGCCGGCGACCAGCCTCGCGATGTCGGCGAGCGTCGACGCCCTCGTGCCGAGCGTGGGCACGGCACGGGCCAGCCGGGCCAGCTGCACCACATCGGGACGAAGGCTCGTGCGGCGGCTGTTGGCCCCGGTCAGTGCCGTGTTCGCCCGCTGGAAGCCGCTGTATCGGGCGGGGATGGTCTCGTGGCCGGCGCTGAAGCAGTCCGGTATCACGAACCGGTAGTCACCGTTGCGGCACTGGCGGTCGATCGGCGACGAGTGCAGGGTGTTGACCAGCCCGATCGAGAGACCGGCGATGGCCGCCCGTTGCCAGTAGAGCGGATGGGCATCCGGCTTGGGATCGCCGTACCAGTAGACGCCGTGCTCGGCGAAGGTCACACCCGTGTTCATCGATGCCCAGGACTGCGACGGGTAGAGCTCTCGGGGCAGCTCCTCGTCGACCACGGTCTCGACCAGCGCTCCCCGCTCGATGAGCGCGGCCAGGAACGGGGTCCGGCCGGTAGCGGCAACGTCGACGACGACCCGGCGCGGCACTTCGTTGGCCTCGATGACGACCAGCTTGCGACCATCCATACCTGTGGTATCGGCCGAAGAGGCCGTCGGGCTGAGCGCGGCGGTCGCGGTGGCCGCGGTGCTCGTCGTCTTCGATGCCGGCGGGCCGGCGATGCTACCGGTGGGTCAGGACGCTCTCGACCGTACGTACCGGTAGAGATCGAGCACGGGATCCACGGTGAGCCGCAGGAATATGCTGACGATGCCCAGCTGCACGATGATGCCTATCCACTTGGCCGCCCGGTAGAGCGGCCCCGGCTCGGTCTCCTCGATGGTCAGGGTCATGGGCGGCTCACCCTCCGGCCCCTGACCGAAGCTGCAGGACCCGTACGACCGGTTGACCAGACCGAAGCGGTTGGAGCGCTCGTAACCGGTCACCGGCCGCTCGATCAGCTCGCCGTGATCGAGGCAGAGGCGCTCCGTGACCAGGCCGTCCAGCGGCCCGACCACGCGGTTGCGGGCGATCGACCAGACCCCGATGGCCAACACGATCAGCACGAGCACGATCACGAGCTTGATCGGGTCGAACCGGTCTCGGAGCGAACGCGAGCCGGATGGGGCGGGCAGTGTCTTCACCGTTCCTCGGTGCTCGGTCTCATCACTGTTGCTCGGTGCTCGATCTCTTCACTGCTTCTTGATGCTCGATCTCTCCACACTGGCTTCCTGCTCGACGTGTGTTCACCCTGTGGGCCTGGCGATCGTGCTCGGTCACGATCAGTATGCCAAGCACAAGACAGCGGTGCGGGCCATGCCGGCCGAAAGCTGCCGCATTGTGTGCGGTTGCTCATGCCGCACTGCGAGCGGTGCTCACGCCGCCCTCCTGGACGAGCAGCGGGGTGGCGGCCAACCACAACCGATCACGGATGCCGGCCGAGCGGGTGGAACCGGGCTCGTTGGCCGCCATCACGCCATCGATCATGTCGGCCACCACCGCCACTGCCGGACGGCCGCGGAGTGACACCGAGACCGTTGCCGAACCGTCCGGCCGCCGCCTGATCGACCGACGAAGCCCCGGCGCCCGAGGCGGGCTGCGGAACGCCGGGGTGCGTAGGCGCTGATCCTTCGCCACCTGATTGAGCAGCCGAGCGATCTGGGCGAAGCGGACCGACGTCAACTCGGTGGTCGAACCGAGGGTCTCGAAACGAGGGGGCTGCTCCTGCCACTTCTCCACGGGATCCACTATGACCGCGACCTGTGACAGCCTCGGTGACGGCGGCACCACGATCACGGCGATGGTCCGCCGAACCTGTCACCGGACTGGGGCACACTGGACGAGTGAGCGGATGGACACCAGAAGAGGGAACCGGATCGCCCAAGGGGATCGCAACCGGCTCGACGAACGGCTCGGTCGACGGCTCGGCGGGGCACGGGGCCACCGATTCGCCCTCCGAGGGACTGCGCCTGAACCCGGCCCAGCAGCAGGTCCTCGACGAGCTCGGCACCACCGATCGTCCCACCTTCCGGATCGACCTCCGCACCGATCTGCGCCACGACCTCGAGGAGGCCATGCAACCCCTGCTCGCCGAGTGCGAGGCGCCACTGTTCGTCACGAAGCGCCAACTCGGGCTGCTCCACGGGTGCGAGGCCCGGTACATCGCAGACAGCTCCGAGGAGTTCGCCTGGTCGGTCGCCTCGGCACGAGGGTCGGTGGCCCACAAGGCGATCGAGTTGCTGGTCGCCCACCGGGGCACGCCAACGCCTCTCGATCTGGTTGAAGGGGCGATGGCCAGGATCGAGGCGGACGAGAAGGGGCTGAGCAGCTTCATCCAGCAGCTGAGCGAGGCGGAGCGGGCCGAGCTCTCGGGACGGGCCAACGACTTCGTCACCACCTTCACCGAGACCTTCCCGCCGCTCAGCCGCCGCTGGGTGCCGGTGGCCGAGTCGTCAGTCCGGGCGCTGCTGTGCGGGGACGAGCTGACGCTCCGGGGTCGGGTCGACCTCAGCCTCGGCAAGGCCAGGGGCCAGGAGGCGGGCAAGGTGTTGATCGACCTCAAGACCGGTCAGCCGTCGCACGCCCATCTCGAGGACCTCCGCTTCTACGCCCTGTTGGAGACCCTCAAGATCGGCGTCCCACCCCGCCTGCTGGTGAACTACTACCTGGACGCCGGCTCCCCCCGCAGCGAGGTCGTCACCGAGGATCTGCTGTGGTCGGCGGCCAAGCGCGTCGTCGACGGGGTGGCCAAGCTCGTGTCGCTGGCTCCACCGGAACCGGTCGAGCCGTCGCGAACGCCGGGCCACGGCTGCCGCTGGTGCCCGCTCAACGCCACCTGCGAGGAGGGTCGCGGCCACCTCGAGGCTGCCGACCGGGACGACTGGCGCCCCGGCTAGCCCCGTTCAGGCGCCGCCGGCTCCTCGACGCCATCGATCGCCGGCCGGAGGCGGTGGCTCCGCCTGATGAAAGCGATGTAGGCGAACGGGCCCGCCACGATCGGCGCCCACAGCGAGACGAGCCGGTAGGCGACGACGGCCAGGCCGGCGTCCTGGGCGCTGATACCGGAGATCACCAGCAACGAGTAGAGACCGACCTCGACGAACCCGAAGCCCCCTGGGGTGATGGGGATCATGGCCAGCACCTGGGCGCCGGCGTAGGCCAGGAGCACCAAACTGAGACGGGGGTCGGCCCCCACGCCGTACAGTGCGGCGATCAGCGCGAGGTAGTCGAACGCCCACTTGCCGGCAGATGCGGCGATGGCAGCCGGCCAGCGCGATCCCAGCACCTCGACCAACCGATCCCGCTCCGAGCGAAGCAGACCACGGTCCACGCCCCAATCCCGCCTGAGGACCCGTCCGACCAGGCCGAACAGCCGGTCGAGCGCAGCCTCCACCAGTTCCAGCGGGCGGTCGAACGCCATGCCGGCGGCGCCGATCGCGCTCAAGACCAGGAACAGCACGCCCCCTGCGACGGCCGCCGGCAACAGGCTCTCCGGCACCGGCGCGCCGAGCAGCGCCATGAAGCCGGCCACCGCAGGGATGGCGACGAGCGCCGCCGTGGTCAGGATCGATGTGGCAGCCAGCGCGCCGCCAGCTTCGGTCGGTGGGACGCCGGCCACCGACAGCATCCGGTAGTAGACGGCGCCACCGGTTGCGGCGCCGCCGGGAATGACCCGACTCACTGCGTTGGACACCACCTGGCTCGTGGCCGAGACGAACCAGGTGACGCTGGGTAGCACGATCCTCGTCAGCCACCAGAGACACACGAAGCTGATCACCTCGGCGGCCAGCATGACCGCGAACCAGATCGGCCGGATGGTCCGCAATCGCTCGCCGGACTGGAGCACGTCCCGCAGCTGGTCCTGCATGAAGTAGATGGCGACGGCCCCGAGCGACAGCAGGACACCCGACCACAACACCCGCTTGATGTGTATTGCGCCACTCGGGAGGGACCGGATTTCCTCGAGGACTGCGGTGTTGCGGAAGTGCCTCACGACCCGGTCAGCTCCCGCAGGGGCCAACCGAATCGCCTCGTCAGCTCGTCGAGCGCCGCGAGCGGTAGGCCGACCACGTTCTGATACGACCCCTCGATGCGCTCGACCAGCAGCGCGCCGAGGCCCTGGATCGCATAGGAGCCGGCCTTGCCGATCGGCTCCCCGGAAGCGACGTACCAGTCCAGATCGGCGCCCGACAGCGCACGCAGCCAGACCTCGGTCCGTTCGACCGTTGCATGGACGTCCGGGCCATCGACCGTCGTCGCAACAGCACCGGCAGACCGGCTGCCGCAGACCGCCACGCCGGTGAGGACGTGATGGGATCGTCCGGACATCGCTCGCAGCATCGCCCGGGCATGCGCATCGTCGACCGGCTTGCCCAGGATCTCGCCGTCGAGATCGATGACCGTGTCTGCTGCGACGACCAGCGCAGCGGGCCGTCGATCGACACGATCGGTGCCGGTGCTCGAGCTGAGGTCGCCGGTCCGGTCGGCCAGGCCGGCCCATGACCAGGTCGCCTTCTCGCGGGCCAGCCGCTCGACGAGCTCGGCCGGCTTCTCGCCGACGAGCGCCGTTTCGTCGATGTCGGCCGGCAGGACCGTCGGGCGCA
Source organism: Acidimicrobiales bacterium (assembly GCA_024644005.1). GTDB lineage: Bacteria > Actinomycetota > Acidimicrobiia > Acidimicrobiales > SZUA-35 > JAHELU01. Next base: position 12,221 of record JAHELU010000069.1, on the reverse strand, counting down.
GTTCGAGCAACCGAAGCAGTTCCCTGCGTCGGGGCGATGCCGAGGCAAGGATCAGTTGCGGTGGTCCTTGGCCAACCTCAGACATCGACTTCCATCGTAGAGCCTGGCCGAGCGGGAATCAGCCCGACGACCGGTTGGTCGGTCCGTTCGGGCACTGGCACACTTGCAGCCATGGATCTCATCAACGTCGACGTTACCGACGGTGTCGGAACGATCACCCTCAACGATCCCGATCGCCGCAACGCAGTCACCCTGGAGATGTGCGATCAGCTCGATGAGGCGATCGGTCGATTGGAGGCCGACACGTCGGTCAACTCGCTCGTCATCACCGGGGCCCCTCCGGCGTTCTGCGCCGGAGCCGATCTCAGCCACCTCGGTGGGTCCGAGGAGGAGGGGCTCCTGGCGATCTACGAGGGCTTCCTCAGGGTCGGCCGGTCGCCACTGCCCTCCATCGCCGCGGTCAACGGCGCCGCCGTCGGGGCCGGCATGAACCTCGCGCTGATCTGCGACGTGCGGCTGGCCGGCCGGTCGGCCCGGTTCGATGATCGGTTCCTCGAGCTCGGCATCCACCCCGGCGGTGGTCACACCTGGATGTTCCAGAACATCTGCGGACCACAGACCACGATGGCCGCAGTGCTCTTCTCACAGGTGATGGACGGCGAGGAGGCCGCTCGGGTGGGGCTGGTCCATCAGGTCTACGACGACGACGAGCTGTTGGCAGCAGCTCAGGCGATGGCCGCCAAGGCGTCGACCGTGCCCCGAGACCTGCTCCTGAAGACGAAGAAGACCATCCAGGACATCAAGTACGTGGCCAGCCAGCGGGCGGCGGTCGACCATGAGCTCGGACCGCAGGCCTGGTCGACGCGACAGCCGGATTTCCAGGCGCTACTGACCAAGCTGCGGGCCAAGATCTCGTCGGGCTGATCCGGACCACTCGTCCGGCCACGGGAGCGCTACAGCCAGCGCTAGAGCCATGCGGCGGTGAGCTCGGCCCGTCGCTCCAACCACTCCTCGCAGGTCATGGCGTAGCGGACGTGGTCCTCCCAGGTTCCGTTTATCTCGAGGTACCGCTCGGCAATGCCTTCGTTGCGGATGGCCAGCTTCTCGACGACGCGATGCGATGCGGTGTTACGGGGCACGATCGAGATCTGGATCCGATGGAGCTTGAGCTCCTCGAACGCGAACTTGGCCACCAGCACGACCCCCTCCGGGGTGTAGCCGCAGCCGGCCATCTCCTCGTCGATCCAGTACCCGACATAGGCGTTCTGGAACGGGCCTCGCTGAATGGAGTTGAGGTTGATCTCGCCGCAGAAGACCCCGCCGACGAACACACCGAACCCGTAGCCGGTGCCGAGCTGCCACTCCCGGTCCCTGGCGTGGCAGCGGAGCGCGAAGGCGCTCCGATCCTCGATCACGTCGGGGGCCCCGGCGGGTCGACTCGGCTCCCACTTGGTCAGCCAGTCGGCGTTGCGGCGCCGAACCTCCTGCCATTTCCAGAAGTCTTCCGGACGAAGTGGGCGCAGGAGTATCCTTCGACCCAGGAGACTGTCAGCCACACGACCGAGCCTACCGTTTCGCCATCAGCTCGGCCGCAAGCCCGTGCCGCAGCCCCCGCTCGGAGACGACGACCTCCTCGACGCCGAACCGGCGCATGAACTCGACCAGGACGCAGAGGGCGCCGACGATGTCGTCGACGTGCTCGGGGGCCAGTCCAGGATTGCAGGCCCGGTCCACCGCCGGCTCGGTGGCCAGGACACGGAACACCTCCTCGACCCCCGCCTTCTCCAGCCGGTAGCCGTCGACGCTCTGGTCTGGGTCGATCACACCGATCTCCACCGCTGCGATCTGATCGGTCGCCCCGGCGCCGATCACGGTTCCACTGCTCACGGCACGGACGAGGTCCGGAAGCTCTCGTCGCAGGTCATCGAGATGGAGCTCGGTGACCGAGAGCGCCGACGACAGCTCATCGGCCCGAGGCGGGTCGGCCAGCAGATAGGCGTCGGTCAGGGTCCGGCCACCTACGGGCAACGACATCGCCCCGATCGGATCGGCACCCGATCGGTAGGCGAACTCGGTTGATCCCGCACCGATGTCGACGACCACCACAGGCCCGTCGATGTCGCGACCGAGGGTGGCTCCGGCGAAGGCCAGCTCTGCCTCGCGGCTCCCGCTCAGCACCTGGAGCGGCACCCCGAGCTTCTCCTCGGTGAGGGCGTGAAGGGAATCGATGTCGGGAACGGTCCTGGCCACCGCGGTGGCGACGACCGCGACCGACGCCGGCTCGGTCGCCGCCAGCACCTCGGCGAAGCGGTCGAACGCTGCGGCGGTGGCGTCCATCCCGGCTGCCGGCAGCATCGCCGCCCCGTCGGTGAACAGCTTGGTCTTGACCGAGAGCTGGGTCGTCGCAACCCCGTCGACCAGACCGGCCCGGTCGGTCACCAGCAGCTTGACCGCACCGGAGCCGATGTCGATCACGGCGACCGGGGGGCCGTCGGAGGGCCCGCTCACGGGTTGGACACGGCCGCAACGGCCGGATCGAAGTGCCGGCCGATGAGGCGCAGCCGCTCGTCGACCCACCGCCCGACCGGGTCGTCGCCACCGGCCAGGAAGTAGGCGTAGTGGGCGTGCAGGCACTTCACCCCGATCCGGGTCCCGCCGACGCCACCGGAGGGCACCGGGCCCTGATGGTGGTCCTCGATGGCGGCATCGCGCTCGGCTGCGTAGGCCCGATGGGCGGCATCGAGCGCAGCCCGGTCCACCTCGGCCTCGGCCCGATCGACCGCACCGGTGGACTCCAGCCGCCCGATCTCCCGGTTCAGCGCCCGGTCGACCAGCCAGTATCGGGTTGGCATCGGCCGGCCGGAGTGGAGCAGTGGCTCGTTGCGGAGCACCACCGGCCACCCGTCGGCCCGTCGGACGACGATCTCGTAGTCGCACTGGGGCGCTCGACCCAGCAGTTCGGCCACCCGCTCCTGATCGAGGACTTCATCGGCCGATGCGGCCACTCCTCGACCAGGGTCGGTCAACGAATGATCCAGTAGATGATGGCCAACAGGACGGCCAGACCGCCGACGGTGGGGACCACCCGCTTCATGATCGTCCCGCTGGACACGGCGAGCAGGTCGACCGCCTCGGCCTCCGGGCTGTCGATCTGGCGGACACCGGTGGTGCCCGCAGCGCCGGCGGCCGTGGTGCTCGGCGACACCGGCGGCGGCACGTCGGCCACCGAGCCATCGGCCGCAGCAGGTTCCTGGGTGGTGACGCCACCGACCTCACCCGAGCCCTCGAGCTTCTCCCGCAGGTTCTCGGTGAACTGCCCGAGGATCTTCTTCGACACGTCCTCGATGGCCCCCCGACCGAAGCTGGCGATCTTGCCGCTCAGACCGAGGTCGGTGTGGATCTTGACGCTGGTCTGATCGAGCCCGATCGGCGCCATCTCAGCGGTGACCATGGCGTTGGCGTTGCCCTGGCGGGGATCACGGCCCTCGGCCTTCAGCTTCGCCACCCTGTTCGCTGCGTCCTGCTCGACGAAGGACGCCTTGCCCTTGTAGTTGGCGGTGATCGGTCCGACCTTGATCTTGACCAGGCCGCGGTACTCGTCGCCCTCGATCTCGGTCAGCTGGGCCCCCGGCATGCAGGGGGCGATGAACTCCAGGTCGTTGAGGATCGTCCAGGTCTCCTCGATGCCGCGGTCGATGACGAATTCGTTGGTCAGCTCCATCGCTGGAGATCCTCCAGGGTGTCTATGTCTACGGGATTACCACTGCACGGTAGCTCGGAAACGAGGTCGGGCCGCAGTCGAATGAGCGATCGCGCCCCCTCGTCGCCCACTTCGGGGAGATCGGCCCAGACGGAGCGATCGAGCTTGACCGGCGGGCGCCGCTCGCCGTCGAAGCAGGCCACCACGATCTCGCCAGCCGCGGCCCCGACCGAGCGCCATGCCGAGGCCGGGACCAGCGGCTGGTCGGCGAGGCCGACCACGATCGCTCGATGGCCGTCTGCCGTGGCCCTGCGGACAGCGAGGGCCAGGGACGTGGCCTGACCTTCGGCCCAGCGGGGGTTGTCGACGATCGTTGCCCGCTCCCCCGCCACCTCGGCCACGATGTCCGCCACGTCGGCGGCGCCGGTGACGACGTAGAGCTGGTTGAAGCCGGCCTCGTCGGCCGCCGTCAGCGACCAGGCGATCAGGGGTCGGCCCCGGAAGTCGGCACGCAGCTTGTGGACCCCGTCGGTGAACCGGCTGCCCCCTCCTGCCGCCAGCAGCACGCCTGCGATGGTCATGGATGCCACGCCAGGTCGGGTCGGGTTGCGATGGTGGTCAAGAATGAATGTCGCCGCTGGTGTTGCGCAGCGAGGGGGCGTGCCGACCCGACCGGAGGGCGATGATCTCGGCACAGATCGAGATGGCCGTCTCCTCCGGTGTCCTCGCACCGAGGTCGAGGCCGATCGGAGCCAGGATCGTCGCCAGCTGCTCGTCGGCCACCCCCTCCTCCTTCAGCCGCCGATTGCGGTCCTCTGTGGTGCGGCGGGACCCCATGGCCCCGAGATATCCCACGTCGGTCTTCAGCGCAGCGATCACCGCCGGCACGTCGAACTTGGGGTCGTGGGTGAGAACACAGATGGCATCACGCTGGCCGAGGTCGGGACCGACCTTGTCGAGCAGCCGGTGCGGCCAGTCGACGACGACCTCGTCGGCATAGGGGAATCGCTGGGTGGTGGCGAACACGGGCCGGGCGTCGCAGACCGTGACCCGGTAGCCGAGGATCTTCGCCACACGGCTCAGAGCGGCGGTGAAGTCGACCGCTCCGAAGATCAGCATCTGAGGTGGCGGTGCGAACGACTCCACGAAGACCGCCAGGACGTCCTGGCGGGCCTCGCCATTGGGGCCGTAGTGCCGGATGCCGGTGGTGCCGGCCGACAGCTCACCGAGGGCGTCACGGATGACCACCCGGTCGAGATCCTCGTTGCCGAGCGAGCCGAGCGGCTCCTCGTCTGGCCGGACCAGGATCTTGGCCCCGACCTCCAGACCCTCTGGCAGGTCGTCTGGATCGCCGGGACCGGCGACGATGGTGGCCAGGGCCACCGGGGCTTCGGCCTCGATGGCGGCCCGCAGCGTGTCGAAGATGGAATCGCTCACCAGTCGAGCGGTTCGAGGTAGAGGTGGATGGTGCCGCCGCAGGTGAGCCCGACCGCGAAGGCCTCGTCGTCGGAGTAGCCGAACGTCACGATCCGGCGGGAGCCGTCCTCGAGGCACTGCAGCGATTCGGTGACCACCGCCCCCTCGACGCAGCCGCCGGAGACCGAGCCCGCGACCTCACCGTCCTCGGTGACCGCCATCGCCGCTCCCGGCAGGCGCGGTCCGGAGCCCTCGATGTCGACCACCCGGGCGAGCGCCACCCGCTTGCCCTGTCGGCGCCACCGCTCGAGATCTCCGAGGATTTCTTTCATGGTCCGAGTCTATCGGGGGGCGGGGACCGGCCCCCAGCCGGCCGGACCGGTCACGCCGACGGGTGGAGCAACTCGGCCAGGACCTCGATGCCGTCGACGAGCCGCGGGCCGGGTCGCACGATCAGGCCGTCTGCGTCGATGGCGTAGGCCCGGCCGTTGCGGACCGCCGGCAGGGAGGCGACAGCGGCTCGGGCGATCACGTCGGCCAGCTGGCGCTCCGCGCCGGCTCGGTCGAAGCCGCACGGCGCCACAACGAGCACGTCGGCCTCCGACTCCGCGACCGCTTCCCAGGTGGTCGCATCCGATCGCCCACCGGGATGGGCCAGGACGGGCTGGCCGCCGGCCCGTGCGATCTGATCCGGTATCCAGTGGCCGGCGGTGAACGGCGGATCGGGCCATTCGAGCAGCAGCACCTTCGGCCGGTCCCGGTCGGCCACCCGGGCCTCGACGGCCGCCACCCGTTCCCGGAGCCGGGCCAGCACCGGCGCCTCGCCGGACCCGTCGCGCCGTGCAGACCCGGGGTCCTCGCCGGTGGAGCCCGAAGTGACGAGGTGATCGAGGGCCGCCATCTCCTCGAAGACCTGGTCGAGGGTCATCGGGTCGTAGCTGAACACCGCAGCCGAGCAGCCGAGCTCGCGAACTGCGGCATCCACGTCTCCCGCCGGCAGCGCGCAGACCCGGCAGAGGTCCTGGCTGACGATCAGGTCCGGATCGAGCGCCCGCAACAGGTCACGGTCGAGCCGGTACAGCTCGCGCCCCTCGTCCATGGCCGATCGGATCAGCGCGTCGATCTCGGCCGGGGCCAGCCCCGGGGGGACGATCGTGTCGGTGACGTGGGGCAGCCTGGCGGCTTGCGGCGGGTGATCGCACTCGAAGGTGACACCGACCACCCGGTCGCCGTGTCCGAGGAACCAGAGAACCTCGGTGGCCGACGGGAGCAGAGAGACGATCCGATCAGCCACTGAGGTCTTTCGGTCCGATGCTCCGGGCGGTCGTCGTCCGGTCGTAGCCGACGTCGAGCCGACTCGGTCAGGAGATACCGGCTGCTTCCAGGGCCCGACGGGTCAGCACCCGTGCCAGGTGGCTCCGGTACTCGACGCTGGCGTTCAGGTCACCGGATGGTTCCATGCCGACCGCAGCCTGGTCGGCCGCCTCGGCAGCCGACGCCCCGCCTGCCAGTGCCTCCTCGACGGCGGTCGCCCTGATCGGCGTCGGGTGCATGTTGACCAGCGCGACCTTGGCCGAGCCGTTGCTCCGCTGAGCCGACACCCCGACGATCGCCCAGTCCTGAGCGCGGCGGTTGAACTTCTGGAAGTTCCATCCCTGGCCGGTGTGCTTCGGAATGCGGATCTCGGTGATCATCTCGGTCGGCTCGAGACTGGACTCGAGGAAGCCGGTGAAGAGGTCCGTGCCGTCGATCACCCGCTCGTCGCCCGACGCACTGGTGGCCACCACGGACCCGCCGAGGGCCAGCAGGGCCGACGGGTGGTCTCCTGCGGCGTCGGCATGGGCCAGGGAGCCTCCGATCGTGCCTCGGTGACGGACCTGGGGGTCACCCACGTGGGCGGTGGCCATCGCCAGCAGCGGCGCGTGCTCCTGGACCATCTCGTTGATCTCGACGTCTCGATGACGGGTGAGCGCTCCGATCGCGAGGTGGTCGCCGCCGTCGTTGACGTACGAAAGATCGCTCAGCCGACCGATGTCGACGATCACCGACGGGTAGGCCAGCCGCAGCTTCATCATCGGCAACAGCGAGTGGCCCCCGGCCATCAGCTTCGCCTCGTCGCCGTGCTCGCCGAGGGCAGCGAGCGCTTCGTCGGCCGACGAGGCCCGGATGTAGTCGAAGGCGACGGGGATCACTGGCCACCTCCGGCTGCGCTCAGGACCGCTTTGACGATGTTGTGATAGCCGGTGCAGCGGCAGAGGTTGCCCTCCAGCCCCTCCCTGACCTGGTCCTCGGTCGGATCGGGGATCTCGTCGAGCAGTGAGACCGATGCCATCACCATCCCAGGGGTGCAGTACCCGCACTGGAGGGCGTGGCAGTTCATGAACGCCTGCTGCATGGGATGCATCTGGTCGCCGTTGGCGAGACCCTCGATGGTGGTCACGCTCTGGCCGTCGGCCTGGACGGCCAGCATGGTGCACGACTTCACCGCCTCCCCGTTGAAGTGGACGGTGCAAGCTCCACACGACGAGGTGTCGCAACCGATGTTCGTGCCGGTGAGTCCGGCTGCATCTCGTATGAAGTGGACGAGCAGCGTGCGCGGTTCGACGTCACTCGTATGACTCGTACCGTTGATCTCAACGGATATCTCCACGGGAGCCCCTTTCAGAATTGGTTACCGTCGGGGATTGTTGCACAAATCGGCCGGGCGCACCTCCTCGGAGCCTCGCAAACGGGTCCCTCGGTCGAGCGGTGGCACAGCCCGCCAACACAGGAGGCCGCAGCTGTGCCAACCTGACGGTAGACGGAAGCGTGGCTCCGGCTGCGGTACCGACCAGCTGATCGCACCGGCACGAGATCGCCGACCGATTCCCTCCCGGACGGCGAACCTGGCCAGCCAAGCGCTTCGGCGCTTGGCGGCCAGCGTGCCCCACGCTTCCCTCGACGGCATCGACAGGGACACCAGAGCCTGGGGGCGGCCCGTAGGGACTGCGGTCGCCGGCTACAGGGCGCTGTTGACCAACGGCACGAGGAGCAGCCGGATGCCGAAGATCACGATGATGACCGACAGATCGAAGCCACCCATCGGGGGCAGGAGCCGGCGGATCGGGGCCAGGACCGGTTCCGTCACCCCGTACAGCGCGTCGACCACCGGACGGACCGGAGAGTCCGGCCCGATGGGGAACCAGCTGATGATCGCTCTGGCCACGAACACCAGGGTCACCAGGTTGAGGAGCTGCACGATGACGTTCGACATGGTTCAATGGTGCCCGATTTCGGAGCCGTTCGGTGATTCGGGTCGATCTCGGGCCCTGAGCGGGGCTCCGGCCGGTCGGCGAGCGGTCAGGTCGTGGTCACCACCGTGGTCCCGATCGTCGTGCCGGCCAGCAGATCGACGAAGGCCTGCGGAGCCGCCTCTAGGCCCTCGTAGACGGTGGCTCTCGGCTGGAGCCGGCCGGCGTCGATCCACCCGCCGATGCGCTCCCTGGCCTCGTCGTAGCGATCCTCGTAGTCGAACACGAGGAACCCCTGCATCCGCACCCGGTTGTTGACGAGCAACCCCGGGACCCCGCGGGGCCCGGCCGATGGCGATGCGGTGTCGTACTGGCTGGCGACCCCGCAGCACACGATCCGCCCTCCGACCGCCATGCGGAACAGCGCGCTCTCCAGGATCGATCCTCCGGTGTTGTCGAAGTAGACATCGATCCTGTCGGGGGTCGCGGCTCGGAACTCGGCTCGGAATTCGTCGGACCGGCGGTTGACAGCAGCATCGAAGCCCAGCTCGTCGACCAGCAGCTCGCACTTGTGGTCCGAGCCGGCGACGCCGACCACGCGGGCGCCCTCCGCCTTGGCCATCTGGCCGACCAGGTGACCGACGGAGCCAGCGGCGGCTGAGACCACCACAGTCTGGCCGGCCTCGACACCGCCGACGTCGAACAGCCCGAAGTAGGCGGTGAGGCCGTTGATGCCGAGCGGCCCGAGCAGGTGGGCAGGATCGACGGCACGATCGACCGGCGCCAGCGACTCCGGCCGGTGGACCGAGTAGTCCTGCCAGCCGGTCGTGGCCCGCACCAGCTCGCCGGCCGCGAAGTCTGCCGAGCCCGAGGCGACCACCTCGGCCAGACCGGACCCGCCCATCACCGCACCGACCTCGGGCGCGCCGGCATAGCTCGCGCTCCCCTGCAGTCCGGCCCGCTGACCGGCGCCGATCGTGATGGCCGTCGTCCGGCACAGGACGTGGTCTGGCCCCACCTCGGGTAGCGGCCCGACCTCCACCGCGAAGTTCGATGGTTCGAGACGGTCCTCTGGCAACGCAGCGATGACCACTCGCCGGTTCTGCTCGCTCTCCGACATCAGCCGAGTATCGCAACGATGCGGGCGGCGGCGCCACCGCCGACCGACCACGCCGTCCGCCGTCGGCCGCAGAGGATGGACTCAGCCGCTCGACTCGGTGACCGGCGCGTCGTCCGGTAGGACGATCCGGTAGCTCTCCTCGCCCGGGTAGACGAGGTCGAAATCGCGTCGGGCCCGCCGCTCGATCTCCTCGTCCGTGGCCAGCAGCTCCAGTTCCCGGTCGAGCCTGGCCGACTCGGCCTCGATACGGGTGATCTCCGCCTCGGCGGCCTGCATCTTCTGGCGCTGGGAGAACCAGGTCTTGGCCGGGAGCACGGCCAGGCCGGCCAGCACCGTCAGCGCCAGGCCGAGGCCGATCAGGATCGGCATCAGCTCCCTCGCCCGCGATCGGCCTCGTCGTCGCTGCGACCGCCGTCCCACCGTCAGCCTCCCCGGAGCGCGGCTGCGCCCGGATAGCGGGCCGCCCCGCCGAGGTCGTCCTCGATCCGCAGGAGCTGGTTGTACTTGGCCACCCGATCGCTGCGGGCCGGTGCTCCGGTCTTGATCTGACCGCAGTTGGTGGCGACGGCGAGATCGCTGATCGTGGTGTCCTCGGTCTCCCCGGAGCGGTGGGACATGACCGAGGTGTAGCCGCTGGTGGACGCGAGCTGGACCGCCTCCATCGTCTCGGTCAGCGAGCCGATCTGGTTCACCTTGACGAGTATGGAGTTGGCGGTCCCGGTCTCGATACCTCGGGACAGCCGCTCGGTGTTGGTGACGAACAGGTCGTCGCCCACGAGCTGGCAGCGACTGCCGACGGCCTCGGTCAACGCGGCCCAACCGGCCCAGTCCTCTTCGTCCATGCCGTCCTCGATGGAGACGATCGGGTAGCGGTCGACCAGCTCGACCAGGAGCTCCACCATGCCCTCGGAGGACAGCTCACGGTTCTCGCCCGCCAGGTGGTAGACACCGTCGCTGCAGAACTCGCTGGACGCCACGTCCATCGTGAGCGCGATCTCGTCTCCCGGCGCTCGGCCGGCCAGCTCGATGGCCTCCAGCAGCAGTTGGAGCGCCTCCTCGTTCGAGCCGAGATCGGGCGCGAAGCCACCTTCGTCCCCGATGGCCGTCGACAGGCCTCGCTTGGAGAGCACCGCCTTCAGGGCGTGGTAGGTCTCGACGCCCCAGCGCAGCCCCTCCGAGAAGGAGGCGGCGCCGATCGGCATGATCATGAACTCCTGGAAGTCGATGTTGTTGTCCGCGTGCTCGCCTCCGTTGAGCACGTTCATCATCGGTACCGGCAACAGGTGGGCGTTGGCCCCACCGACGTAGCGGTAGAGCGGGAGGTCGAGGTCGTCTGCGGCCGCCCTGGCCACAGCCAGGCTGACGCCGAGGATGGCGTTCGCCCCCAGCTTGCTCTTGTTCTGCGTGCCGTCCAGGTCGAGCAGCATCTGGTCGATCTCGCGCTGGGCATAGGCGTCTGCCCCGGCGAGCGCGCTCTGGATCTCTGTGTTCACGTGCCCGACCGCAGTCTGCACCCCCTTGCCCCCGTACCGGTCGCCGCCGTCCCGGAGCTCGACGGCTTCGAACTGGCCGGTGGACGCGCCGGACGGTACCAGCGCTCGTCCGCGGGCTCCGGAGGTGAGCATGACCTCCACTTCGACCGTGGGATTGCCTCTCGAGTCCAGGACCTCTCGACCCAGGACGTGCTGCACGGTACTCACGCTTGGTGTTCCTCCTACCGCCCGCCGTGAGATCCTAGCAGCACCGCTGGTAAACACACCCCGAAAGAAGGGTGCTACGACTCACGGACTACACGATAGCCGATTGCCCGATCGAGCTGGGTGCACACCCGGCGACAACCGTCGCCTGTGGGACCGGCCAGCGGGCATGAGCCTCGCCCGGTCGTTACGCTATCGTGCGTGCAATCCCGACCGACAGGGCCCGGTTTCGGGAGCGGCAGGGCGACACACGGTGGGTCCGGTGAGGACGGAGCATGAATGAGGGAACCGCGATGACGCCGGTCGATGCGGCCAATGCGGCCACGGTGGTGCCGGGGAACGGGATCGTGGTGCACCGCAAGCCCTTGACGGTGGTCGTGTCGACGGCCGGCATCGACGCCGTGGCACCGGTGGTGACCGACCTGGTCGACCGGTTGGTCGACGGTGGAGAGTGGGACTTCGGCCCGGTTGCCGAGGCGCTGCAGGCCTTCGTGGTGGCCCAGCAACCGATGGGGGTCGCAGCTCTGCTCGACGTCGCGCCGGAGCCGATCGTGTTCCTGTTCGATCAGGCGATGGCGATCGAGCCGACCGAGCGGCATCGGGGTCAGGGCCGAACCGGCTGGAACACGGTCTTCGCCGGCGGACCGCACATCACGCTCGCCGTCGGACCCGAGGACGGTTCGGACCCGCTCCCCTCCCCGGGATGGACTCGGCTGATGGCCGGCACCGTGCCGGGGACCGGCGCCCGCGTACCGATCTCGGTGCTCGGCCAGGAAGCGCGACCGGCCGAGCCCGGAGGGCAGCCCGAAGACGCACAGGCTAACGAGCTGGCCGTCGAGCCCGCCGAGGCCGGACCGACACCGGTCCTGGCGCTCGAGCCACCACCTGCGATCGACGATGCACCGCCGCCGTGGACGCCGGCCGCCACCGCCGACCGATCGGCGGCGACCCTCGGCGACCCGGTGTACCCCTGGGTGGCCGCCGACGAGCAACCACCACCCCCACCACCGGGACCGGTCCCCTACGACGAGCTCCCACCACCCCCACCGGGCCAAGCC
>JAHELU010000068.1 GCA_024644005.1 Acidimicrobiales bacterium | reverse complement strand
TGTCGGCGGCGCCTGAAGGATCCGTCACCTCGAGCGTGACGTCATTGGGGCCATACGGAAACAGTCCGGTGGTCACCGGGTCGTACGGATCGGAGAACGTCCCGGTCGGGGACGCCCCACTAGGCTCGCTGCGATGTCGACGCCGACGCTGTTCTGGTTCCGCCGCGACCTCCGCATCGCCGACCAACCGGCGCTCGCTGCAGCGGCGGCCGAGGGGCCGGTCGTCGGCGTCTTCGTCATCGATCCCGCGCTCTGGGGGCCGGCCGGCGCCAACCGGCGGGCCTTCCTCGTCCGGTCGCTCGAGGCGCTCGACCGATCGATGCACGGCTCGCTGGTCGTGGTGGACGGCCCGCCGGCCAAGGCCCTTGCCGAGCTGGCCGACAGCTGCGGGGCCGGCACCGTCCATGCCACCGAGGACTTCGGTCCCTACGGTCGGCAGCGAGACGACGAGGTCCGGTCCGTGCTGGCCCGGCGCGGCGTCGACCTGCGCCTGGTCGACTCGCCCTACGCCGTGCCCCCAGGGTCGATCACCACCGGGAGCGGGACGCCCTACAAGGTCTTCACCCCGTTCTTCCGGTCCTGGAAGGCTCATGGCTGGGCCGACCCGCTACCCGAGATCCCGGTCGAGTGGCTCGAGCTCGACGGGCCCTGGGCGCTGCCGGACCAGCCCCCGGTCGCAGTCCAGCTGCCGCCGGCCGGTGAAGCGGGGGCCTGGGCGGCCGCCGAGCGGTTCCTGGACACCGGTGTCGACGGCTATGCCGCCAGCCGAGACCTGCCCGGCATCGAAGGGACCTCGCGGCTCTCGCCATACCTGAAGTGGGGGGTGCTCCATCCCCGTCAGCTCCTCGACCACCTGGACGACTCACCGGGTGCGGAGGCCTTCCGCAGCGAGCTCTGCTGGCGGGAGTTCTACGCCCAGGTGCTGTACGACCGTCCGGACTCCGCTCGCCACGCCTACGTGTCGAGGATGGCGGCGATGGAGCTCGACGAGGGCGAGGAGGCCGATCGACGGTTCGAGGCCTGGGCCAACGGACGAACCGGGTACCCGATCGTCGACGCCGGCATGCGCCAGCTCGTCGCCGAGGGCTGGATGCACAACCGGGTCAGGATGATCGTTGCGAGCTTCCTGGTCAAGGACCTCCACATCGACTGGACCAGGGGTGCCCGGTTCTTCATGGACCACCTGGTCGACGGCGATCTGGCCTCGAACAGCCACGGATGGCAGTGGGTGGCCGGCACCGGCACCGACGCGTCCCCGTATTTCCGTATCTTCAACCCGGTTTCCCAGAGCAAGAAGTTCGACGGTGAGGGCCGGTACCTCCGGCGCTGGATACCGGAGATCGCCCACCTGCCGGACCGCTCGATTCACGCCCCCTGGACCGAGAGGACCGGCGCCCCGGCCGGCTACCCGCCGCCCGTGGTCGACCACGACGTCGAGCGCCGGGAGTCGCTCGACCGTTACGAGCGGATCCGCAGAGACTGGGCTTGAGGCGAAGCCTCGATAGAATGCCCTTCAGGCCAGTGCACGAATCATCGACAACGAGAACCATGCTCGACGAACGAAAGGCCGCCATTCTGAAGGCGGTCATCGAGGAATACACCGAGACAGCACAACCGGTCGGATCATCGGCCGTCGTGTCCTCGGCCGACGTGAAGGTCTCGCCGGCCACGGTCCGTAACGACATGGTGGCTCTCGAGCGTGAGGGATTCCTCCGCCAGCCCCACACCTCGGCCGGCCGGGTCCCCACCCAGAAGGGCTACCGCCACTTCGTCGACCACCTCGACGTCGCCAGGCTGGCAACCGCGGAGCGACGCCAGGTCGCCGACTTCTTCGGTCAGATGCGGGGTGAGATCGAAGAAGTGATGCGGGAGACCGCCGCCCTGTTGGCCAACCTGACCGACTACGCCGCCGTCGTTGTCGACGAGTCCGACGAGGCGGCGTCGGTACGATCGGTCCAGCTCGTCTCGCTGGCCGATCGGACGGTCATGATGGTGCTGGTCCTGTCGAACGGGCAGATCATCAAGAACAGCTTCGACTTCGACGCCGATATCGGCGAGCAGACCGTTACCGACGCCACGCTTCAGCTGCGGGCTGCGCTCGAGGAGACCGGTCTTGCGACGCCCCGGCCCCTCACCGCCACCGGCGACCCGGCCGCGGACTCGCTGGCCGAGCAGTTCTACCGGTGGATCGCCGCGTCGGGCGGCGACGGCGATCGGGTCTACGTCGATGGCGCCTCCAAGGTGGCCGGTGCATTCGAGGCGGTCGAATCGGTCGGCCAGGTGCTGACGATCCTCGAGCAGCAGTTGGTGGTGGTCAGCCTGCTGGCCGACGTCGTCGAGCGGGGACTGACCGTGGCCATCGGCACCGAGACCGGCGTCGAGCCGCTGTCGGAGTGCAGTCTGGTGGTCTCGCCGTACGAGATCGACGGGGAGCACGCCGGGTCCATCGCCGTCCTGGGGCCGACCAGGATGAACTACCCACAGGCCATGTCGGCGGTCGCGGTCGTCAGCAATCAACTGGGCAACCGGTTGAGCGAGGGATAGCCGATGGACTACTACCAGTTGCTGGGCGTCGATCGTTCGGCGAGCCAGGACGAGATCAAGCGGGCCTATCGGCGGTTGGCCAGGGAGCTGCACCCGGACGCCAATCCCGGCGACCCCGATGCCGAGGCCCGGTTCAAGCAGGTGGCCGAGGCCTACGAGGCGCTCGGCGACCCGGAGCGACGGGCCCGCTACGACCGCTTCGGCTCGTCTGGCGCCAGGGCCGGAGATCCGTTCGCCGGCGGCGGCCTCGGCGACCTCTTCGACGCATTCTTCAACACGGGTGGCCGGTCCGAGGCCGGACCTCAGCGCGGCGCCGATCTCGAGGTCGTGGCCCGGCTGACGCTGGAGGACGTCGTGCGGGGGGTGGCCAAGGACGTGACCGTCCGGACCGCTGTCGCCTGCGACATCTGCGAGGCCACGGGGGCGGCGCCGGGGTCCGAGGTCATCCGTTGCGATCAGTGCGGCGGTTCCGGCCAGGTCCGCCAGGTCCGCCAGTCCATCCTCGGTCAGATGGTCACCACCGCCAGCTGCGCCCGGTGCTCCGG
The DNA here is from genome assembly GCA_024644005.1 of Acidimicrobiales bacterium. Taxonomy (GTDB): domain Bacteria; phylum Actinomycetota; class Acidimicrobiia; order Acidimicrobiales; family SZUA-35; genus JAHELU01. The sequence continues at coordinate 18,365 of JAHELU010000068.1, read as the reverse complement.
CGAGGGCGTGATCATCGCAACTCCCTGTGCCGAGTGCTCCGGCGAAGGTCGCCGGGTCGAGGAGCAGACCTACTCGGTCGAGGTCCCGGCCGGTGTCGACGACGGGTCGACGCTGCGTCTCAGCGGGCGGGGGGCGGTCGGTCGCCGGGGCGGTGGGGCCGGCGATCTGTACGTCCAGGTCCGGGTGGAGGAGCATCCCCAGTTCGTCCGCAGCGGCGATGATCTCCTGGCCGAGCTGCACGTGCCGGTCACCCAGGCCGCCCTCGGGGCCGCAGTCGATTTCACCGCCCTCGACGGCGAGGTGTCGGTCGACGTGCCCACCGGCTCCCAGACCGGCCGGAACTTCCGGTTCCGGGAACGGGGGGTGCCACGACTGCGGGGCCGGGGCAGGGGAGACCTGGTCCTGACCCTCGTCGTCGACACCCCCACCGACGTCAGCCCCGAGCAGGAGGAGCTGCTCCGGCTCCTGGCCAAGGAGCGGGGCGAGGACGTGAAGGACCCCGGCGAGGACACCCTGCTCGGACGCTTCAAGTCCAAGTTCTCCTGACCGCCAGCCGTCGCTCCAGCCGACCTCGTGACCGACCCGCTCCAGCAGCTGCGTGACCGGCCGATGGTGTTCGTCGACGATCTGGGCGCTCCGGCGCTCGGCGACGGCGACCGGCGCCATCTCGAGCGCTCGCTGCGGCTCCGGCCGGGCGATCCGTTGACGGTGAGCGACGGATCGGGGGCATGGAGGGCGGCCCGGTTCGGCCAGATCATCGAACCGGACGGGCCGGCGGTGACCGAGGCCAGGGCCAGGCCCAGGCTGGTGATCGGGTTCGCGCCGGTCAAGGGCGATCGATCCGATCTGGTGGTCCAGAAGCTCACCGAGCTCGGCATCGACGTCATCGTGCCCGTCTCGACAGCGCGGACCGTGGTGCGCTGGGACCCGGACCGTGTGGCCAAGCAGCTCGACCGTCACCGTCGGATCGCTCGGGAGGCGGCGATGCAGTCCAGGAACCCCTGGCTACCGACGATCGAGCCGCTCACGGAGCTGGCCGAGTTCGTGGCGGCCGAGCCGGCGGTGGCCATGGCCGATCCCGCCGGCCTGCCACTGGGGCCGGAGCACCCGGTGCTGGCCATCGGTCCGGAGGGAGGGTTCGCTCCCCACGAGCTCGAGGGTCGGCCGTCGGTCCGGTTGCCGGGCCGGATCCTGCGGACCGAGACGGCAGCCATCGTGGCCGGGGCGCTGGCCGCATCGTGGCGCGCACGCTGAGTGGGCGGGCAGCCCGCAGCGACCGCTCGGCGTGGTTGATGTTGCTCTGAGTGACAGTTACCGTTGACAGTGGATGGCAAGCGACGCCAGGAGCGGCATGGGTGAGTTCGAAGATCAAGACGACGCCGGTTCGGCCTATGGCCGACGGGTCGGCGAACGGCTTCGGGCCATCCGGCGCCAGAAGCGACTGTCGCTCCAGGACGTCGAGGCCAACTCCGAGCAGGAGTTCAAGGCATCGGTCCTCGGCGCCTACGAGCGGGGCGAGCGGGCCATCTCGGTGCCGCGGCTCGAGCGGTTGGCCCAGTACTACAGCGTGCCGGTCGATCAGCTCTTGCCCCGCTCGACGGTGGCCCCGGCCAGCTCGCAGCTGGTCGACCTGACGGGCCGGACCGGTCGCTCGAACGGGGTGACCATCAACCTCACCCAGCTCGACGCCGTGCCTCGACCGGAGGGTGAGATGCTCGGGCGGTACCTGGTGATGATCCAGGTCCAGCGCCAGGACTTCAACGGCCGGGTCCTGACCATCCGCCACGACGACCTGCGGGCCGTGGCCTGCATCCTCGGAGTCGAGATCGACGCCGCCGTCGACCGGCTGGCCGATCTCGGGCTGACCAGGATCACTGCGGTCGGGTAGGCCGGTCCGATCTCACCTTCCCTGCTCGTCGGACACCTTGCGGTTGGATACGATCGCAGGTGTAGATGACGACGACAGTGAAAATCCGGGTTCCCGACAACCAGCTCATGGTCGGCCTGCTGGGTGAGCGGGACGAGTATCTCCGTGTCGTCGAGGATGCCTTCGACGCAACGGTCCACGTTCGGGGCAACGAGATATCGCTGGACGGGGCCCAGGCCGAGGACGCCGCGCAGGTCATCGAGGAGCTCGTGCTGGTGCTGCAGCGGGGCGAGGCGCTCGAGCCGGCGGTCGTGCGCCGCTCGATCGAGATGATCCAGGACGACGAGCGGCCATCCGAGATACTGACCGACCAACGGGTCCTCACCACCTACCGGGGTAAGCCGGTCCGGCCGAAGACGGCCGGCCAGAAGCGCTATCTCGATGCCATCAGGACGAACACGGTGACGTTCGGGGTCGGTCCCGCCGGTACCGGCAAGAGCTGGCTGGCGGTGGCCTGCGCCGTCCGGGCCCTCCAGAACAAGGACGTCGAGCGGATACTGCTGACCAGGCCGGCGGTCGAGGCGGGGGAGCGGCTCGGCTATCTCCCCGGCGACCTGATGTCCAAGGTCGATCCCTATCTCCGCCCGCTCTACGATGCGCTCCACGACATGGTCGGCGCCGACAACATGGCCAAGCTGTTCGAGCGGAACGTCGTGGAGGTGGCGCCGCTGGCCTTCATGCGGGGCCGGACCCTCAACGACAGCTTCATCATCCTCGACGAAGCCCAGAACACCACCCCCCAGCAGATGATGATGTTCCTGACCCGTATCGGGTTCAACTCCCAGGCCGTCATCACCGGAGACCGGACCCAGGTCGACGTGGCCGGTGGGCGCAGCGGTCTGGTCGGGCTCGAGAACATCCTCGGCGGGATCGACGGCGTCGCGTTCGTCAATCTCCGCTCCGGCGACGTCGTCCGGCACAAGATCGTGCAGGACATCGTCGATGCCTACGCCCGTCACGAATCCGAGAACGGTGTCTGACCGGGCTCCCGAGGTGGTCGGTTTCGACCGGACCGCAGCCGGCGTCGCGACCCTCGACCGCTGGGTCGAACTGGCGGCGAGAACCCTGACCGGCGAGGGGGTGTCGGCCGGGCGGCTGGACCTGATCTTCGTCGACAGCGAGGAGATGGCCGCCCTCAACGAGGCCCACATGGGCCAGCCCGGACCCACCGACGTGCTGTCGTTCCCGCTCGACGGCTGGGCCGACGACGACACGGGAGGGGTCGCCGAGGGAGCCGATCCCGAGCCGCCGGAAGCCCAGGATCGGCCCCCGCTCCACCTGGGCGACGTGGTGGTGTGCCCGGAGGTGGCCACCGGTCAGGCCGCCGGCCACTGCGGCACGGTCGAGGCGGAGCTGGCGCTGCTGGTGATCCACGGCGTGCTGCACGTGCTCGGCCACGACCACGCCGAGCCCGAGGAGACCGCCGTGATGCGAGATCGGGAACGGCACCACTTGGCCGGGCTCGGGCTGGGGCACCCGGACCGATGATCGGGCGCTAGCGGTGTCGCTCGAACCCCTCGATGTCGTCGCTCTCACCGCGGCCGCGGTCCTGCTGCTGTTGGCCGTCGTGCTGGTTGCCGCCGAGGAGGCCCTGTCCCGGTTCAGCCTGGTCAGGGCCCAGTCGATGGCGGCCGTCGAGCCGAAACGGGCGCGGCGGCTCATCGCGCTGCTCACCGAGCCGGAGTCGACCAGGAACCCGCTGCGGCTCATCATCATCACCGCCCAGCTCGTGCAGGCCGTGCTCGTGGCGGTGCTGGCCTACCGGTTCCTCAGCTGGCCGTGGGTGGCGGTGGTGGTTGCGGTCAACATCGTCGTCACGTTCGTCGTGGCCGAGGCCGTGCCCCGGACCTTGGCCATCCTCCACACCGAGCGAGTGGCGCTGCTGTCGGCGGGGCCGGTCGCCGTGCTGCTCAGGCTCGGACCTGTCCGCTTGGTGGCCAGGGGGCTGATCGGGTTGACCAATTGGATCGTTCCCGGCAGTGGCCTGCGGACCGGGCCGTTCGCCCTGCCGGAGGAGCTGATCGCCTTCGCCGACGCTGCGGTCGAGGACGACGTGATCGAGCAGACCGAACGCGACCTCATCGAGTCGGTCATCGAGTTCGGCGACACCATCGTGCGGGAGGTCATGGTGCCGAGAACCGACATGACCACGGTCGAACGGCGGCTGACGGTCGAGGAGGCGCTGGAGGTCACCTCGGCGGCGGGGTTCTCCCGGGTGCCGGCCGTTGGCGACAACGTCGACGACGTGGTCGGTCTCGTCTACGTCAAGGACCTGATCAGGGCCGAGCTGGACGGTCGCCCGGATCAGCAGGTGAACACGCTGCTCCGCCCCACCTGGTTCGTGCCGGAGACGAAGAAGGTCGCCGACCTCCTGCAGGAGATGCAGAAGGAGAAGTTCCACATGGCGGTGGCGGTCGACGAGTACGGCGGTGTGGCCGGCCTGGTCACCCTGGAGGACCTCATCGAGGAGCTCGTCGGCGAGATCGTCGACGAGTACGACGTCGAGGAGGCGATGCTCGAGCGCCAGCTCGACGGAACGCTACGGGTCGATGCGAGGATCCTCATCGACGAGCTGAACGCCGTCGCCGACATCAATCTGCCAGAGGGTGACTGGGACACCGTCGGCGGTCTGGTGCTGGACGTCTTCGGACGGGTCCCCAGCCGAGGCGATGAGTGCGAGGTCGACGGCTACCGCCTCCGGGTGGAGCAGATACACGGCCGGCGGATCACCAAGGTCGTCATCTCGCTGCCGGCACCGGCCCAACCCCAGGACGTGACGGAGTGAGCGAGATCCCCGACGGCCGGTTGGGTCCTCGTGACGGGGACTTCCGGTCGGGATTCGTCGCCATCGTCGGCCGCCCGAACGTGGGCAAGTCGACGTTGCTGAACCAGGTCCTCGATCACAAGGTGACGATCGTCTCCGACAAGGCTCAGACCACCCGCCACCAGATCCGGGGCGTCCTCACCACCGACGAGGCCCAGATCGTCTTCGTCGACACCCCCGGGATCTCCAAGCCACGGACTGCGCTCGGCGACCGGTTGAACGAGACGGCCGATGCCGCTCTTGCCGATGTGGACGTCGTCTGCTTCGTGATCGACGCCCGATCCGGCTTCGGCCGGGGTGATCGCTTCCTGGCCGAACGGCTCGACCCTGCCAAGACGGTGGTGGTCGTCAACAAGATCGACGGTCTCGACCGAGAGCGGGTGCTGGCCCAGCTGGCGGCGGTGGCCGAGCTGGACTGCTCCGCCTACTTCCCGGTGTCGGCCTGGACCGGGAAGGGCGTCCCGGCACTGGTTGACCATCTCGCCGCCCGCCTGCCGGCAGGGCCGCTGTGGTACCCGTCCGACGTGGTCACCGACGTCCCCCAGGCGTTCCTGGTGGCCGAGCTCGTCAGGGAGCAGCTCCTCCACCTGCTGCGGGAGGAGCTTCCCCATTCGGTGGCCACCAGGGTGGTCGAGTGGGAGTGGCCGAGGGTCAAGGTCGAGATCCTTGTCGAGCGGGACTCCCAGAAGGGCATCGTGATCGGCAAGGGTGGCACGGTCCTGAAGGAGGTCGGGTCCAGGGTCAGGCGCCAGCTCCCGGACGGCGTCTTCCTCGAGCTCGTGGTCAACGTCGACAAGAACTGGCAGCAGGACCGCTCGGCGATCGAGCGCCTGGGGTACTGATCGCCGGTGCGCCTGGAACCGGCCTACCCGCCGTCGTCGAGCCCTGCCAGGAAGGCGACGACCTCGTCCTGATCCTTGGTCCGCTTGAACGGCGGCAGCGCCCGCACGAGATCCCACCGGTACGACCGGTTGGTGGCCAGCCGGGAGTCGAGGACCGCCACCACCCCGCGGTCGTCAGCCCGCCGGATCAGCCGCCCCGCCGCCTGGGCGAGCAGGGTCTGGGCTCGGGGCAGGTCGACCTCCCGGAATGCCGCCTTCCCGGCCCTGTCCCGGCGGGCCTGGGCCACCGGTTCGTCGGGTCGGGGGAACGGCAGGCGGTCGATGGTGACCAGTGTCAGCGTCGACCCGGGCAGATCGATGCCCTGCCAGAACGACAGCGTCGCCAGCAGTATGGCCGACGGATCCGCCTTGAACCGTTCGATCAGCACCCCCTTCGGGGCGTCGCCCTGGACCAGGACCGGTGTGTCCAGTTCCTCGGCGAAGCGCTCCGCCGCCTCGCTCATGGCACCGAAGCTGGTGAACAGGCAGAGCGCCCGGCCGCCCGCCGCTCCGACGAGGGTGAGGATCTCGTCCTGGACGGCCACCCGATAGGACTCGCTGCGGGGAGGGGGGAGGTCGGTGGGGCAGTAGAGCAACCCCAGCGATTCGTAGTCGAACGGCGAGCCCACCCGTTGCACCGAATGCTCGGGACCGAGGCCGAGCTGACCGACGATGCCGTCCGAAAGCGTTGCGCTGGTGAGGATCACCGCCTTGGAGGCCCACAGGTTCGTCTCGAGCAACTGCTCGAGATCGAGTGGGGTCCGGCGGAGGGTCGGGTGGTTCTGGCTGCCATCGACCCACAGCACGTCCGAGGGTCCGGCTTCGAGGACGGCGTCGATGTCGTCGACGAGCCGGGTCGCAGCCAGCATGGTCCGCTCGATCCTGGCTGCGACGTCGCTGCCCTCACCGGGATCGAGCTTGCGCAGCGCGGCGATCACCCGATCGGCCCGGTCCCGACCCGTGACCACCACGCCGACCAGCTCACCGAGATCGGTCAGGGCCTGGCCCACCGTCGGCCGCAGGATGGTGTCGAGCTCAGCGGCCGACGTGTCGATATCGATGGCGAGCTCGTCGTCGGTCAGGATCGATCGGACACGGCGGGCCAGGGCCCGGAACCGGCCGCCACCGAGCTCGGTGCCGCAGGTGGCACCAAGCACCTCCGGCAGCTGATGGGCCTCGTCGAACACCACCACCTCGTGCTCGGGCAGCAGCGCCCCGCCGGAGGCGATGTCGAGCCCGTAGTAGTGCTGGTTGGTGACGATGACGTCGGCCGCCATGGCCCGCTGCCGGGCCTGTTCGGAGAAGCATGCCGCCCCCGATGGGCACCGAGCGGCACCGGGACACTCGTCGGGGCCGACCGAGACGGCGCTCCACACCTCGCTCGGGGGGCTCGGGTCGAGCTCCTCGCGGTCGCCGTCGGTCGTCGTCTCGGCCCAGCGGACCACGTCCTCGAGGTGGTGGTCGGGGTTGCGACCGCCGAGGAGCTGCAGCTGCTCGGTCCGCTGGGCCCGCTCCAGCTCGGCCAAGCGCTGCCGGCACAGGTAGTTCCTCCGGCCCTTCAGGAGGGCCACCGTCACCGGTCGATCGAGGGCCTTGGCCACCAGCGGGAGGTCCGAGTCGACGAGCTGGGTCTGGAGGGCGATGGTGGCCGTGGCCACCACCGCCTGTCGCCCGCTGGCCACTACGGGGGTCAGGTAGGCCAGCGACTTCCCGGTGCCGGTCCCCGCTTCGACGAGCACGGCGCTGTCGGTGGCCAGGGCCTCGGCCACCCGCTCGGCCATCTCCATCTGGCCCGGTCGGACCTCGCCGCCACCGGGCAGCGCCCGGGTGACGCTATCGAGCAGTTCCACGACCCTGGTCATCCGGGCAAGCCTAGGCACTAGGATGCGGTGGCTGGGCGGCCTGGCACGAACACTTCCGGAGCGCGAATCTCGATGGCATCAGATATGGATCCCGGCGCCGAACGGGACGAACCAGACAGTCCGCTGTTGGACGACGACTCCGCCGGTCGCCTGGCCGAGCTGCTCTTCAGCTCCCCGGTGGCCGGGACGACCGAGGCACCGCCGGCGTCGCCGCTGGTCGACCGCGGCTCGGCGGCCCCGTCGATCGGGGGGTTCTCGGTCGATCGACTGCCGCTCGGTGATGGGGCAGGCACCGACGGGGGCGGCGACGCGCCCGGCGAAGACGCGATAGACCCGCCGATCTTCCCTCGTCGCCCCATCGGTCCCCCGCAGCCGGCCGCCGACGGCGACCTCGTCGCTCCTGGGGTCGATCGCTCCGGCTTCTTGGCCGCGGGTACCGATTCCCGGTCGGCAGAATCAACCGACGAGTCGTCGCTCGTCGATCCGGTGGGCCAGGACCGGGACCGAAACCGCGACGATCCGGGGTCGGGCTTCCTGCTCGACGAGCCGCTGGGAGGCGACGGATCGCTGCTCGATCCGAGCCCTGGCGATGCGGCGGCTCAGTCGTCGTTGTCGGCGCAGCTCTCGTCGAGCTCAGCCGCCGATCTGGTCGGTGGGTTGAAGTTCAGCACCGAAGCGGCCCTCCCCAGGTCGTTGCAGTGGTCGACGGTGGTGCAGGGACCGAGCAGCAAATCGGTCGTGGCCGATGCGAATGGCCTGACCGGTGCCCAGGGCCTGTTCCGATCGGCATCGGCCCCCGTCACCCAGCAGCCATCGAGGCCGATGGCGGCCACGGTGACCCAGCCCGCCAGGGGCGGGTTCGTGCCCACCCCGTTGCTAGACGCTGCGGAGCGTCGCTGGTTCTGGATCGCCGTGACAGGCGCAGTCGCCGTGTCCTGTGCCTTGATCGGTTTCGCGGTGATCGGCCTGCGCGACGATCCGGCCCAGACAGCGACACCGAGCACCGTCGTGGGCGTCGATCGAACGACACCAACGGTGCCATCCTCCACTTCGGACGGCACCCAACCGTTGGCACCGACGATCGCCGACGACACGCAGACTGCCGAGTCGACGGAATCCACCGGGTCAACGGTCTCGACGACCGCGGCCCCCGGCACCGCAGGGCTGCGAGCGCCCACCTCGAGCTCGCCACTCAGCAGCTCGACGGCGGCAGAGATCGCCCCGCCGACCGAGCCGGGGGCACTGGACAGCTCGTCGTCCTCATCGTCGTCTTCTGCCCCGTCGTCCTCCGCGTCGTCCTCCCCGCCGTCGTCCTCGACGCCATCGACGGCGGCCCCGACCTCAGCCGTCCCGGCCCAGGCCCCGACCTCGCCGCCGCCGCCACCGTCGACGACGGCCCCGCCAGCCACGACAGAAGGCACCGTGCGGACGACGACCACTGCGAAGACGGTGACCACGACGACCACTGCGAAGACGGTGACCACGACGACCACGGCGGCTGCGCAGACCACGACCGAGGACACCTCGGCCACGACGGACGCGCCGAGCACCACCGGGGACACGACCGCTTCGACGGCCGGACCCACCACCGAGGCCAGGTCGACCACCGACCCGTCGACGACCGATCCCGGGCAGGGCTCGCCGTCGTTGGCCGAGGCCGGCTCGACCGCCACGACCGAGGGTCGGCCGACCACGACGGCCGCCGGTTCCAGGCCCCCCGGCACGGGGCCGCCGACCAGCTTCGTCTGACCGGCCCCCCGGCCGGCCCCCGGCGGGCTCGATGGGCCCGGTGTCAGGTCAGAAAAACCCGGTGTCGGTCGTTGGAGTCGTAGGGCAACCGCTACGGTCGAGACCATGACCACCACCGGCCCCGACGTCACCGGCATGCCTCGTCATGTCGCCTGCGTCATGGACGGCAACGGCCGGTGGGCCGAGCAGCGGGGCCTCAAGCGGACCGATGGTCACGCTGCAGGGGAGCAGTCGCTCCTCGATGTCGTCGATGGCGCGCTGGAGCTGGGCATCGAGTGGCTGACCGTCTACGCCTTCTCCACCGAGAACTGGCGCCGCCCGACCGACGAGGTTCGGTTCCTGATGCGGTTCAACGAGTCGCTGCTCGTCCAGCGGAGGGACGAGTTGCACGAGAAGGGCGTCCGGATCCGATTCGTGGGCCGACGGGACTGGAAGGTCCCGAAGCGGCTGCTGCGGCGGATGGACGAGTCGGTCACCCTCACCGCTGGGAACCGTCGCCTCACGTTGACCATCGCCTTCAACTACGGGGCCCAGGCCGAGATCGTCGACGCGGTCAAGCAGATCGTGGCCCTCGGGCCGGCCCCGGCCGACGTCGACGAAGCGCTCATCGCCAAGCACCTCTACGACCCCGAGATGCCGGATGTCGATCTGTGGATCAGGACCTCGGGGGAGTACCGGATCTCGAACTTCCTGATCTGGCAGTCGGCCTACGCCGAGCTGGTGTTCGTCGACACCTACTGGCCCGATTTCCGGCGCCGGCACCTCGCCGCCGCCGTCGCCGAGTACCAGAGCCGCAACCGTCGCTTCGGCGGCCTCGACCAGTAGCGCTGCGGCCGGCCGATGATCGTGCTCCTCACCCCCGCCGATTTCGGGGCGTAGCCCGCGGTGGCCCTGTACCGGGACGAAGCGGTCGTCCTCCGGACCTACAAGCTGGCAGAAGCCGACCGGATCGTCGTGCTGTTCAGCCGGGGTCGGGGCAAGATAAGAGCGGTGGCCAAGGGCGTCCGCCGCACCAGGAGCAAGTTCGGTTCCCGTCTGGAGCCGGGATCGATCGTCCAGCTCCAGCTCTACGAAGGGCGCAACCTGGACATCATCACCCAGGCCGAGCGGGTCGTGGCCTTCACCAATCTCAGAGCGAACCTCGACAGCTACGGACGGGCCGCCCTCCTGCTGGAGATCGTCGACTCGTCGGTCGAGGAAGGCGAGTCGAACCGGGCGCTGTACAAGATGCTGACCGGGGCGCTGCGGGAACTGGAGCGGGCCGGCAATCCGCTGGTCGTCCCGACGTTCGTGGCCAAGTTCCTCGTGCTCGAGGGCGTGCAGCCGCTGGTCGACGCCTGCGTCCGCTGCGGGTCGGCGAACGACCTGGTCGCCATCCAGATCCACGAGGGTGGGGTGCTGTGCGTCAACTGCCCCCCCGGTGAGCCGATCAGCGACGAAGCGAGGAGGGCGCTCGCCCATGTCTTCGAAGGACGGGTCCGGCACGTCCTCGACGCGACGGCAGACACGGTCGCCCAGGAGCTGGAGACGATCGCCGCCAAGTTGATAGAGCAGCACATCGAGCGACGACTCCGGTCGTCGGCCGTGCTCTACGAGCAGCTTCAGGAGGAGACCAACCGATGAGGTGCGCCGCCGGTGCACCGTCCGGGAGAGAAGGCGGCGCGATGCCGGCTACTCGCTGACGTCGCGACCGAGCGGCACCCAGCGATCGAGCTCGGTGTCGTGGCGGAACAACCGCCCGGTCCCGACGTCCTCGTACAGCCAGGCCTGCCATCTCTCGCTCCACACCGGCGTCTGGGCCGGCGCCGGTTCTTCGGTCGTCCGCTCGTGGTCACGCACGAGCGTGGTGGCGGCCAGCGGGCTCTCGGAGAGCGATGACTCTGGGAGGGCCAACCGCTCGAACGACGTGGCTGCTGTGGCTCCCACTTGGGCTCGCTTCTCGGCTGCGGACGGCGTCGATCGCTCGTCGAGATCCCAGGCCAGGTACTCCGCTTCGTCGGCGAGGTTGGCCTGGGCCGGGGTCCGATCGGCCCTCGGCGGCCGGCCAGGACCATCAGCTCCTTGTGGAGCGGCGGTCGATTCGGTGGCCGGCGAGGGGGCGTCGCCCACGGCCCGCTCACCGGTCGTCACCCGGTCGTCCGTCACCGTCGGCCGGGAGTCCCCGGGGTCGCTCGGGTCACCGGGGTGGACCCGGTCGTGCTCGCCCACCCCCACGATGCCGAGGCCGGGGTCAGCCTGGTCGGACGCCGCCGTCCGCACGCCGGCCAGCAGCTTGCCTGGCGATCGTCCGCCGAGCGCTGCGGGCACCACCACGAACACCGCGACCGTCATCGCCGCCAGCAGCGCTGTCGTCAGCCACCACCCGAGGCCGTCGAGCGCGTAGAGGGTGTCACCGAGCTCGATCGCCCGGTTGAACCCCGCACCGATGTCATCGATCCGCTGCTGATCGTCGTCCGACAGGACCCTTCGGCCGGTGTCGTCGACCAGGAGCGGGAACCGTTCCACCAGGAGCAGGCCCAGTATCGCGGCCGGCGCGATGCTGATCACCAGGTCGAGAGTGGTCGCCACGATACGCCTCGGCAGCGCTCTCTCCGTGCCGGCCTCGGTCGCACCGTGGCGGTCGAGTCCGCGCTCGAAGCCGTTGTCGGCGTTGGGATCTGGCACGATCAGCCTGTCGGCACGAATCGCCTCGTGACAAGCGAATTCGCCCATCTATCGACCTGCCAGCCGTTACGCTTCGTCCCATGAGCGAGCCAGTCCCCGACCTGTTCGACAAGATCGTCAACCTCTCCAAGCGACGGGGGATCGTCTTCCCGTCGGCCGAGATCTATGGCGGCTTTCGCTCGGCCTACGACTACGGACCGGTCGGGGTGCTCATGCTCCGAAACGTCAAGGAGGCGTGGTGGCGCTCGATGGTGCAGCTGCGGTCGGACGTCGTCGGCATCGACGCCTCGATCCTGTCGCCGCCTGCCATCTGGGAGGCGTCCGGCCACCTGGCCAACTTCACCGATCCGCTCGTCGACTGCCGCCACTGTGGCGCCCGTCACCGTCAGGACAAGCTCGACGATCCCGACACGTGCCCGACGTGCGGCACGACGGGTCAGTTCACCGAGCCGCGCCACTTCAACCTGATGTTCAAGACCCATGCCGGGCCCGTCGAGGACGAGGGGGCAGTCGCCTACCTGCGGCCCGAGACCGCCCAGGGGATGTTCATCAACTTCGCCAACGTGATCAACACCTCCAGGAAGAAGCCGCCACTCGGCATAGCCCAGATCGGGAAGAGCTTCCGCAACGAGATCACCCCCGGCAACTTCGTCTTCCGGACCAGGGAGTTCGAGCAGATGGAGCTCGAGTTCTTCGTCCCGCCCGACGAGGCCGAGCAGTGGTACGACTACTGGTGCAAGGAGCGATTCCAGTGGTACGTCGAGCACGGTATCGACGAGTCCCAGCTGCGGCTCAGGCCCCACGACGACGACGAGCTCAGCCACTACTCGGCGGCCACGAGCGACGTCGAGTTCCTCTTCCCGTGGGGGTGGGACGAGCTCGAGGGCATCGCCAACCGGGGATCGTTCGATCTCGAACAGCACATGGCCCACTCCGGCCAGAAGCTCGAATACTACGACCAGGCGACCAACGAGCGCTACGTCCCCCACGTCATCGAGCCAGCGGCCGGTGCCACCAGGACGATGATGGCGTTCCTCATGGCCGCCTACCACGACGAGATCGTCAACGACGAGACCCGGACCGTGCTCCGGCTGCACCATCGCATCGCTCCCTTCAAGGCGGCGGTGCTGCCGCTGTCGAAGAAGCCCGAGCTCACGGGTCCGGCCCGGGAGCTGGTGACCGAGCTGCAGGCCCACTGGATGGTCGAATACGACGAGACCCAGGCCATCGGCCGCCGCTACCGCCGCCAGGACGAGATCGGCACGCCGTTCTGCATCACCTACGACTTCGACTCCCTCGAGGACAAGGCGGTCACCATCAGGGAGCGGGATTCGATGGATCAGGTCCGGCTCCCCATCGCCGAGGTCGCGGCCTGGCTGGCCGAGCGGCTCGTCTGAGACCCGCCTGCCCGCCCGACCTGCCCGGTCGGGACCGCCAGCCACCTTCCCAGCTCTTCCTCAAGCCGCTCGGCACGCCTGACGACCACCTGAGCGGGGATCTGTCGACCCCCGTCGGGCACCACCACCCGGCTGGCCGAGTGGGAACAGGACAGGATGCGGGATTCACGAACGGCGGCGAGAGAGACCGAAACGGCCGACGCAGTGGTCGTCACCGGCGGCATGGGCTTCATCGGCTCGTTCGTTGCCGACGCGTTCCTCGCCGCCGGTCGACGGGTGGTGATCATCGACTCGATGGTCAGCTCGGTGCTGTCGACCGAGCCGTACGACGAGCACCCCGACTGCACGGTCCTGCAGATGAGCGTCGAGGACTACTTCGACGCAGGTGGCACCGTTGCCGGAGCCGAGCGGGTGATCCATGCGGCCTCGCTGGTCGGACCAGCCGGCATCCTCCGCTTCGCCGGCCAGCTCGGAGCCGACATCGTGCGATCCTGCCAGGTGGTCATCGATCAGTGCATCGAGCACGACGTCCCGGTCTGCGACTTCTCGTCGGCCGAGGTCTACGGGCGGTCGGGGGAGCTGGCGGAGAAGGACACGATCCAGGTGCCGGTCGAGTACTCGGTCCGCATCGAGTACGCCATCGCCAAGACCCTGACCGAGGCCATGGTGGCCAACAGCCGCCACCGCGGCCTCCGGGGCATCGTGATCCGGCCGTTCAACGTCACCGGACCCCGGCAGTCCGAGCGGGGCGGGTTCGTCGTGCCGACGTTCGTCCAGCAGGCCCTGGCGGGGGAGGACCTCACCGTCTTCGCCACGGGGGAGCAGCTGCGAGCCTTCCTCTCCGTGACCGATCTCACCCGCTTCATCGTCGACCACATGGATGACGCCATCTCGTCCGGCGAGCTGATCTACAACATCGGCAACCCGGCGAACAAGATCAGCGTCCGGGCGCTGGCGGAGAAGATACGGGACATGACCGGCTCGACGTCCGAGGTGGTCTACGCCGATGCCAAGAGGATCCATGGCGAGCTGTACGAGGAGGCCGAGTCCTTCGAGAAGACCCCGGTGCTGCGGGCGGCTCCGTCGGTCGGCTGGGAGCCGAGGATCGGGCTCGACGCGCTGATCCGCGAGACGATCGACTACTACCGACCGATCGTCGGCGCCGAGGTTCCGTAGGTGGACCTCGCGGCCCTCGGAAGGGTCCTCGTCATCGCGCCCCATGCCGACGACGAGGTCCTGGCGTGCGGCGGTCTGCTGGCCAGATTGGCCGACCAGGGAACCGCGGTGCGGGTCCAGTTCATGACCGTCGACGGGTTCCACCACTACGGCACCGACGGCGGCACCACGTACGACGAGCGGCTGGACGAGATCGACCAGGTGGCGAAGCTCCTCGACTTCGACTGGGACGTCGCCTACGGCGACCGGGACCTGATCGAGCAGCTCGACACCGTACCGAAGCGGGACCTGGTCGACCTGTTCGAGAAGCGGATGAACGAGTTCCGGCCCGAGCTGGTGCTGATCCCGTCCGGCGCCGACTACGACCAGGATCACGTCGCCACGTTCGAGACCGCTGTGGCCGCGCTCCGGCCGATCGCCCCCGTCTTCGGCAAGTGGCTGGTGCCCCACGTGCTCGTGTACGAGTCGCCGAAGATCCTCTGGTGGGTCGATGCGATTCCCCGGCCCGAGGTGTTCCTCGACGTCACCGAGGTGATCGATCGAAAGCTGGCGGCGCTGGCCGCCTACCGGTCCCAGGCCCGGCCCTCCCCCCACATCAGGAGCCCCGAGTCGGTGACGGCGCTGTCCTGCCTCCGGGGCAAGGAGATCGGCGTCGAGCACGCAGAAGCGTTCAAGGTCCTCCGGTCGATCCTGTCGGCGTCGTGACGGCCCGGCCCGGTCGGCGGTATGGGTCACCGTCTGGCTCGCGGTGTAGTTTGAGTGCTCGTGGGGATCGTCGACGAGGACATCGGAAGGGTCCGCGAGGCCAGTGACATCGTCGCGGTCATCTCCCAGTACACCCAGCTCCGCCGGGTCGGTCGCCGGTTCCAGGGCCTGTGCCCCTTCCATGCCGAGAAGTCGCCATCGTTCTCGGTGAACGCCGAGGAGGGGCTCTACTACTGCTTCGGCTGCGGGGTCAGCGGCGACGCCATCACGTTCGTCAGAGAGAAGGAGCACCTCGATTTCGTCGGCTCGGTCGAGTGGCTGGCCAACAAGGCCGGCGTCACCCTGCACTACACCGAATCCGGGGGAGGCGAGGACCGGCGTCGCAAGGCCAAGCTGCAGGAGGCGATCGCCAGAGCGGTCGAGTGGTACCACGAGCGGCTGCTGACCGGCGAAGACGCCGGGGCGGCGAGGAGCTATCTGCGGCGGCGGGGCCTGGAGGGGGACACGGTTCGCCGGTTCCAGGTCGGCTGGGCTCCCGACGAGTGGGATGCGCTGGCCCGGTCGCTGAAGCTGTCCGACAAGGACCTGACCGACAGCGGTCTCGGCTTCGTCAACCGTCGCGGGCGCCAGCAGGACGCTTTCCGCAACCGGGTGCTGTTCCCGGTCTTCGACGCCCAGGGCACGGCGGTCGGGTTCGGTGGCCGGATCCTCCCCGGCGGTGACGGACCGAAGTACAAGAACTCGTCCGAGTCGGCGGTCTACGCGAAGAGCAGGCTGCTCTACGGTCTCAACTGGGCCAAGGCCGAGGTGGTCGAGGCAGACGAGGTCGTGGTGTGCGAGGGCTACACGGACGTGATCGGGTTCGCCTCGGCCGGGCTCGGCCGCGCCGTCGCGACCTGCGGGACCGCACTGACCGAGGAGCACGTGAAGCTGCTGCGGCGGTTCGCCAGGCGGGTCGTGCTGGCCTTCGACGCAGACGCCGCCGGGCAGAACGCGGCGGCCCGCTTCTACGAGTGGGAGCGGACCCACGATCTCGATGTCGCGGTGGCCGACCTCCCGCCGGGCGTCGATCCCGGAGACCTCGGCCAGTCCGACCCGGAGCGGCTGGTGGCGGCGGTGACCGGGGCCAGGCCCTTCCTCGAGTTCCGGGTCGAGCGAGCCCTGGCGACAGGCGACCTCGGTTCCGTCGAGGGTCGGGCCAGAACGGCCGAGACGGCGCTGGACATGATCCGGGAGCACCCCGACCCCCTGGTCAGGGACCAGTACGCCATCACGGTGGCCACCCGTTGCCGCCTGGAGCTCGACCTGGTCCGGGCACAGCTGGAGCAGCGGTCGGCGAGCGGTGGCGGGGGGACCGCCGCACCGCCGAGGCTGTCGCCCCCACGCCGGTCCGATTTGCGGGACAGTCCCGAGCTGGAGGCGCTGAAGCTGGCCGTGCACCGCAAGGACGAGATCGTCGGGCTGCTCGTCCCGGAGCTGTTCGGTGACGAGCTGTGCGCCATCACCTACGAGTTGTTGCAGGAGTGCGCATCGCTCCACGAGGTGATCGGGCGGGGTGGCCCCGAGGTGGCCGAAGTGGTCCAGCGGTTGTCGGTCGAGGAGTCACAGGCCGAGCCGATCGATGTGGCAGCACGGCTCTGGGAGCCGTATCTGGAGCACCTCATGGCCGAAGCGGCGATCGCGATGTCGGCTGCAGAACCGGCACGCCAGATCGAGATCGCCCGGGAGCACACCTGGTTGCGACTCAAGCTCGAGGACGTCCGGGAATCGTCGCGGCAAGCGGGAGCCATCGCAGACTTGCTAGCTTGGGTGGGAGAACCCGCGGAGGACCGTACTTGAACAACGAGCCAGCAGTGTCCGCAGAGTCCTCCTTCGCCGAGGAGTACAAACAGCGGTTGCTGCTGCGCGCCAAGGCGGGCCGCCCACTCAACGTCGACGACGTCGTGGCGGTCATGCCTCGCGTCGAGCTCACCCCCGACCTGCTGGCCGAGGTCCGGCAGTTCATGGTCGACAACGGCATCCCGTTCGACGACGAGCCCGTCCATGCCCACGAGCTCGGGAGCGTCGCCGGCCGCAAATTGCGTCGTCGGCAGGATCCGGCCCGGGTGGCGGCGGTCGCGATGGCGAGGGCCAGCGGATCGGCCGATCCGGTGCGGATGTACCTCAAGGAGATCGGCAAGGTACCACTGCTGACCGCCGACGAGGAGGTCTCGCTGGCCAAGCGGATAGAAGCTGGCGCCTGCGCCGCAGCCGAGATCGCTGCGCTCAACGGCGAGGGCAAGTGGGAGGGCGACACGACGGAGCGGCAACAGATGCTGCGAAGCCAGGTGGCAGACGGCGAGCTGGCCCGACAGGAGCTGACGTCGGCCAACCTCCGGCTCGTCGTCTCCATCGCCAAGCGCCATGTCGGCCGTGGCGTCCCGATCCTCGACCTGGTCCAGGAGGGCAACCTCGGGCTGATGCGGGCGGTGCAGAAGTTCGATCACACGAAGGGCTTCAAGTTCTCCACCTACGCCACGTGGTGGATCCGCCAGGCCATCACCAGGGCCATCGCCGATCAGTCCAGGACGATCCGGGTGCCGGTCCACATGGTCGAGTCGATCAACAAGGTCCTCCGGGCGCAACGGACGCTGGGGGCCAAGCTGGAGCGCGATCCCACCATCGCCGAGCTCTCGGAAGAGGTCGATCTGCCGCCGGACAAGGTCGAGGAGATCCTCCGCATCGCCTCCCAGGATCCGCTGTCGCTCGACACCCCGATCGGTGACGAGGACGACACCTCGATGGCCGACTTCATCGCCGACAAGGGGGCGGCGCCGCTCGACCTGGCGGCCCGCAAGCTGCTGGAGCAGACGGTGCGGGACGTGCTGGGAGATCTGTCGGAGCGGGAGTCGGAGGTGGTCCGGCTCCGGTTCGGGCTGGAAGACGGCCGTCCCCGGACGCTCGAAGAGGTCGGCAAGGAGTTCGGCGTCACCAGGGAGCGCATCCGTCAGATCGAATCGAAGACCCTGGCCAAGCTGCGCCACCCGCTCCGCAGCGATCGCCTGCGCGACTATCTCGACTAGCAGGGTGCTGAAGATCGCCGTTGAGGTTCTCGGAGGCCAGGCGCCACCCAGTCAAGGACGCAGGATTCGCCACAGCTTGTGAGCGCTATGGCGAATTCGAGGACGCAGAGTGGGCGG